>JAUVYN010000096.1 GCA_030603065.1 Pseudomonas sp.
GCACCACCTTGGAGCTAGCGAGCAAGGCCTTGTGCAGCTCACGCAGTTGCGGCAGGCGCCGAGCAAGTAGCTGCATCAGCCCCAGCGCGCCTAGAAAACTGGTATAGAAGGCCGCCGAACTGGCCAGGCGCGGCCACAGCGAAGCGTCGGTGCGCGGGCTGAACAGCGCCGCGACTAGCACACCCAGGGTGATGATGCCCAGCCAGCGCGGATAGGGGTTCAGCCGGCGAAACCCGAGGGTGAAATAGATGACAAAGGCCAACGCCGCGGCCCAGCTGAGCCAGGCCTGCTGGCTGAGCAAGGCCGCCAGCTCGAGGCCGACCCCTACCGGCAGCAGCGCGGTTTTCACGCAAGCAGGCTCAAGGCAGGTCCCGGCGCAGCGCACCCTTTTTGAAGACGCCCTCGCCGAAGCCGAGCAGCCGATCCTGATCGTCCAGCAAGTCGCAACTGGCCATGAAGATCTTGTGGCCATTGCTGCGGCAGGTGGCGACGGCGCGCACCCGCGTGCCAAGCGCGGCGGTGGCGGAAAAATTCACGTTCATCGACAGGGTGATGGCGACTCGCCGCTCATCGGCTGTGGGCGCCCAGGTACCGCAGAGCCCCATGGCGATATCCAGCAGGCTGGCAGTCACCCCTCCATGCAGGTTGCTGGCGTTGTTGAGATGCTTCTCGGTCAGGGTGAGCGCGACGACTGCACGCCCCTCGGCATATTCGACCAGCTCTGCGCCGAGCTCCTGAAAAAATCCGGTTACGGTCCGCGCAACTTCCTGGCTATGGTCTGAACTCACTGCGATGACACCCTCTGTTTATTGGCTACGCTGATTGTCCGGCGGGTGCTTCCGCCTTGCACTCGCCCAACGCAGGATTTAATCTCCCACCACATTAAACGAAATACCATTTCGCTATGCGGAACATAGAGTAAACGAGGAGTCCACGCATGTTCAACCGGATCGGTGTTATCGGCGCAGGCGCCATGGGCCGCGGTATCGCGCAGCTATTCGCCAGCAGCGGGCAGGAAATCCTGCTGTATGACACCCGCGCGGAAGCCATTGACGAGGCCATTGCCTTCAACCGCAACCTGCTCCAGCGCTCGGTCGCCAAGGGCAAGCTCAGCGAAGCGGACTTCGAAGCGACCATGGCGCGCATGCAACCGGCGGCCGAGCTGTCGCAGCTCAAGGACTGCGATCTGGTGATCGAGGCCATCGTCGAGATCCTCGAGGTCAAGCAAAAGCTGTTCGGCGAGCTCGAAGGCATCGTTCGAGAAGAGTGCCTGCTGGCCACCAATACCTCCTCGCTCTCGGTTACCCGCATCGCTGCCGGTTGTCAGCGCCCCGAACGCATCGCCGGTTTCCACTTCTTCAACCCGGTGCCGCTGATGCGCATCGTCGAAGTGGTCCGCGGCGAGCGTACCGACGAACGCTATATTCAAGGCCTGGTCGATCTGGCGAACAAGGCCGGGCACTTCCCGGCGATCACCCCGGACACCCCCGGCTTCCTGGTCAACCACGCCGGTCGCGCCTTCGGCACCGAAGCACTGCGCATGCTCAGCGAGGGGGTCGCCACCCCCCAGCAGATCGACCGCATTCTGCGCGACGGGCCGGGCTTTCGCATGGGGCCCTTCGAACTGTTCGACCTGACCGGCCTGGACGTTTCCCATGCGGTGATGGAGTCGGTCTACGAGCAGTTCTACCACGATCCACGCTATACCCCTTCGTTCATCGCTGCGCAGCGCGTGGCCGCCGGACTGCTGGGCCGCAAGACCGGTCGCGGCTTCTACCGCTACGAGGACGGTCAGAAGATCGAGGAACCCGAGGCGACGCCGGAGACAGTCCTCGTCAACCGCCCCTTCTGGCTGCATTGCGATGATGATGCGGTACGCAGCGATGTGCACGCGGTACTCGAGGCCGCCGGCGCGATCCTGGAGACCACCAACCTGCCGAGCGACGAAGCGATCTGTCTGGTCACACCGCTTGGCGAGGACTGCACCACCGCTCTGCTGCACCTGGGCCTGCCTGCCGACCGCACCCTGGCGATCGACGTGTTCGCCGACTGGGACAAGCGTCGCACCCTGATGCGTACCCCGGCGTCGAACCCCGAGCTGGTAGCCCAGGCGCGCCAGGCGCTGGGCGCCGACGGCGTCCCGGTCGAGGTCATCAACGATTCCCCCGGCTTCGTCATCCAGCGTCTGATCGCCAGTGTGGTCAACCTGGGCAGCGAGATCGCCCAGAAGGGCATCGCCACGCCCGAGACGCTGGACAAGGCCATTCAACTCGCCCTGGGTTATCCCAAGGGCCCGCTGGCCTTTGGCGAACACTACGGCAAACAGCGCGTCCTCAGCGTGCTGAACAATCTGCAGACGGTATACGGCGAGCCGCGCTATCGACCCAGCCCCTGGCTGCGTCGCCGCGCCCAGCTCGACCTGCCGCTGACCACCCCGGACCACCAGGAGTAATCACATGAGCACTGCCTATATCTACGACGGTTTGCGTTCACCCTTCGGTCGCCATGCAGGCGCCCTGGCCAGTGTTCGTCCCGACGACCTGCTGGCCGAGGTCATGCGCGCAGTGATTGCACGCAACGGCTTCGATCTGACCGAGTATGAAGACGTCATCATGGGCTGCACCAACCAGGCTGGCGAGGACGCGCGCAACATCGCCCGTCATGCAGGCCTGCTAGCCGGCCTGCCGGTGGAAGTGCCCGGCCTGACGGTCAACCGCCTGTGCGGTTCGGGCCTGGCAGCCATCCTCAATGCCCATCAGGCGATCCAGGCCGGCGAAGGCCAGCTGCTGATCGCCGGCGGCGCCGAGAGCATGAGCCGCGCGCCCTTCGTCATCGCCAAGAGCGAATCGGCCTACTCCCGCGACTTCCGTGCCTTCGATAGCACCATCGGCGCGCGCTTCCCCAACCCGAAGGTGGAGAAGGAGCATGGCTGTCACACCATGCCGGAGACCGCCGACAACGTTGCCCAGGAGCTGGACATCACCCGCGAGCAGGCCGACATCTATGCAGCCCGCAGCCAGGAGCTCTATGAAAAGGCCCGCGCCGACGGCTTCTTCAAAGAAGAGATTCACGGCATCGAGGTGCCCCAGGGCAAGAAGAAGCCGCCGAAGCTGGTTGACCAGGACGAGCATCCGCGCCCCGAGAGCAACCTCGAAGCCCTGGCCAAGCTGCGCCCGCTGTTCGAGGGGGGTGTGGTAACCGCCGGCAACGCTTCGGGTGTGAACGACGGCGCCGCGGCGCTACTGATCGGCACCGAGGCCATCGGCCAGAAGTACGGTATCAAGCCCCGTGCACGCATTCTTGCCGGCGCCGTCGCCGGCGTGCCGCCTCGCATCATGGGCGTGGGCCCGGTGGAAGCCTGCAGAAAGGCACTGGCTCGGGCCGGCCTGTCCCTGGCCGACATGGACGTGATCGAGATCAACGAAGCCTTCGCCTCGCAGGTACTGGGCTGCGCCAAGATGCTCGAGCTGGACTTCAACGACCCTCGTCTGAACCCCAATGGCGGTGCCATCGCCGTGGGTCATCCGCTGGGTGCTTCCGGGGGTCGTCTTGCGCTGACCGCGACCCGCCAGCTGGAGCGCACCGGGGGCCGTTATGCACTGGTCAGCCTGTGCATCGGTCTCGGCCAGGGCGTGGCCATGGTGATCGAGCGGGTCTGACAAGGGCCGCGCCTCTACCCGGCGCAGCATTTCGGTGCCGATAATGGTCAGATGAGCTGGGCCGTCTTTGCTTTCCCCATGCAAGACGGCTTTCTGCTATCTTGACCCGGCCCGCATGGCCAAGACCAGGAGCCTGAAACACGTGTCCAGCAATGCCTTCGAGTGGCTCGGCGAAACGCTGGGCTCGGTAGTTCGCGCCATCATCGATGCCCTGGGATGGGTATTCGACAAGCTGAGCGGAGCCAGCCACGCATTCGTCAACGGCTTCGCCCGTACCCTGGGTGTGGACAGCGGCTGGTTCAGCATCACCGCGGTGGCGGTAGGCTTGCTACTGCTCTACAGCGGCGTGCGTAGCCTGTTGCGAAAGCGCTTCTTTGCCGGCGGAGTATGGATATTCCTGGGCCTTTGGCTGCTTTCTGCCCTGGTCCGCTGAACTGGCGGAACCGCACTGGCAACGGGCTGTCGGCTGTTAACGCAGGTATCTTCAATAGATCAGGAGAGCATCATGGGCTTCGCATTTTCCAATGAACTGCATCTGCGCAGCAGCGCCTTCGAAGACGGCGGCGCAATCCCGACCCGGTACACCGGGGAAGGTGAAGACGTTTCCCCGGCGCTTAGCTGGACCAACGCACCGGAAGGTACGAAATCCTTTGCGGTCGTCTGCCACGATCCGGATGCGCCACTGATTTCTCCGAATGGCACTTACGGCTTCGTTCACTGGGTCCTGTACAACATCCCCGGCGACATCACCTCGCTGGATGAAGGCACCAGCGACTTTACCCAGGGCAAGAACAACTTCGGCAAGCTCGGCTTCAATGGCCCTATGCCCCCTGAGGGTCATGGCGAGCATCGCTATTACTTCTGGGTACTGGCGCTGGACGCCAATCTGCATCTGCCCGATGGCATGACCCTGTGGGAGCTGCTCGCCAAGCTTGAACGCCATACTCTGGCGATGAACCGCCTGGTGGGAACCTACCAGCGCGGTTGATCAGGCTTACGGGGACATCAGCGCAGCTATCTCGGCGCGCAATGCGCCGTTCAGCAGTGCGCGGGTCTCGCGGTAGGCCTGCCTCGGCAATGCAGAGAGGGCCCTCGCCTTGTCCCGAGCCCTCTCAAGCACCTGCTCGGCGGGTAGCAGCTCATCGAAAAAGCCGGCGTCCAGTGCGTCGGCTGGTTTCAGACTCTGCGCCTGTAAGGCACAACGCGACAGCCAGTGTGCTGCGAGCCGAGCCTCGGCCAGTCGCATGGCCGGACGGGGCATGGTCATGCCGATCGCAACCTCGTTCAACGCCACGCGAAAGGCACCCTCACTGCCAATCCGGTAATCCGCCAGCAGCAACATGAACGCGGCCTTGGCCATGGCATGACCGGTACAGGCGATGACGACCGGCGCCGGATAATCCAGCAGCGCCATGGTCAGGCGGTCACCTGCGGCACGCATCGCATCACAGGCCGGACCGCCCGCATCGATCAGCTTTCGATCATAACCGCCGCTGAAACAACCGGAACGGCCGGTAATCAGCAGGGCCGCGTCGGCAGTTGCAGCCTGCGCAATGGCATCCAGCAAGGAGTCGAGCATCGATTCGGACAAGGCATTGACCTTGCCGTCGTCCAACTCGATCTCCGCGATTCCGCTGTCTATTCGCAGGGTCAGGCCACTCATGAAGCCTGACTCCGTGCCTCATCCCGCAGCACGCGGCGCAGCAGCTTGCCAACGGTGGACTTGGGCAGATCGTCACGGATCTCCACCGAGCTCGGGACCTTGTAACCGGTCAGGTGCTCGCGACAGTGGGCGATGATCGCCGCCTCGTCGAGGCTGGCGTCATGCAGGCTGACGTAGAGCTTCACCGCTTCACCCTTGCGCTCGTCCGGTACGCCGACCGCGACGCATTCACGGATGCCCGGGTGGCGCATCGCCGCATCCTCCACGTCGTTCGGATAGACGTTGAAACCGGACACCAGAATCATGTCCTTCTTGCGATCGACCAGTTTGAGAAACCCCTCTTCGTCGATCACGCCCACGTCCCCGGTTTTCAGCCAGCCGTCCTCGGTGATCACCTCGGCGGTCGCCTCCGGGCGCTGCCAGTAGCCCTGCATCACCTGCGGGCCGCGGATCAGCAGCTCGCCCGGCTCACCACGGGGCGTCTGCTTGCCATCGTCGTCGACGGTTTTCATCTCGGTATCGATCACCGCCTTGCCGATGAAGCCCTCCTTGTAGGGAGTGAAGGCAGTGGATGCGACCACCACCGGCGAGGTTTCGGTCAGGCCGTAGCCCTCGCGCACCACCGCGCCGGTGCGTGCTTCCCAACGCCTGGCGATCTCGGTATTGAGCGGCGCGCCTCCGGAATTCACCCACTTCAGGCGGCTGAAGTCGATGCTGTCGAACTGGGGATGCGCCATCAGCGACACGAACAGTGAATTGATGCCGGTCAGCAGGGTGATCGGCTGCCGCTTGATGTCCTCGATCATGCTGTCCAGATCCCGCGGATTGCTGATCAGGATGCAGTGAAAGCCGGTGTAGACCGAGGCAATGCAGTTCGCGGTGAAGGCAAAGATGTGGTAGAGCGGCAGCGGTGACACCCGCACCTCGTTGCCATATTCCACGTCGCCCGGCTTGATGATGCTGACCGCTTGCAGCACGTTGCTGAGGATGTTGCGGTGACTGAGCATCGCGCCCTTGGATACCCCGGTGGTACCGCCGGTGTACTGCAGCAGGGCAAGATCGTCGAGCCCGCGCTCCGGCTCGATGGGTGGCAGACTGCGACCCATTTCAAGAGCAGCCATGAAGCGCGTCTGATCTGCCGCTTCGTCCTCCAGTACCGGATTGCGCAAGTCGTCGGCACTGGTGACGATCAGCCGCTCCAGGTTCGTATCGCCCTGCACCTTGCGGATCAGCGGCACCAGCTTGTCCAGCACCAGCACTGCCCGGGCGCCGGAATCGGAGAACTGATGCTGCGCCTCGGTGGGGGTGTACTGGGGGTTGGTATTGACGATGACCAGGCCGGCCCGCAACGCGCCGAAGATGCCGATCACGTACTGCAGGAGGTTGGGCAGCTGGATGGCAAGACGGTCGCCGGGCTGCAGGCCCGCTTCATAACGCAGATAACGGCCGAAGGCATCTGCGTCATCGCGCAGCCGGTTGAAACTGAGCGTATTCACTCCGCAGGAGAAGGCAGGTTTGTCGCCATAGTCACGGCAGGCCTGATCCAGGATATCGGCGATGTTGGTGTGGCCTGATTGCGCCAGTTGTGTCGCGACGGAAAGGGTTGCGGGGGACGACATCGGAACCTCGTGTATGGACTATTATTTTGCACAGCGGAATGAAATACCAAAAAGATGCTATTCTATCACCCAATGCTCTGCAATCACCGGGACAAAGGCCGAAGCGTCTCGCTGTGCAGAACGGCCGTATCTGGTATGGTTGCGGCCAACTGAACAACAATAATGGCTCGTCGATGGACAATCGGGGGCATAACGGGTCCCGGGCAGGGCCGCCCGGGAGCGGAACCATAAGGTAAGCAGGCGCGATGAACGACGATCTCGAAACCATGAAGGACCCCGCGGTCAAGGACCGCAAATTCGTAGAAGCCCTCTCCCGGGGTCTGGACGTGCTGCGCGCCTTCAGCCAGGGTAGCGTGGTCATGGGCAATCAGGACATCGCCCGCATTACCGGGCTTCCCAAGCCCACCGTCTCGCGGATGACCTATACCCTGACCAAGCTGGGCTATCTGAGCTACTCCCCGCAGTTGGAAAAGTACCAGCTCGATTCGGGAGTATTGGCCCTGGGCTATGCCTACGTTTCCAATTTGCGGGTACGGCAGCTGGCCAAGCCTTATATGGACGAGTTCGCCCGTTCGACCAATACCTCGGTCGGCCTGACCTGCCGCGACCGCTTATCGATGATCTATGTAGAGAACTGTCGGCCCTCGGAGACCACCTCCCTGCGGATGGATGTCGGCGTGCGCCTGCCACTGGCGACTACCGCCGCCGGACGAGCCTATCTGGCCGCCATGAAGGATGAGGAGCGCGGCCACGTACTCACCGCGCTCGAGGCGCGCAATCCTGAATCCTGGGCAGAAGTCCGCAAAGGTCTGGACCGCGCGTTCGAAGACTACGAGAAACACGGCTTCTGCCTCTCGCTGGGGGACTGGGACCGCAACGTGAATGCCGCAGGCGTACCCCTGCACCTTCAGGACGGCACCCTCATGGCGCTGACCTGCGGCGCGCCCTCCTATCTCGTATCCGAGGAAAAGGTGAAGAATCAGCTGGCCCATCAGCTGGCCATGCTGGCTCGAGACATCGAACGTCTCGGCGTCTGACCGCGTGCCCGCCGATGCGCGGCGGGTGCGGCATCCACAGTCCGGACGGCCAAGGCTTGCCGAGTCGCGCTCCATCACCTTAACTGATCTATCCACATTTCCCTCTAACGGGGCATCGACAAGCGCTTTGTTTTTTTGTATTTTGCCTAGCGAAACATGGTTTCATTATTTCGCATAGTGAAACTCGAAATACACCACATAACGGAGGTTACGCATGTCGGACGTGGTTACCCTGGAACGCCAAGGCGATATCGCCGTCGTCAGAGTCAACAATCCGCCGGTCAATGCGCTGGGGATTGCGGTGCGCGAAGGCCTGCAGAACTGCTTCAAGGCCGCCGAAGCCGATCCGGAAGTCAAAGCCATCGTCCTGGTCTGTGAAGGGATGACCTTCATGGCCGGCGCCGACATCAAGGAATTCGGCAAGCCACCGAAGTCCCCGAGCCTCCCCGAAGTGGTCGCAGGCATCGAAGCCGGCAACAAGCCGAGCGTCGCGGTGATCCATGGCACGGCTCTGGGTGGCGGCCTGGAAGTAGCGGTCAGCTGTCATTACCGCATTGCCCGCAAGGACGCCAAGGTCGGTCTGCCGGAAGTCAAGCTGGGCCTGCTGCCCGGTGCCGGCGGCACCCAGCGTCTGCCCCGCCTGGTTGGCGTGGCCAAGGCTCTGGACATGATCGTCTCCGGTAATCCGATCGGTGCGCCGGAAGCCTTCGAACTCGGCGTGGTCGACAAGCTGATCGAAGGCGATCTGCTGTCCGAAGGCATCGCCTTCGCCCAGCAGCTCATCGCCGAAGGCAAGGGCGCGCGCCGCACCGGTGAGCGCACCGACAAGCTCGAGGGTGCCGACAACGCCGGCGCCGTGGCCGCCAAGCGCGCCGAGATCGAGAAGAAAATGCCCGGCCTGTTCTCGCCGGCCCGCTGCGTATCGGCCGTCGAAGCCGCCTTCACCCTGCCGCTGGAAGAGGGTCTCAAGCGCGAGCGCGAACTGTTCGGCGAGTGCCTGGTGTCTCCGCAGCGCGCGGCGCTGGTCCATGCCTTCTTCTCCGAGCGCCAGGCGTCCAAGATCGATGATCTGCCCAAGGACACTCCGGTACGCGAGATCAGGTCCGCCGGTGTCATTGGCGGCGGCACCATGGGTGTCGGCATCGCCATCTGTTTTGCCAACGCCGGCATCCCGGTGAAGATTCTGGAAATCACCAGTGAGGCCCGCGACAAGGCCATCGAGCGCGCCCGTGACACCTACGGCATGAGCGTCAAGCGCGGCAGCCTGACCCAGGACGCGCTGGAAAAGCGCATGGGTTTGATCAGCGGCATCACCGATTACGCCGACCTGTCCGATGTCGACGTGGTGGTCGAGGCGGTATTCGAGGACATGGGCGTCAAGCAGAAGGTCTTCGAAGCACTGGACGCCAACTGCAAGCCCGGCGCCATTCTGGCGTCCAACACCAGCTCGCTGGATCTGAACCAGATCGCCCAGTTCACCAAGCGCCCCGAAGACGTCGTCGGCCTGCACTTCTTCAGTCCCGCCAACGTCATGCGCCTGCTGGAAGTGGTGCGCGGCGAGAAGACCAGCAATGAAGTGCTGGCCACTGCCATGGCTATCGGCAAGAAGCTCAAGAAGGTTTCCGTGCCGGTTGGCGTGTGCGACGGCTTCGTCGGCAATCGCATGGTGTTCCAGTACGGCCGCGAGTCGGAATTCCTGCTCGAAGAAGGCGCCACCCCCGGCCAGGTGGACGGGGTGCTGAAGAAGTTCGGCCTGGCCATGGGCCCCTTCGCCATGCGCGACCTCTCCGGCCTGGACATCGGCCTGGCAATCCGGACCCGTCAGCGCCAGACGCTGCCGGCCGAATACAAGCTGCCCACCATCCTCGACAAGATGGCCGAGGCCGGCATGCTCGGGCAGAAGACCGGCAAGGGCTTCTACGTCTACGAAAAGGGCTCGCGCACGCCGCTGGAAAACCCTGAACTGCCGGCCATTCTCGAGGCTGCCTCGAAGGAGCAGGGTATCGAGCGCAAGCCGCTGTCAGACGAATACATTATTGAGCGCACCATCTACGCGCTGATCAACGAGGGCGCCAAGATCCTCGAGGAAGGCATTGCCCAGCGCGCCAGTGATATCGATGTGATCTACCTGAACGGTTATGGCTTCCCCGCTCACCAGGGCGGCCCGATGTTCTACGCCGATGCCGTCGGAGTCGATCGCGTGTATGCGAAGATCTGCGAGTTCCACGAGAAGCTCGGTGCCTGGTGGAAGCCGGCCCCGCTGCTGGAAAAGCTGGCCAGGGAAGGTCGCAAGTTCGCCGATCTCTGATGACCCCGGACTCCGCCGGCTTGCCGGCGGGACCGAACCGTACATAACGAGGACCACACATGGAAATCCATTTCTCACCCGAGCAGCTCGCCTTCCGCGACGAAGTGCGTGAATTTCTGAAAAACAACCTGCCCCAGGACATCGCCGCCAAGGTCAAGCTGGCCAAGCATCTGTCCAAGGAAGACCACGAGCGCTGGCAGAAGATCCTGTCCAAGCAGGGCTGGTATGCGCCGGGCTGGCCGGTCGAGCATGGCGGCACCGACTGGGGCCCGATCGAGAAGCACATCTTTGACGAAGAATCCGCCGCTGCCGGCGCGCCGCGTCTGGTGCCCTTCGGCGTGAACATGGTCGCCCCGGTGATCATCAAGTTCGGTACCGAAGAGCAGAAGCGTAAATACCTGCCGCGGATCCTGTCCGGTGAAGACTGGTGGTGTCAGGGTTACTCCGAGCCGGGCGCCGGTTCCGACCTGGCCTCGCTGAAAACCCGTGCGGTCCGCGACGGCGATCACTACATCGTCAACGGTCAGAAGACCTGGACTACCCTGGGCCAGCACGCCAACTGGATCTTCTGTCTGGTGCGTACCGATCCCGAAGCCCAGCAGCAGCGTGGCATCTCCTTCCTGCTGATCGACATGGCCACCCCCGGCATCACCGTGCGCCCGATCATCACGCTGGACGGCGATCATGAAGTCAACGAAGTCTTCTTCGACGACGTCAAGGTACCGGTCGAGAACCTGGTCGGCGAAGAAAACAAGGGCTGGACCTGCGCCAAGTATCTGCTGACCCACGAGCGTACCGGCCTGGCCGGCATCGGTGCCTCCAAGGCCGCGATGACCAACCTCAAGCGCATCGCCTCCAAGCAGATGAAGAACGGCAAGCCGCTGATGGAAGACACGCTGTTCCGCACGCAGATCGCTGAAGTCGAGATGCAGCTGATGGCAGCCGAGATGAGCACCCTGCGTATCGTCGCCGCGGCATCCGAGGGCGGTGTTCCTGGTTCGGAAAGCTCGATCCTCAAGGTGCAGGGTACCGAGATCCGTCAGGCCATCACCAACCTGATGCGCAAGGCGCTCGGCCCGTACGCCCTGCCCTTCCTGCCGGAAGAGCTGGAGCTGGATTACGACGGCGAGTTCCTGGTTGACGACTATGCAGCCTCCCCGGCTTCGCAGTACTTCAACATGCGCAAACTGTCGATCTTCGGTGGATCCAACGAGATCCAGAAGAACATCGTTTCGAAAATGATTCTTGAACTCTAAGGAGACCGCCCGTGGACTTCAAACTGTCTGAAGAGCAGCAAATGCTCCAGGAAACCGCGGCCCGTCTGGTTCGCGACACCTACACCTTCGACAAGCGCGAGCACGCCAGCAAGAGCGAAGCCGGTTTCAGCACCGACTTCTGGAAGCAGCTCGGCGAGCTGGGCCTGACCGCGATTCCCTTCCCGGAAGAGCTGGGCGGCTTCGGCGGCTCCGGCGTGGAAAACATGCTGATCATGCAGGAGCTCGGACGCGGCATCTGCCTCGAGCCCTACATGGAATCGGTCATCTTCGCTGGCGGCCTGATCACCCAGCTGGGTTCCGAGGCGCAGAAGGAAGAGCTGCTGGCCGGCATTGCTTCCGGTGAGCTGCAGGCTACCGTCGCGCTGGAAGAACTGAACAGCCACTACGAGCTGAACAA
>JAUVYN010000015.1 GCA_030603065.1 Pseudomonas sp.
CCTACGCCTGGTTGCGCCAAGTGCTGGAGCGTCTGCCGCAAGCGACGACCGTCGAGGCACTGGAAGCCTTGTTGCCCTGGAACTGTGGCACTGCGATCAACTACTAAGCCTGCTGCAAGGTGGGGTTGGTGGATCGCTTACAAATTAACGATTTAGACACACCTGAGATCAGGTGAACAATGCGGCATGCTCATCTACCTTTGCGTTCATAAGTCGGTTGCTCATATCGGCTGTAATCAATGGCCTCCTCCTGCCATCGCTGCTCACTTTCAGCCCGGCGCTGGGCAATCGTTTGGCCAAACACTGACAGGTGCACAGCCTCCATAAGTGCGCCAAGCTGCTTGCTATCGGCAAAGCCCATGAAGATTGCGCCTTGGATAAAGCCCTCCAACCGGTGACGATCCTCCGATGGTGGTCTGTAACCGTCACGAGAGGCTGAAAAATGCGATAGCAGACGTTTTTCTATTTCGCTGAGGTAGCGTTCTTTATTCATCGCCGACGTCCTGAAAAAACGGGGAAATTTACATTCAATGCTCCGCGCTCGCGTCGCTCACTCTTGTTTACCATCGGCCAGATACACCGACCAGTTCCCGCCCTGCTCCTGCTGGAGCGAGAGCAAGTCATACGTTCTCAGCATGTCTAGCAACCCGGAATGGCCGTAGGTTTTGGGCGAGAACGCAGGATCGGTTCGCTTCAGATACTGCCCGAGCGGGCCAAGCCCCACCTTCCCCTCCGAGGTGTCGCTAGCCAGAAGAGATACCGCTTCCACGACGAACTTCGGGCGGAGTTTGGGAGGTGCTTTCGGAACAGGCTCGGCTTTGGGCGGGGCATCGACCTTGACCTGAGTGCCTTTCTTCGCTGCAGGCTTCTCTACCGGCTCTGGGGTCGAATCGACCTCCTCCTCTTTCGTCCACTCAAAAAACTGATCACTCGCATTACGCAGCGCAGGCGGTGTTTTCTTCTCGCCGACGATGCATACGGTGGCGCCGCGCTCGCGCAGCTTGCGGCACAGGTAGGCGAAGTCGGAGTCGCTGGTGACCAGGCAGAAGGTGTCGGCGCGGTGGTCGAACATGGCTTCGAGTGCGTCCAGCGCCAGGGCGATGTCTGCAGTGTTCTTGCCGGAGGCGTACTGGTACTGCAGACAGGGCGTGAACGCCTGGCTGACCAGCACTTCCTGCCATTTGTTGGCGAGGGTGGAGTGGTTGCCGTAGCCGCGCCGCACGGTGACACGGCCAAACTGGGCGACAACGCGCAGGGCGTAGGTGAGGATTTCCGGCGTGACGTTGTCGCAGTCGACCAGCACGGCCACGCGGGCTTCGGGGCTATTTGGGTCCTGGCCGTTCTTGTTGTTTGGGTTCATTGGGCCTCTAGTTTATTGAACGGGGTTGTAAAGCGCTGCGCGGCGGCAGGCTTCGGTGTACTTGTGTTCACTGTTATAGCAGCTGAGGTTGTGCCCGTTCTTAACTATCTTCTTATAGCGGCGGCATTCGATACTGCCGGGCTTGAAGGGCCAGCAGCTCGTCTTGGTTTCCTGCACCACTGTGATATAGCCCCGCCTTGGCGCCGTGTCGGTCTGCGGCGCCGGGGTCTGTCTCGGCACGGCCATGCTGATGGTGTTGACCGGGCCGGACGGGACGTAGTTGGCGTCATTGAACACGGTCTGGCGTTGCGACTGACCGCCCTGCTCTGCCTCGGCCGACTCGGCAAGCATGCGCCGAACCTGTTCATCATAGTCGTCCTCGGCCCAGCGGATCTCACCATCCGATTGCGCAGCTCCGCCCTGCCTGGTGGGATGAGTGACCGCTACCGATACCGGTCGATTGCGGTGCTCCAGTGCAGCCTTGAGCGGGTTCCAGCTGCGCTGGGCGCTGTCCAGATGGCTTGCGGCATAAAGGCCGCCGCCGACAATAAGGCACCCCAGCACCAACGCGAGGGCGAACGGACCCTGCCCCTTGCGACTTCTTCGTCCTCGTTGCGGTGCGTCGTCCCAGTCCGCTTGCATGCATCCCTTCCTTACTCGTTGCTCTAAAGATTCACCACGCCGCGACAGCGCGGGTATTGAACGCATCCGTAAAACAGGTTGCCCGCGTTGGGGCCGCGCTTGGCGGTGCGCTTGACCATCGCGCTGCGGCACACGGGGCAACTGGGTTCCGCTGAGAGCGTTATGTCTGAACTGGGCAAGGTGAAGGCCGGGGACGCTGGCGAAGGGCTTTGGCCCTGCACCAGTCCAAGCCAACGCTTGAGCGCAGCGCCATCTACCAGCTTGATGTTGCGCCCTTCTGCAAACGCTTCTGCCTCACTGGTGAATTGCCCAGAAGTGACGACGAACCCGCCGGCGGCGCCCTCAACTGCCATGGCACCAAAGAACTCGCGAATCACCGGCACGCCTACCTTGAGGGCGCGCCAATGTTTGCATTGCACCAGGTATTTTTCGCCACCCTTGCGCAGGATCAGATCAACCCCGCCATCGGCGCCCTTCCCTCCGGTTTCAGTGATGCTGTAGCCCTGCATCCGGAAGGCTTCGCCAATGAGCTGTTCGAACTGCTGCCAGGTGAGTCCGTCGATGGTTTTGCCGGGTTGGGTTGCGGCTTTGACGTCGACCAGAAGCTTCTTGCGCTTGGCACGGCCGACAATCGAGACGATTGCACCGATTAGGCAGGCGAAGGGAATGAAGTATTGAGCGGCCATCGCGAACGTGCGCAGTGTCTGACCAATCAGAAGCCGTGACATGTCTGAGGGCTGCAGGGCGTTCGCGGTGGGCAACGGGCTGCTGGCGATCGCGCCGAAGATAAACCAGGCGGCCAACCCAACCAGTACGCCCACCCACCAGGGGTAACGGGCAAGCAGGTCGACTAATAGTTCGAGTGCGGTGGTGCGTCTACTACGGGCCATCCATGGGCTCCTGACTGATCGGCTCTCCGCCGGTTTCAGGACGTTAACCCGGATAGGTCGTGAGGGTAAAGTCCGACTGTCGCCAACCTTTCATGCCAGCCCTGGATTCACCTACCTATGCTCAGTTGAAAGTATGCCTTGAAGCCGTGCTGCAAGGCGATAGATCGCTGCCTGCCTTGGCTTCTTCGACGTCAGCAGCAGTAGCACCGCTGTTGTCACCCCCGAAAACAAGCCTGACGAAATCTGCAAGCGACAGTTCGCTTCCCGAAGGGCGAACGGAGCTCTTCCTCTTGCAGTTGCCGATAGGCGAGCGCTGCGTCGTCCGCATAACGGATTATCAGCATGCTAGGTACGACGTCGCCTAGGGTTGCTTGAAAGGCTCTCCCGGAGAGCCAATCCCTTCTAAGTTGCCCGATTCGGTCTACCGGGAACTAGTGGTCCCGCCTTCTGCCAGGAATTTCTGCAGCGTCCCGGAATCAGACTTTTCTCCAACAGGCCCGCCCCAACAATGCCGCCTTTGGTGCAGAATCGGCCGACGCGGTGGAAATCATTTGGACATCAGGCTCTATCGCTTCAGCCGAGGATAGGGGTCCCTGGAGACAAGTGGTGACAGGAGAATTAATGACCGAACAGTCTTCGCAGTCCCTGCCGCCGGTGCTGGCTGGACCGATACTCCGGCACACCACTTCTGACAAGCTTACGCTCTGGCTGGTGGGATCTTCTTCGCTGACCTTGCGTATGCGGCTTTATCAAGAGGGCTCGGGCGAGCCGGAATTCGACCGGGTACTGACCGAAAAGGAAGTGACCCGGATAGGTTTTGGGGCCCGTGCCTGTTTGCATCTGGTTCATGTGGAATTCGACGAGGCGTTGCCAACGAACACCCCCATCGGCTACGACCTCGGGGTGTCCGCCCTCCCCTCAACTGGGGCTGCCGAGGGGGAGGAATGCTGGATACGGGATTGGGCGCCACATCTGTGCATGCCGGGCGCCAGCCGGCCCGACTTTGTCATCAAGGAGCGGCTCGACCGCCTGGCCCATGGTTCATGCCGGCGCCCTCACTCTGCTGCGGCAGACGGCCTGGTGAGGCTCGACCAGACAATTCTGGAGGCCGGCACCAATATCACGGAACGTCCGGCCTTGCTGATCATGACCGGGGACCAGATCTACGCCGATGATGTCGCGGGGCCCATGCTACGGGCCATACACAGCCTGACCGAGTGTCTCGGTCTGTACGAGGAAGTGATCCAGGGTAGCGAGGTCACTGACAGCAGGGCTTTGCGTGAAAACCCGGACTGCTACTTTCATCGGGAAAAGCTGCTGCCGGATATCCGCAGCAACGAGGCGCTGCTCGAGCGATTTTTCGGGGGCGTCAGCAAACCTGTGTTCACCACCGCCAGCGCTCACAATCACCTGATCTCTCTCAATGAAGTCATGGCGATGTACCTGTTGGTCTGGTCGCCGGTGTGCTGGCGTCTGATCTCCCCGCAGCAACCTGCCCTCTCCGGGGAAGACGCTGAAGCCTACCGACAACAGCAAACAGCGATCGATGACTTCGTGGTGGGGTTGCCTCGCGTCGCAAGGGCCCTGGCGCATCTGCCCACGTACATGATTTTCGATGATCATGATGTAACGGATGACTGGAACCTGTCTGCACTGTGGGAGAGCACCACCTACGGTCATCCCTTTTCCCGCCGTATCGTCGGCAATGCTTTGGTGGCCTACGCGCTGTGCCAGGGCTGGGGCAACAACCCGGAAGCCTTCGGCGATATCATGCCGTCCGTGCAGGAGCTGTCGGCATCGGCGGGCCCGGGCGGCGAGTTTGACCCGGTCCGACAGGACGCTCTTATCGACCATCTGCTGGCATTCGAGCGCTGGCACTACAGTCTGCAAACCTCGCCGCGGATGGTGGTACTGGATACTCGCACCCGCCGTTGGCGCAGCGAAACGAAGCGCGACCGACCCTCGGGTCTGCTCGACTGGGAAGCGCTGTCCGAATTCCAGCAGGACATCCTGGACGAGAAGGCTGTGATCGTCGTCTCCCCCGCACCCATGTTCGGTGTCAAACTGATTGAGGCGATCCAGCGTGTGTTCACCTTCTTCGGCAAGTCACTGGTTGTGGATGCGGAAAACTGGATGGCTCACAGAGGTTCGGCCAGTGTGCTGCTAAATATCTTTCGCCATTCCCGCACCCCGGAGACCTTCGTAATTCTTTCTGGCGACGTTCACTATTCCTTCGTCTACGACGTGCGTCTTCGCAACAGGCCGGACCGGCCCAGGATCTGGCAGATCACCAGCAGCGGCATCAAGAATGAATTTCCCCGCTCTCTCATGGAGTGGCTCGACCGGCTTAACCGCTGGCTTTATGCGCCCTGGTCTCCATTGAACTGGTTCACCAAACGCCGCCGCATGCGGGTGACACCGCGAGAACCTGAAAACCATCAAGTCGGCGAACGGCTCTGGAACAACGCGGGGATCGGTATCGTTGAGCTGGATAGTAGCGGTGTGCCTACAAACATCCGGCAGCTGAATTCGCGCTCCGGCGGAACCCGGTTCCCGGAGTCGGGCCGACACTGAGTGGAATCGCGGCTGTAACCAACGTGGATACCGCCGCCCTCAACCCGAGCCGCCCTGAAATCTCGCATCAACAAGTCGAGTGAACTCCTGATATAGCGGGGTTTGAAGGAATGCCTCGGCCGCTTTTTTTGAGCCATACACGCTAATATGTCCAGTTTCATCGAGACTGAAGGGGACGTTCTCCGCGGTCACGTCGGACGGCACTCCGTCGATGTGGAACATCGAGTCGCGGGTGAAGAACATGACATTTGGATATTGATCCGCCAGCTCCGCGAGCTGCTCGTTCGCCGCTCGCATCGATAGATCGCGGGTTTTCGCGAAGCGCGTGATATCGAATGAGTGGCCGAACTTCAGACTGCGTTCGTACATGTTCTTCACGTTGATGTCGAAGTTGGTAGGTGCTGCCATCAACACGACCAGCTCGGCCCGATCAGCAGCAAGATGGATAGCCTGCAAGAGCCCCTCCATTTGGTCCAGGTCATACACGGCGCGCCATTGCCCTGCAAAAATCACCATGTCGTAATTGCCGACGTGTTCTTGCAGGTAGCGTCGGTTGATCATGCATTGCTCATATTCCGGCCCCGAGGTGTAGCCGGTAAAGGCCTCCAACACACTCGGGTAGCACCAGTCGCTGGCTACAGAGCTGACTTTCACTCCGCTCCCTTGCCCCACGATGTCCCAGAACGGTCCGTAGTGACCGGCGAATGAGTCTCCGAACAGGAGGGCTTCGGTCTGCCCGTCTCTCGCCCCGAGTGGACACCTCACTTTTTCTACATCAACCGCTTCGTTTCCGGCCTCCCCCACGCTATGAAAACACCAGCCGTGCATTTTTCGAGGGTGTACCAGCTCTGCGGTAGCGTCGCGAAACTCGTCAGTTATTCTGCCGGGGTAACCTTGCGAGGTCGTCGTTATAGCTGCCAGCAATCCGATGCCAAGCACCGATGCGGCTATGGGCACTGGCAAGCGGTGCCTGGTCCGGGCCAGCGCCGACCTTTTTTGAGTCCCGCCGAAGTTCTCGACATAGGTGTACGATAACCAGCCACAACATAACGATGCGACCATACCGGCGGCGACCCATCCTGGCTCGCGTTCAAGGCCAAAAAAATAGATCCATACAGCGATTGGCCAGTGCCATAGGTAAACGGAATATGAGATTTTGCCTAGAAACTGCGCCGCAGGGTTGCCGGTTATTAGCGACTCATGCCGGGCGGAGTAAATCACCATCATCGTGCCGGCCACGGGAATAAGTGCCAGCCAGCCCGGCCAAAACGTCTCCTCGGTAAAAATCACGACTGACAGGACAATAAGGGCTATGCCCCCGAGCTCCAGCCAACGACTAGCCTCACGGCTAAACGCGAAGGGGAAAAGAAACACCAGCCCTCCGGCAAGCAGTTCCCACATCCGGGTCGGGAGCAGAAAAAAGGCTGAGGTCGGCCAGCGCGACGAGGCATAAGCCGACAGTGCCAGCGATGCTAGCGCAGCTGCTGCCAATAGCCAGCGGGTCGAAGATTGGGGCAGCCACCGTCTCAATAACAGGATCAGCAACGGATAGATTAGATAAAACTGAAATTCAACCGATAACGACCAGGTGTGCAGCAACCAGTTATCGTGGGAGGCCGGCTCGAAGTAGCCAGCCTCTTTCCAATAGAACAGGTTCGAGACAAATCCCATACTCGCCAGGATATGTTCGGCTAGCAAAGCATAGTTATCGGGCAGAAGCAGCAGCCAACCGACCAGAAGGAGAGCCAGGCATAGGAAGGCTAATGCAGGAATAATGCGCTGGGCACGATCTCGATAGAACCCCAACACTGAGAAGGCATGTTTTTCCAGGCGACCGTAGATGATCGCCGTCATCAGATAACCTGAAATGACGAAAAAGACGTCGACGCCGATATAGCCGCCCTGGGCGCCAGTGATCCCAAAGTGGAAAAGCACGACAGCAGCCACCGCGATGGCACGCAGCCCATTGATATCTCCACGAAAGCGCATGACAACGATCTCCAACAGAAACACTTGACCAGCGGGCAAACGGATGCCGGCTGACTCGTTTGTTGAAATGTCGTCTTGCGCTAAGGTGGAGTAATCGCCATGGTACGCATCGCCAAATTGGGGTGCCTAATGTTCCGACCTGACAATTCTGGAAATAGTTCGGAATTGATGTCGATCCGCTTGCCCACGGTTTTTCACGAGATAGCCCGGCGGCTCAAGCGGCCGGTGCAGTTCTTTCCGCCCCGATTGATGTATGGCTGGGTTCGCTGGGTTCGGCCGGCACACTTCCGACTCTGCGCAGGAATAGCCGTTACAGGCTGATAAGCTGACGGCAAGCGCTGTTCACCACTCCACCCCAATCTTGCCAAAGTGGCCGCCGCTGGCTTCGTGCTTGAAGGCTTCGCCAAGCTTTTCCAGCGGAAAGCGGCTGTCGATCACCGGCCGAATTCCGCTGCTGTTCAGTGCGCGGATAAAGTCCTGCTGATGGCGCCGGTTGCCTACGGTCACGCCCTGCAACCGCGCCTGTTTGGTCATCAGAGCGGCGGTGGGCACCTCCCCGGCGCCGCCGGTCAGCACCCCGATCAGCGAGATATGGCCGCCGAACCTGACCGCCTTGATCGACTGCGCAAGCGTACCCGGGCCACCGACCTCGACCACATGATCGGCCCCTCGGCCACCGGTCCAGTCGCGCACGGCCTTGCCCCACTCGGTTTGCTCGCGGTAGTTGATGGTGAAATCGGCGCCCATGTCCCTGGCGCGTTCGAGTTTGGCATTAGAAGACGAAGTGATCGCGACCGTCGCGCCCATGAGCTTGGCGATCTGCAGGGCCCAGATCGACACACCACCGGTACCAAGCAACAGCACCACATCGCCGGCTTTCAGTTGTCCGTCCACGACCAGCGCGCGCCAGGCCGTGAGCCCGGCGGTGGTGATGGTGGCGGCTTCGACGGCATCGTAGCCACTCGGTGCATGGGTGAAGGCGGTGGCGGGCAATACCACATGCTCCTGGGCGAAGCCGTCGATGCCATCCCCGGGTACGCGGTGAAAGCCTCCGTCCACCGGTTCGCCATCCTGCCAATCGGGGAAGAAACAGGAGACGACCTGGTCGCCGGGGGCGAATTCGGTGACACCCGCGCCAACGCTTTCCACAACGCCTGCGCCATCTGCCAGCGGTATCCGGCCATCCTCGGTCGGAAGGTACCCGTTCACCACGGCCATGTCGTGAAAGTTGAGCGAGCTGCCGTGCAGCGCCACGCGAATTTCGCCAGGCCCCGGCTCGCCCGGGTCCGGGCGTTCGGCCAGGGTTATCCCATCAAGACTGCGGGGTGTGCCTACGGTCATTACCTTCATACTGTCTCCTGATCTGATCGGGGCGTTGCCCATGTGGAAGACAGTCTAGACCATGGCGTTGCCGATCCTTGTTCGCGCATTACGCTAGCGAGTGTTCGAGCGGCATGTTCATTGGAAGAAGCGCCGCTTGGCCAGCTCAGTGCACGCCAGGTAACCCGCAAGCAATAACAGGATGGCCACCAGCATAGTCACCGGCAGCGGAGTAAAACTGAATAGCGTACTGAGGACCCCCAGGTAGGGAATGCAGAGCGCCAGGACAAAAACGACGAGGGTGGCGCTCAGCAGCAGGCCTGAGGGAGCGCTGCGCCAGACGGCTAATCGAGTACGCAGCACCAACAGTACCCCCAGCTCCGTCAACAGCGAGATGACGAACCAGGCAGTGTGGAACGTCATCTCATCGGCATCGAACCACCACAGCAACATGCTGAAGGTGAGCAGGTCGAAGACAGTGCTGATCAGCCCGAATACCAGCATGAAGCGCCGCAGACTGTTCACGTCCCAGCGCCGCGGGCGAGCGACCTCTTCCGGATCGACGCGGTCGGTGGAGATCGCCATGGCCGGCAGGTCGGACAGGAAGTTGTTCAATAGGATCTGCTTTGCCAGCAGCGGCAGGAAAGGCAGCAGCGGCGTCACCAGAACCATGCTAACCATATTGCCGAAGTTGGCGCTTGTAGTGATGCCTATATACTTGAGCGTATTGGCGAACGTACGACGTCCGTCCAGGACCCCTTGGCACAGCACGCCTAGGTCCGATTCAAGCAGGATGACATCAGCACTTTCCCGGGCGACATCCACCGCATCTTTCACCGAGATACCGACATCGGCGGCATGCAGGGCCGGCGCATCATTGATACCGTCACCCAGATAGCCTACGGCGTGGCCGGTGTGTTGCAGGGCGCGCACGATGCGCTCCTTCTGATGGGGCTCGACCTCGACAAATAGGTCCACCTCACGCGCGCGCTGCCACAAGGCCTCGTCGCTCATGCCGGCCAGTTCCTCGCCGGTCAGCATGGCGCGGCTGGGCAGTGCGAGGCTTTCCGCCAGGTGGGCGGTTACAAAGCGGTTGTCGCCGGTAACTACCTTGACCCGAATCCCAAGCGACGCAAGGTTGCTCAGCGTCTCGGCGGCGCCCTTTTTGGGCGGATCGAGAAACAGCAGAAAGCCCTGAAGGGTCATCTCCGTTTCGTCCTCGCGGGTATAATGATTCTTGGCTTCAACGCTGCGAGAGGCCAAGGCCAGTACTCGGTAGCCCTCCTCGCTCCGCGCCTGGAACCAGGCCATCAGCCGCCCTCGCTCTACCGCATCCAACGGATGATCACTACCGTCCCGTGCGACGCACGTGCAAATATCCATCAACTGCGCGACAGCCCCCTTCGTAACGATCATGTGCCGGCGCGAAGCCTCCTGCTCTGTTACCACGACGGTCAGGCGCCGCCGAGAGAAATCGTAGGGGATCTCATCGATCTTATGGTGCTCTGAAATGGCATAGGAGTCGCCTTCACAGGCCCTGAGGATGGCGGCGTCCAGCGCATTGTCGATGCCGGTTTCCAGCGCGGCGTTGAGATAGGCCAATCGACGCACTTCGCTGGATGGCCGTCCCATACTGTCGACGGCCTCGCTGAGGGTGATCACGCCTTCGGTTAGGGTGCCTGTCTTGTCGGTGCAAAAGACGTCGATGCTGCCCAGGTTCTCGATGGACTCCAGGTGGCGCACGATCACGCCGCGCCGCGACATGGCCCTGGCGCCGCGCGACAGCGTCACCGTGACTATGGCGGGCAATAGCTCCGGCGTGATGCCCACTGCCAGCGCCACTGCAAATAGCAGCGACTCGATCGCTGGACGCTCCAGCAGATGATTGACCGCAAGCACGAACACCACCATGACCAGCATTACCCGCACCAGCAGATAGCCGAAGTGGCGCACGCCCCGGGCGAACTCGGTCTCGGGAGGGCGCGCGGCAAGTCGCTCGGCGATGGCACCGAAGGCCGTGTCGCGTCCCGTCCTGATTACCAGCATCCGGGCCGTGCCGCTGCGCACCGAGCTGCCGAGATAGGCACAGTTGGTCCGCTGGCCCAGCGGCGCCTGCGACCTTGCGATACCCGGACGCTTTTCGACCGGGAATGACTCGCCCGTGAGGCTGGCCTCGGTCACCAGAAAATCGCGGGCCTCCAGAACGACCCCATCGGCGGGGATCAGGTTGCCTGCAGACAGATGGATCACATCGCCAGGCACGACGTCGGCGGCGGACAGCGTTGCGAGTGTGCCATCGCGATACACGGATACGGTAAGGGCTAGCCGATGACGCAATGCTGATAACGCCGCTGAGGCGCGATACTCCTGGGTGAAACCGAGCACCGCGCTACCCAGCAAGATCGCCAGGATAATGGAAGCATCTGTCCAGTCGTGGACGACCAGAGAGACAAGGGCGCCGAACAGCAGGATCAGCACCAGGGGACTGCGAAATTGGCGGAGAAACAAGCGTAACGCCTGAAGGTCCGGCTCGCCACCCAGACTGGTTTGCCTCGCTGCTGACAGGCGCTCGCCGGCCACGTCGGAGGACAGTCCCTGCTCGCTGCTACCGAGCTCCGCTAGTAACTGCGTTACATCGCGGCTCCAGTACGCATCCTCTTTTACCGGTTGTATCATCGCGTCCTCCTGACGTCAGCGTAATGCTCGCCGAGATAGGTGACAACGAGCACCAGGCCCAGCAACACTAACAGTCCGACATACCACGACTGCATGTGCAGGAAGGTATCGAAGGCTCCGCCCTAGCCGCCGCTATAAACAATAGTATTCCTCGAAGCTTGGCGATTTGTAGAGCCCTAATCTGATCGGGAGTCTCCCCAAGCGGAGTACATGGAGCTCGCAGCCCTTGCCGACCCCGTCATACCGCCCGGCCAGTCACCGACGCGCGCTGCGACAGCTCGATCCAAAGCCCGTCCGGGTCCAGGACAAAGGCGATGCGAGCGGTAGCGCCCAGGGTGACCGGATTTTTCGCGGCGGTGGCGCCCGCTGCGATGGCGTCGGCGAAGGCCTGATCGCAGTCGAATACCTGAAAGGTCAGATACCGGACGCCCAGCGCCGCCAGCGGCTGGTCCGGCGTAGCGGGTGATGTGTCGCTCTCATCCAGCCAGAGCATCGCCTCTCCGCAGCTCAACTGGTCGGGCGCGAGTTGCTTCAGCCCAAGCGCGTCTCGGTAGAACGCCAGGCTGCGCTCGCGGTTGCTGACGCTGATACGCGCGGCCAGGCCTTTGATCTGCTGAAAGCCCGGCGGCACCAGCCGCACCGGGTTGCCATCCGGATCGGTGATGTCCTGAGGCTGCCCTACCCTCGCGTCAGCCACCAGAATCTGGCGCACCCGGCCCGCCCCGCAGTCGGGCAGCGGATCGCGTGAATCGTTGAGCTTGAGGACAGCGTCGCCCGCTGCGTAGCGATGCTGCAACACGCCGCCGCCAAGCTTCTGCGTATGGTCGAACGGAAGGCCGGCTCGCTCGCTCCAGAACTGCTGCTGAGCCTCGCGCTGGTTGGTGAAAAGTCCGATATCGAAATAGGCCTTGGCAAAACGCATGGAAGTCTCCTGTACTGTTGAGCCGAGCCTACGGCCTGGCGATCAGCTCAGCCAGCTTCAACAGCGTGGGGAATTGCCTGCCATGCGGGAGGGCTATCTGCCTGGCTGACGAAGAGAGTCATTCAGCCTGCGGTTGCTACCGCCGGGCGCATGAGACCAAACGGGCTGCTAGCTGTCCATCTCCTGTAAAAGCACCTCCCCAGCCTGCTCCAGTAGCTCGCGCAGCTGCGCGAGCTTTTCCTCCCCGATGCGCTGAGCCAACAGGCGTTCGCAAGCGGCGCTCTCCTCCAGCAGCGTCTGGATGGCTGCGGTGCCTCGCTGCGTGAGGGCGGCGAGCTTGGCCCTGCCATCCGCAGGGTCGGGCATGAGGTTCAGATAGCCACCTGCAACCAGGCTATCGACCAGATAGCCCATGCTCTGCTTGGTCATGCCTGCGCGCTCGGCGAGCACCGTGATGCGCGTGCCCTCTGGGTCGATATGGCGCAACACGGCGCTATGGGCTGCCCTAATGTCAGCGAAGCCATGTTGCGGTAGCGCCTGATACAGGCGGTGCTGCAGCGCCTGATAGGGTTGGCGGAGCAGTGAGCCGAGGCTCTTGGGACGATCGTCAGTTTGTTGCATGCGTGGATCTTGACAGAAAGACAGAATGACTGTCTATTATAGACAGTCATTCTTACTAATACAGGTATGGAGGTCACCATGATTGCGCATTTTTCCCTACCGGCACGCGATCCCAAGGGCGTCGCGGAACTCTTCGCCAGGCTCATTTCGGGGGTGGCGATGCCCTTTCCGGTGGTGCCAGGCGCCTGGGTTGCCATAGCGCGTGATGGCTCCGGGTGCGGGGTCGAAGTCTTGCCCGAGGCATCGGCGCATCACCCCGGCACCGGCCCCTCCACATCAATGGCGGCGCAAGGGCCTCAGGTGATGCCCTGGGAGGTACAGATCCGTCAGGATGGTAGCGCGCAGTCTGCAAGCGGGGTTCATGTGGCCCTGTCCAGCGCCCTGACCGCCGAGGAGATCATGGACCTGGTGCGACCCTACGGTTGGCGAGCCGTGACTTGTGACCGAGGCGGCGTGTTCGATCTGGTGGAAGTCTGGATCGAGAACAGGTTTCTGGTGGAGGTGCTGCCGCCACGCGGCCTCGAGAGATACCTGGCGTTCTACAATCCCGAGACCGCAGGGCGGATGTTCAATACCGAGGTTAGCATCTGAACCGCCCGTTCGGAGGACCTATCTTTCATTCGCCCAACTCCTCTATCCCACCCAGACCTCATCACCCACCTGCAGCATGCTTGCGCCCTTGATGGACCCGTAGATACCTAGGTTCTGATCCGCTTCCTTCACCACGCTGCGCAGCATGCTCCTGTCTTCGGGCAGATCGGCCTGGGCTCGCGTGATGGCGCCACAGCGGGGGGCAGCGGCGACGCAATCGATCGTCAGGTCACCTATCTGCATCCGCTTGCCGAGCCAACCCTGTTCCACTAGCCCTTCCAGGCCAGGCAGGGTTTCCACCACCAGGTTCGGTCGGAACCGCTCGATGTCCCAGTCCGCTGCGCTGTTGAGCGCGCGCATGTGCTCCAGACTGGCGGTGGTCAGCAGGTGCAACGGAGAGACCAGAAAGAACGTGCCGGGCAGCGATACATACCGCTGCATGGTCGCGGGAAGATTGTCCAGATCAGGCAGCGCCTCGCCCGCTTCCCGCTCGAAAGTCTGCTTCAGCTCCGTCAGCCAGGTATGGGCATCTGCCTTGTAACGTTGATAGAAGTGCTCATTCCCCGCCAGGGGCCGCAGGCCCTCCAGGCGGCTAGCATGGCCGATGAGCCGGGAAATGCGCTCGTGTATGGCGGGGTCGTTGCTTCCCAGCGAGTCGCCTTCGGGGAAGGTAAGCTCGACCGCGCCACTCGGGGCGTCCTGCTCATCCTGCACTTGACGAGCTCGACACCGCAGCAGGGCTGGGCGGAATTTGCAGCTCTGGATCTCCTGACGTGCTATGTCCTGCACGGCCCAGGTTCTGTCGCCGTGCAACCCGGTTTCATTGATTCGGCATGCTTTCAGGCTCTCACCGGCCATCCCCTTGACCGGATATCGCCAGATGGCCTGGATAACTCCCACCTTTTGCATGTGACGGCTGCCTTCTGCCGGGAACGGAGCTTCATTCTATGGCGTGGGCGCTGTGGAGCCATACGCCATATGACGTAAGCTCGCGCGATGGGGGTCAACCCTTTAACGCCAGAATGCGCCTGGCACCGTTGAGCACAATGGCCGCCGCGATGGTGCCGATGATCAGGTCCGGATAGTTGGAACCGGTCCACGCGACCAGGGCGCCGGCGGTAATGACCCCCAGGTTGATTACCACGTCGTTGGCCGAGAATATCCAGCTTGCCTTCATGTGCGCCCCACCCTTCCGGTGCCTGGATATGAGCAGCAGGCAGGTGGTATTGGCAATCAGTGCGACGAATGCGATGACCATCATTACCAGCGATTCAGGCTCGCTTCCGAACACAAAGCGTCTCACCACCTCTACCAGTACGCCCACGGCCAGGATCAGTTGCAGCACACCTGCAAGGTGCGCGGCACGTACCTGCATTCTTACGCTATGCCCTACCGCGTAAAGCGCCAGACCGTACACCAGCGCATCGGCAAAATTGTCGAGGGATTCCCCAATCAGTCCCGCGGACTGGGCGATCAGGCCGGCAGTCATTTCCACCGCGAACAGAAGCGCATTGATGCCGAGCAACCAGCGGAGAGTCCCTGCTTCTTGCTTGGCGGATGCTGCCGAGAGCTCGAGGCCCTTGGTGGTTTCCGGATTTGCGGCGACGGTTTCCTGAAGCGAGGCTCCTAGCCCCAGGGCCTTCAGTTTCAGGGTAACGGGTTCGACTTCACCGTCATGCACGACCGCCAGACGACGGTTGGGCAAGTCGAAGGACAACGTCCGAATCTGCTCGAAGCCACTCAGGGCCAGGCGAATCATTCGCTCTTCTGATGGGCAGTCCATCTTCGGCACGACGTAAACGCTTACCCATTTCCCCGAGGCTTCAACGGGGACCTGTGGACCGATATCCGCTGCGGACGTTGCGTCACCGCCACAGGCGCCACAACAGGGTTTACTCATGATACGACTCCATTCCACCACTGTTGGTTACCATTCAAGACTATAAAGCTGCTATAAGGTCAATAGAGTAAGGAACCCGTTAGGGAGAGCTGTAACTATGCGTATTGGCAGGTTGGCACGACTGGCAGGGGTCGAAACGCAAACGATCCGTTTTTATGAGCAGCAGGGTTTGTTGCCGCGGCCTGATCGACAGGACAACGGTTATCGTGTCTATACCGAGAAGCATGGTGAGCAGTTGGCCTTCATCCGTCGCTGTAGAATCCTGGGCCTGTCACTGGCTGAAATTCAACAACTACAGAGCTATCAGCACGACCCCCACCAGCCCTGTGCCGCCGTCAACGCCTTGCTTGATGATCACATCGCTCATGTGCGATCGCAGATAACTGCTCTGCAAGCACTTGAGAAGCAACTCGTTTCACTAAGAGCGAGTTGCAACGATGACCGGGAAATCAATGCGTGTGGGGTTCTTGCTGGGATCAGCGAGGGCAGCAGGGGATCGGCTCACCGCGGCAGGTCTGGCTGACCAGCGCCGTTGCCCCGTTAACAACATGATAGACACGGATGCAGTTGCTTCCGACAAGTAATAGTACGCCCTCGCACAAGCGGCTCTGACTTCTTCGGCTCAGAATGATGCGTACCGAGCACAGCTCGGAACGACTTCAATGTTCGACTGGGAGCAGCAGATGACAGACCATATTTGCACACCGGGTTGTACCCACGGCATCACCCCCGAAAACGAGCGAGACGTCATCGAAGAGTTTGACACTGCCCGACGCAGTTTCCTGCGCAGCGCACTGGTCGGCGGTGGGGCGGTATCTCTCGGCGCCCTGGGCGTTACGATGAGTCCGATGAGCCGCGCGGCGACCCATGCGGGTGAAGGTAACGCAAGCGCTGGCGGACCCATGCATTACTTCATCCCCGCTACTGCTGAAACCGTGCTATGGGGATTCTTCAGCAAGGCGGCGAGGCCGGTAATCGAGGTGGAATCCGGCGATTTTGTCACTATCGAGACTCTTACCCACCATGCGAACGACGATGCAGAGCGTATGGTCCAGGGCGATGCGGGAGCAGAAAGCGTGTTTTTCTGGGATAGCCAGCGCAAGGCAGTCGACCGCCGCGGTGCCGGCCCGATGGACGCGAAGGTTGGCGCCGGTGGAGGGGCGGGGGTGCATATCTGTACCGGACCAGTCCGCATCAAGGGTGCGGAGCCCGGCGACATTCTGGAAGTGCGCATTGCAGATGTAGTCCCCCGCCCCAGCGGGAATCCCGAGTACAAAGGCAAAACGTTCGGCAGCAACGCTGCGGCATGGTGGGGTTTTCACTACGGCGACATGCTCACCGAACCAAAGGAACGTGAAGTCATTACTATCTTTGAAGTCGATGCGCGGGGCGAGCGTAATTGGGCCCGTGCTGTATACAACTATCGCTGGACACCGCAGACCGATCCATTTGGCGTAGTTCATCCCATCATTGACTACCCCGGAGTGCCGGTAAACCCTGCCACCATTACCAAGAACGAAAACGTATTGCGGGACATCAGAATTCCGATCCGCCCACACTTCGGAACTATCGGCGTTGCACCGGCGGAAGCGGATATGGTCAATTCCATCCCGCCAAACTACACAGGCGGGAACATCGACAACTGGCGAATTGGCAAGGGCGCCAAGATGTTCTTCCCCGTCGCTGTGGATGGGGCGATGTTCTCGGTTGGCGACCCACATGCCTCACAGGGGGATTCCGAGCTTTGTGGCACCGCTATTGAATGCTCACTTACCGGCACCTTCCAGTTCATTCTTCACAAGAAAAAGGATCTGCCCAATACTGCCCTGGCCGATCTCAATTATCCGCTTTTGGAAACTCAGGACGACTGGGTGCTTCACGGCTTCAGCTACCCGAATTACCTTGCCAGCCTGGGCGCCAACGCGCAGGAAGATATCTTCAGCAAATCTTCGGTTGATCTGGCCATGCGCGACGCTTACCGAAAGATGCGGCACTTCCTCATGACAACTCAGAACCTGGGTGAAGACGAGGCGGTTGCGCTGATGTCAGTCGCGGTAGACTTCGGTATTACCCAGGTGGTGGACGGAAACTGGGGCGTGCACGCAATCCTGAAGAAGGCCATGTTCCCTCCCCGAGCCAGCTGATTGGCACGACGCTTGCGGCGCACTGTTCTCCACTCTCGAACATGGGTTTCGAATGAGCAACCTCAAGCGATTCTCTTCTGGAGACGTGCCCCCCACACTCCGCCAGCTAGCGTGGAATGACATGCTGGCGGGGCTTGGTGTCGCCAGTCACGTTTCAGCCAGAACTGGCTCGCTGGCGGTTGACCATCTGGCGGTGAGCCGGTCTGTCAGAGGGTCAGTTTTTGTCAACCTGCGTGCTACTGCGCAAGTACTTGCACCCTCAATCGGCGCCTCTTCCAGCACCGTTTTGGTGCTCGGCCTGTTGGAAGGCACCGCCAGCATGCTGGATACAGCCTCCCCCATGAATCTGGTTGCCGGGGATATCCTGCTACTTGACCTCTCTCAACCCTGGCAGCTTCACATACACGACCATTTTCAGGCCATGTTCATCAGGCTCGAATCAGCGGCCTTTTTGCAAAGGCTCATGCGCACTGGCGGTCGTGAGGCGAACCGAATCCAGACCAGGCAGGGCCTCGGGGCGTTGTGTCACCAGCAGCTTCTTTTTCTGGCGGCACAACTTCAGCATCTGGAAAGCAATGAACTTCCGGTACTGGAAGCCACGCTGAGCGAACTCCTGGTAGCCTGCCTGTCAGGTAAGCAACCGGAAGCCCACGATGATTCAACGGGCGTGCAGCTCGCCCATCTTCGTCGGGTCTGCCGCACCATCGACTCCCGTCTGAGCGACCCTTCACTACGTCTCGAGTGCATTGCCCGGCAGGAAGGACTTTCACCTCGCTATGTGCAGAAGCTCTTCAGAAACAGCGGTACAAGTTTCAGCGACTATCTCAAGGGCCGTCGTATTCAAAACTGCTGCCTGGACCTCGCGAACCCTTCGCTCTCGCAAATCAGCATTGCGGAGTTGTGCTATCGGTGGGGGTTTAACGATCCTGCCAATTTCAGCCGCACCTTTTCGCAACAGATGGGCGTTTCGCCACGAGCCTACCGGGCAGCTCCGCCTCGTGACATACATGAGCAGCTTAGACGAGGTCGCCCCGATGAAGCCGACTTGCTAAAGACGCGACAACCAGACGGGTTGCACGCGGACACTCGCAAGCTACCGAAGACTGTCGATATTTCCAACCATCGCCGACCCTTCCGGGATGTGCTCGATGAGCATGCTCGCTACGCCATGTTGCTGCGGTTGGCACCGAAGCGCGTCCATCCCCTTATTGAAGATCCTGTAGGGGTCGCACGGCAGTATTACTTGCCTGCTTCTGACAAGACTGTGCACTGGGGGTATTTCAGTCGGGACCTCAAACCCGTACTGACCATCCGCTCTGGCGACGTCGTAACCATTGAGACCCTGACCCAGCATGCTTCCGACGATTGGACAAGAATGGTCGCTAATGATCCTGGCGCGGAAAGCGTATTTCATTGGACCAAAGAAGAGAAGAAAGTAGACCGCCGAGGGGCCGGCCCGATGGATGCGTCCATCTGTGGCCGGGGTGCTGGCGAGGGTTTCGGGGTACACATCTGCACTGGTCCGGTGTACATAAGCGACGCGGAGCCCGGTGATGTACTCGAGATACGTATTGTCGACATTCGCCCACGCCCGAGTAATCATCCAGATCATTTGGGACGGTGCTACGGTAGCAATGCCGCTAGCTGGTGGGGATTTCACTACGACGACCTGCTTACCGAGCCGAAAAAGCGGGAGGTAGTGACCATTTATGAAGTTCACCACGAAACCCACCCGCCCCATGCGAAAGCGGTTTACAACTTTCGATGGACGCCCCAGACCGACCCGTTCGGGACGATTCACGAGCGCATCGATTATCCTGGGGTACCGGTCGATCACCAAACCGTGGAAAAGCGGTACGGCATTCTGGACAAGGCTCGCGTGCCAGTCAGACCGCACTTTGGCGTAATGGCAGTAGCGCCCAGTACCGCGGGCCTGGTGGACTCCATCCCGCCGAGCCACTTTGGTGGGAACCTGGACAACTGGCGGGCCGGTAAAGGTTCCAAGTTGTTTCTGCCAGTGGGGGTAAAAGGCGCACTTTTTTCCGTGGGTGATCCGCACGCCTCGCAAGGCGACTCCGAGCTGTGCGGTACTGCCATCGAGTGTTCGCTCACCGGGGTGTTTCAGTTCATTCTGCACAAGCAAGCAGACATAGCCGGCAAGTTCCTCGGGGAACTCAATTACCCGTTTCTGGAGACCCCGGATGAATGGGTGTTACAAGGACTGAGCTTCGCGGATTATCAGGCGGAATTGGGGCCTGGCGCGCAGACCCAGGTCTACAAGGATGCCTCGTTGGAGTCCGCCATGCGCGATGCCTTCCGCAAGACTCGCCACTATCTTATGACCGAGCATCAGCTCAGCGAAGATGAGGCCATATCAATCATATCCGTCGCAGTGGATTTCGGGGTAACCCAGATCGTCGATGGTAATCTGGGCATACATGCAATTATAAAAAAGACCGTGTTTCCAGATTTCGCAGGCTAGATCGCAGCGGCGGCCGGTACTCAAGTCAACCGTCAGTCCAGAAGAATGGCGACCCCATTCGAGGTCGCCACCATGACGCCTGGATTGCGCCTGGCGAATCTCTGTTAGCTCAGTCCCCTATGGCAGAGGACAGGTTGTCCTTGACCTCGGCGGTATCGCTCAGCTCCACGTAGGTTTCAGTCGCGCCCTTGTATTCGGGAAAGTCCAGTTCACCCGGGATGCTCGGGTCGCCGGTTTTGGCGAAGTTGGTCCAGATCGTCATGATGCGATCGATGACTTCATCGTCAGTGGCGTCGAAGCCGGCGGAGGCGAAGATATCGTCCGTATCGCCCTGCGAACCAGTAACGCCGTTCCCGTTCAAATCGCCGATGACCAGCGGTTCATTGGTAGCCGGATCGATGACAAGACTCATCAGGAAATGGGTGATGACGCTTTCCGGTGCGTTGAACAGGTAAGCGAGCTCAGCGGCGTGATAGGCCTGTACGCCGCGGGCCTTCCAGCCGGCAGGCTGATGGCTGAAGAGCACCGCATAGTGAGGCGACTCGCTCAGCGGTTCCATCCAGGGAAAGACGTTCCTGACTGTGGCGTTCGGCTCAACCGTATCGTTGGTGTTGATCAGGAACATGAAGGGCACGTCGTTCTGGTTGCCACTCTCGAAGCTGACACGCTCGGTGGTCGGCAGATAGAAGTTGTCGACGTTGGTGTATGGCACCAGCGTGGCCGCGCCCTGCACCACCTGCAGCCAGCTCTTCTCGCGCATTTCGGCAAGAGATTCGGCATTCATGCGGGTCTGCAGCTGACTGCCGATCGCTTCTGCCGCGGCCAGGCTACGGGTGTCCGGATGAAGCGTTCCGCTCTGGCTGATTGCCTTGTGGAACAGGCCCTTGGCCTGCGGCGAGGCCATCAGCGACAACACCTTGCGCCCACCACCGGACTCCCCGAAGATCGTTACGTTGTTCGGGTTACCTCCGAAGGCTTCGATATTGTCGCGCACCCACTCCAACGCCATGATCAGGTCCATCTGGCCGTAGTTGCCGGACCCTTGGTAGTCGTTCTCGGCACTCAGTTCAGGGTGCGCGATATAGCCGAACGGCCCGAGCCGATGGTTTACCGATACCTGCACCACCCCCTTGGTCACCAGTGCTCGCGGGTTGTTGAACGGCAGGGTGTTGGCCGTGAGAGAGGTGAAGCCACCGCCATGGAACCACACCATGACAGGCAGATCGCTGGCATCCTTCGGCGCGGTAACGTTCAGGTACAGCGAGTCTTCACTCATGCCGCCTTCACCAAAGCGCTGCAGCGCAGGATTCTGGGCTGCTTGATCGCTCCAGGCGACCGCATCTCGCACGCCGGCCCATGGCTCCGGCTTGACCGGCGGACGCCAGCGCAGTTCTCCAACGGGTGGTTTGGCATAGGGTATTGCAAGAAATTGCCAGTGATTTTCATCGGCTTCGAAACCACGCAGCTGGCCGCCGCTGGTGCTGACCAGGGTACGGGGGCTGGTAGAGCGAGCAAAGTGCTCCAGGGCCTTCGCCGCGGTCACCACGGTTCGCGTACGAATTGCGCTGTCGGAAAAGGCACCGGCTGCCTTCAGCTCGTCGAGCAGAGGTTCAAGGCTCGCGCGGAACTCCGCCGACGTCTGATCGAAATAGATGCTGCTTGCGCTTGCAGACACCTTTTCCCGGATCGCATCGGTAATCTGGATTCCGTTGTTCAGGTCGCCATCTGCATCCAGCGTCTGTAGCAGGATAAGCTTGTTGGTGACCCTCCGATCGGTGGCCGACTCGGCCCCGTCCGTGACGCTTAGCGGTGTCACCACCTCAGCTCCTACCGCGGAGCCAAGCGCCAGCTCACCGATGGCAAAGCTGATGGATTCTCCTTCCGCGTAGCTGAATTGGCCACTTTCATCGGTCTGGCCTGCAGGCGTCGTAGCCCCGTGATAATCGAGCCCCGAAACCGGACTGTCCACGAAGGTGCCGATTCGGCTGTCTGGTCCAGCGCCCGGGCCGGGCGCAGGACTGGAAGAGGAACTTGAAGAACCGCCCAAGCAGCCCGAAATGGCTAGAACAAGAGGTGCCAGCGAACTGAGCAATAGGGTGGAACGCACCTTCGAGGCGCGGGAAGTCTTTGGAAACATGAGGCTCTCCGATTGTTTTTGTAATTGGATGCAACCGTGCTCGACCAGCGCCGATGGCTCAGACGGTGCGAGTGAACATTCATTCGATTGCTTCCTGAACCTAGATGCAGTCCTGGGCTCGGTCAACCTGCGAAAATGGCGGTCGCCTCACCCGGCTCGAGAGATGACTCATTAAAAAACATTACGAATATATGTACGGGCTCCTTCAGTGACTCACTGGTCGCTTTTCAACTAGAAGGTCTATCGAAACCCGCAACAGCGTTAAGGGGCATGAACGGGTGAACCAGGTAGCGCTTCTACGCCTTCACATTCGAGACAACCGGTAAATAACCCGTTTGGGCTAACAAGATGTCAATTTGTTATCAGTGAGACATTCAAATGATTTATCCATGTGTTGCGAGGAAACTCCATGGAGCTAAATTCACCTGATGAATGGCGGTACGCTGGCGTAATTACAAAGTAAACAACGGCCCCGTGCAGGGGCCGCCGTGTCGGTTGGAATCAGGCCGACAATGCCTGACTGAAGGTCTCCCCTCCGTTTTTGATGTCCAGGCGGTCGGCGTTCATCACCTTGTCCCAGGCCTTGACGAAGTCGTGGACGAACTTCTCGTTGCCATCGGACATTCCGTATACCTCCGCCTGCGCGCGCAGCTCCGATTGCGAGCCGAAGATCAGGTCCACGCGGGTAGCGGTCCAGGTAGGCTGGCGGGTCTTGCGATCCAGCCCCTGGAAACGGTTCTTGTGCTCGGTGGCGACCCACTCGTTCTTCATGTCCAGCAGGTTGACGAAGAAGTCGTTGGACAGGGTGCCGACCCGGTCGGTGAACACCCCTTCCTTGCCGCCGTTGGCGTTGGTGCCGAGCACGCGCATGCCGCCGACCAGCACGGTCATTTCCGGTGCACTCAGGCGCAGCAGATGCGCCTTGTCGACCAGCGCTTCCTCCGGCGCCATGAAGTGCGACTCGTGGTAGTAGTTACGGAAGCCATCGGCCACCGGGCGCAGCGCTTCGAAGGACTGAACGTCGGTCCACTCCTCCTCCGCATCCATCCGCCCGGGTGTGAAGGGCACCTTGACCTCTACCCCACCATCCTTGGCCGCCTTTTCGATGGCCGCACAGCCTGCGAGCACGATCAGGTCAGCCATGGACACCTTCTTGCCCCCGGTGGCCGAGCCATTGAAGTCACGCTGGATCTCGCCGAGCTTGTTCAGCACCTTGGCCAGCAGCGGCGGGTTGTTGATTTCCCAGTCCTTTTGCGGGGCGAAGCGGATACGTGCGCCGTTCGCGCCGCCGCGCTTGTCCGAGCCGCGGTAGGTGACAGCGGAGGCCCAGGCGACCGATACCAGATCGGACACCGAAAAGCCCATCCCGAGCAGTTTCTGCTTGAGCGAGGCGATGTCTGCGTCCTCGATGACCGGGTGGTCGAGTTCCGGGATCGGATCCTGCCAGATCAGCTGCTCCTTGGGCACCAGCGGGCCGAGATAGCGTCCACGCGGGCCCATGTCGCGGTGGGTCAGCTTGAACCAGGCGCGGGCGAAGGCATCGGCGAACTCGTCCGGATTTTCCAGGAAGCGGCGGGAAATCTTCTCGTACGCCGGATCGAAGCGCAGCGACAGATCGGTGGTGAGCATGGTCGGCTTGCGCTTCTTGTTCGGATCGAAGGGGTCGGGAATGACCTCCGGAGCATCCTTGGCTACCCACTGGTGCGCGCCCGCCGGGCTCTTGGTCAGCTCCCATTCGAAATTGAACAGGTTCTCGAAGAAGTAGTTGGACCAGCGGGTTGGCGTCTGACTCCAGATCACCTCCAGGCCAGAGGTAATCGCATCCGCGCCCACGCCAGTCTTGTAGCGGCTGCGCCAGCCCAGACCCTGGTCTTCGATCACCGCGCCCTCAGGCTCCGGCCCCATGAGCGAAGGATCGCCCGCCCCGTGGGTCTTGCCGAAGGTGTGGCCGCCGGCGATCAGCGCGACGGTTTCATAATCGTCCATGGCCATCCGGGCGAAGGTCTCGCGGATATCATGGGCGGCCGCCTTGGGATCGGGATTGCCGTTGGGGCCTTCCGGATTCACGTAGATCAGCCCCATCTGCACGGCGCCGAGACCGGGATGCAGCTGGCGCTCGCCACTGTAACGCTCGTCACCCAGCCAGGTACCTTCCGGGCCCCAGAACAGCTCTTCCGGCTCCCAGGTATCGGCGCGGCCACCGGCGAAGCCGAAGGTCTTGAAGCCCATGGATTCAAGTGCCACGTTGCCGGCCAGCACGTACAGGTCGGCCCAGGAGAGGTTGCGGCCATACTTCTGCTTGACCGGCCACAGCAGGCGCCGGGCCTTGTCCAGCGCGGCATTGTCCGGCCAGCTGTTGAGCGGTGCGAACCGCTGCTGCCCGCCGCCCGCGCCGCCGCGACCGTCGGTGATACGATAGGTCCCCGCGCTGTGCCAGGCCAGACGGATCATCAGGCCGCCGTAATGGCCGAAGTCCGCCGGCCACCAGTCCTGCGAATCGGTCATCACCTGGTGCAGGTCAGCGATCACCGCATCCAGATCGAGGGATTCGAACGCAGCGGCGTAATCGAAATCGCCGCCGTATGGATTGGAACGGGGGGAATGCTGGTTGAGCGATGTGAGGCTCAACGCCTCAGGCCACCAGTCCCGATTGCGGGTGCTTTTATGAGGCTTGCCAGCCCCGTGGCCAAAGGGGCACACACCAGTGGCCTTGTCATCTCCAGACTCGTTACTCATTTCTTGATCCTCACGGCTGGTTCTTATCAGTGCGCCAAGGCGCGGCTCAGGAAAGCCTAGCACCGGAATCGCAGGACGGCCGGGGTCAAGAATTGTCGCGTTACATTCCTGATCCCCGGCTGGAAAGTTACAGCGCGGCCCAACGACCCGATATAGAGGCATTCCCTCGTCCGACAACGGATGGACCCGATTGACCATGCAAGATCCCTATTGGGGTAATAGACGGCCCCGGGATGGCCATCGCAACGAGCTGGCATCGATTGTGCTAGTTTCCAACCGGTAGCCCTGATATCGGAGTCGACCATCTGTGAACACGCTTCCGGCCTGCCAGGCCCCCGACCGTCGCCTGATCAGCCTGCAAAGTACCGGACTGATCGCCCAATGCCTCACTGAGCGGGGCCTGCCCGTGGAACCGCTGCTCGCCGGAACGGGCATAGCGCTGGAAGATCTGGTGCACCCTGCTCGGCTGATCACGCCCGCCCAGGAACAGCAGGTCTTTGCCAACGCCGCCCGGCTCTCCGGATCCAGACTTACCGCCCTCAAGCTGGGCCAGCGGATGCGCATATCCGCTTACGGGCAGCTAGGCTTTGCGATGCTGTCCAGCGCAACGCTCGGCCACGCGATACAAGTCATGCTCAGTCATCCGAACATGCTCGGCAGTTACTTTCGCCTGTCTGCAGAGAGTTACGACGGCGCGACGACCGCCCTTTGCGCGAGCGACTACCGACAGTCCCCGGAACTGCACCTGTTCAACCTCGAGCTTTGCCTCTCGTCGATCAAGGCAATGCTCGACGACGTGCTCGGGCACCCCCTGCCGCTTCAGGCCGTGCATCTCAATGTGCCAGGCCCTATCCATGCCGACCGCTTCACTGAGTTCTTCGGCGACTGCCCGGTGTTGTCGGAGCAGCCTTGCAGTGCACTGGTGTTCAGCAGGGACTGGATGGCCGCTCCCCTCCCTCTGGCAGACTCGGTCACCCATTGGGAAGCGCTGGAACAGTGCAGGTTACTGGAGGCGCGCTTCACCCGGGCCGGCTCTCCCCTGGTGGAAAAGGTGATAGCCGAACTCCGCCAGAACCTGGATGCGCCTCCGCAGCTGGAAGACCTGGCAGCGCGCTTTCACTGCACATCGAGGACGCTGCGCAGACACTTGAATCAGAGTGGCCAGGGTTACCAGCAGCTGCTGGACGAACTGCGCAGTGAAAAGGCCAAGACCCTGCTCGCACAGAAGAACGTGCCGGTAGCGCACATCGCCGAGCAGCTGGGTTTCAGCGAGCCGGCATCCTTTCGCCACGCCTTCAAGCGGTGGACTGGTCTATCGCCCAGAACCTGGCGGCAAAGACAATACCCGGCGAACTTCTGTCCTGCCTGAGCTTGTCCGCTTCGATCCCCTTGTTGTCCCCTCGTGTCATTTCCTGTCGAATCCGTCGGGCAGATGATGAAGCCATGTTTTCTTCATCAGCGGGCGAACGATCAGATGGACACGTTCTACAGCGATACCCACCGGCTCCACCACTGCAATGCGGAACTGAACGAGGGTCAGCTGATGCCCTGTTTCGAGATGCCGTCACGCGCCGATATGGTGCTCGATCGAGTCCGCCAAACCAACCTGGGGCAAATAGTCGAACCCATCGACTACGGCATGGAACCACTGAAGCGCGTTCACGCAGCGCAGTACGTCGACTTCATCGCGAGCGCATGGGAGCGCTGGTCGGCTCTTGGCCGCAGCCATGACATGCTTCCCCTCGCCTGGCCCCCACGTCGGACCGCCATACGTTGCCCTGAGGACATCGACGGGCAGCTCGGCTTTTTCAGTTTCGATGCTGGCGCCCCAATGAATGCCGGAACCTGGCAGGCGGTGTACCACTCGGCCCAGGTTGCTCTGTCGGCTCAAGCCGCTATCGCCGCGGGCGCATCTGCAGCGTTTGCCTTGTGCCGCCCGCCAGGGCATCACGCAGGCATCGATTACATGGGCGGTTACTGCTATCTCAACAACGCAGCTATCGCCGCGCAAGCCCTGCTGGACGGCGGAGCGAGTCGAGTGGCGGTGCTCGATGTGGATTTTCACCATGGAAATGGCACCCAGGACATCTTCTATGATCGGCCCGACGTGCTGTTCGCGTCCATTCACGGCGACCCGCGTCATGAATATCCCTGCTTCGCAGGCTACGCCGACGAACGCGGTGCCGGGTCGGGGCTGGGCTTCAATTTCAATTACCCGTTGGCGCCGGGCAGCGCCTGGTCTGTATGGTCCCAAGCTCTCAGCGATGCGCTGCGCATCATCGCCGGTTATCGGCCCGACGCCCTGGTCGTTTCACTGGGCGTCGACACCTTCAAGGACGATCCGATATCCAGCTTCAAGCTCGATAGTAACGATTACCTGCGGCTTGGCGAGCAGCTCGCCCAACTCGCGCTGCCAACGCTTTTCGTCATGGAAGGGGGCTACGCCGTAGAGGAAATCGGCATCAACGCCGTCAATGTGCTCACCGCCTTTGACGCATCACGTTAACGAGAACGGAGATATCTCGATGAAGCTCAAGCCGCTCATGTTCTGTCTAGGCTGCGCAAGTTCCCTGACAATAGCGCTGTCAGCCGAGGCCGCAGAAGTTCGCATTTACAACTGGTTCGACTACACACCGCAAGCGACGCTGGATAGCTTTCGTGCGGCAACCGGCATCACCCCCTCGCTGGATACCTTCGATTCCAACGAGGCCCTGGAAGCACGGTTGATGACTGGCAGATCCGGCTACGACGTCGTAGTCCCAAGCGACAGCTTTCTGGCCAAGCAACGTCAGGCCGGGGCTTTCCAGAAACTGGACAAGACGCTGCTGCCGAACCTTCCCAATCTCAATGGCGATCTGATGCGAGCGCTGGAAGTGGCGGACCCCGGCAACGAATACGCTGTTCCTTACATGTGGGGCACCAACGGCATAGGTTTCAACGTGGACAAAGTGCGCGAGGTACTGGGTCCCGACGCGCCGGTCGATTCGTGGTCTCTCGTTTTCGAGCCGGAAAACATGAAAAAGCTGTCGCAGTGCGGTGTCGCCTTCCTTGACTCGCCAGCGGAAATCCTGCCTGGCGCACTCCACTATCTGGGACTGAACCCCAACAGCACCAACCCGGACGACTACGCTGCGGCCGAGACCATGATGCTCGCTATCCAGCCTTACGTTCGCTATTTCCACTCCTCACGCTTTCTGAACGACCTTGCCAACGGTGATATCTGCGTAGCGGTGGCATGGTCTGGCAGCATTTTGCAGGCCGATGCTCGCGCCACGGAAGCCGGAAACGGCGTGAACATCGAGTATCGAATTCCCAGGGAAGGTACGCAGGTCTGGTTCGACCTCATGGCCATTCCCAAGGATGCGCCGAACGTGGCCGAGGCTCATGCGTTCATCAACCACATTCTGAACCCCGAGGTGGTGGCGCAGATCAGCAATGAAGTCGGGTACGCCAACCCCAACGAGGCGGCGACGCCGCTGGTCAACGAAGCGCTACGAAACAACCCCGGCGCCTATCCTTCCAAAGAAGTGCAATCGCGACTGTTTTCCCTTGAGCCGCTGCCGATGGCTGCAGAGCGAGTGCGTACACGCACCTGGACCAGGATCAAGACCGGCGCCTGATTTCCAGCGCCACGAGTTGCGCGCCTGCGGCGGCAGGCGCGTGATCGAACCGCAACTGCAATCAGCTTTCGCCAAAGGCGCGCGGATCCAGATAGAAGAGCCAGTCTGCGACCAGCGTGGGTCGCCCGTCCTCCAGCTCCAGCCTGACCTCCTGCTTCAGTACACGGCCTCCACCTGACTTCGTGACGATTTCATTGGCTCGGACGCGTGCACGAAATTTTGCCCCTACCGGCATCTGCCCGACGAAACGCAGCCGGTCGAAGCCGTAGTTCAGCGCATGGTTCCTGTCGATCAGTGGCCGATCCTTCACCGCCTGGGCATGCAGCCTGACCAGATGCGACACCTGCAGGAAGCCTTGCACTATGGTGCCGTAATAGGGCGGTTCCTGCGCTGCCCGGCTCGGATCGAGATGCACCCACTCACCTTCCCCATCGCCGGTGAGGGCCGCGTACTCGTTGACCATGTCCTGTGTGATGACGTGCCAGTCGGACAGACACTCGCCGCCCGCCAGAACAGCCGCTTCGAATTCACTTTGCAATCGATTCATCAGCCCCCCTTGGCCGTTCCTTCAAACCATGCCCGGCTTCAGCCGATTCTGGTTCCACACCAGCGCGACCAGTAAGGCGGACGCCAAACCGCCGATGAGCGTTGTCATCAACCCCGGGAAGCTGAATGCGAAACCGGCAGCGATCATCGGCAGCCGCTGCCAGGTTTTCACCGGCCCGACTCCAATCAGATACCCCTCGAAGCCACCCGATATCAGCATGATGCCAGCGATGATCGATGGCAGAACGTAGACCAGCGGCGTCAGGTCGCCCTGCAGCACCAGCGCGGGCTGGAACAGGAAGAACAGCGGAATGAAATAGATCACGATCCCGAGACGCATGGCCATGATCGAGGTGATCATGGGCCGGGCTCCGGCAATGGTGCCTGCAAGAAACGCGGCGGCGCCGACAGGTGGTGTAATTGCCGAGAGCATTGCGTAGTAAACGATGAAGAAATGCACCGCGATGGTATTCAGCCCACCGACTTCAATGATGGCGGGCGCCAGGGTAACCGCCAGGAAGATGTAGGCGACGATGGCCAGCCCGGCCATCCCCATGATGAAGCAGGCCACGATGCCGAAGAAGATCACCAGGAACATGTTGTCACCGCCCAGCTCCACCAGACCGGACGTCACTGCGCCTGTGACGCCGGTGATGGTCAGGGCGCTGACGACAAAGGCGATGGGCAGAATGATCGCCGCGGTCTGGGTAATCAGCACGCCGATCTGCCGCAACGCGCCAAAGAGGCGCGCCGGTGTCATGCGAGTTTCCTTGCGCAGGAACGACAGCCCTATCATCAGCAGGCAGGCATACCAGGGGGTGTAATACTCCCACCGCATGTACAAAAGTCCCCACATGAGAAAGGCAAGGACGAACAGGAAGGGCCAGCCCTGCATCAGGACCTTGCGCTTGGAGGGCAGTTCTTCCTTCGGCATGCCCTTCATTCCCGTGCGAGCCGCATAGGCATCGACCTGCAGTATCAACCCGAAGTAGAACAGCAGCGAAGGCAGGATCGCCGCAATCATGATGGTCGCGTAGTCGACACCGATGGTGATCGCCATGACGAAAGCGATCGCTCCCATTACCGGGGGCATGACCACACCACCGGTGGAGGCGCAGGCCTCGATCGCGCCAGCGTAATGGGACGGATAACCGACCCTTTTCATGGTCGGGATGGTTATCGAGCCGGTACCCGCGATGTTGGAAAACACCGAACCTGACAGGCTACCCATGAAGGCACTGGCGACCACGGCGACTTTGGCCGGGCCACCCCGGTAGCGACCGAAGCTGGCGTTGGCCAGGTCTATGAAGAAGTTGCCAGCCCCCGTGGCGAGCAGTATCCCGGCGAACACCAGAAAGCCGAGAATGATCTCTGCAACGATCTTGGTGGTAATACCCATCATGCCTTCGGCCCGGAACACGTGGGCTTCGATCATGTGGCCGAACTGATAGGGGACGCCAAGAAACAACCCCGGAAAATGGTCGGCCACGAGCGGGTACAGCCCGATCAGAAACACCACCAGCAGAAACGGAATGCCACCACTGCGTCGAGCCAGCTCCATCATCAAGAGCCAGACGAGGATGCCCAGGTACAGGTTGCTCCAGCCCGCCTGGACCATCTCCCATGCGTTATGGGCGAAATAGAAGCTTGCGGCCAGGATCAGGAGCGCCGCCACCACATCATAGAGCGGCACCTTTACCTGCCCGGGCCTGGCCGGCAGCGCCAGAAAGGCCGCCGCTGCGAAAAAACCGATGAAGATCCAGTAATACTCCCCCTCCAGCAAACGCCGGCCGGCCCAGGTAAATCCGAAGATGTAGGTCACTCCGGTCACCAGACCACAAACGCTCAACAGGACGAATGCGATGCTCTGCCACGAGTAGGCTGCTCCCAGCCTGGTTACCTCGGAGCCGGGTGCTTCTTTTTCAGGAACGGCGGAATCTGTTTTCATGGGTGTCCTGTGTCTGTCCGTCAAAGGCGGGTGCGAAAGCCATCCAGCCCTTCGGTATGCCTGTTCATGATGGCCATGAACCGGTCATCCCTGGCATTCGGCGCGATACCATTCTGGCGCGCCTCCTCCAGTGCCGCCTGCCGGGCAGCTATCCAGCGGTCCATCCGTTCGATGGCCTCTCGATTCCATGCATCGTCTTCGTCGGTCCAGGCGCCAACTTCCCTCAGGTAACGAATGGTGCCCTCATGGACAGGAAGCGGCGATCGATCGAGATATTCCCTGAAGACCTTGAGGCTCATGCGGCTTGAAAGGGGGTGAGAACCGCGGTATCGGTCATACGCCTGGTGAAACCATTTCGCCAGTGAGTACGCGAACTCTTCTTCGGTATCCGCGGTGACGACATAAAGAAAATTGGAAGCGAGGCCATCGACACCCCTGGCCGAGGCTACCCCCATGGCGATCTCCGTGGGCACGGCCATTGGCCGGCGACCGAGAAAGCGGTCCCAGGCCTCGGTATTGTCGAGGTCCATCGAAAGCCAGCGAATGCCACCGGGAGCCCCTTCCATTTCAGCCATGACCGAGCTCACCGAGGCGCAGTAAGCAACATCTGCCCTCCCCTCCACGACAGACCGGCAGTTTTCGACATAGCTGCTGGCAGGAACGAACGTGAAATGCGCGTCCGTCTCCTCGGGACTCATGTTCAACCAGGCCGGAAGCCCCTCCCTGACAGCGCCCATCATGGTCGGTGAAAATTGTCCCTGAGCAACTCTCAGCGGCCGCTTCGCGAGATCCTCCATGGTGTGCAGGTCGGAGTCTCCGGCAACGACGAAGGTCCAGGGCGTGTCGTTATGGTGCCAGAGGATACGCTGGGCGGCTGGAGGCAGCGTGGCATAGTGGTCGACGCCCTCGGTCTGCGAGCGCAGTTCTGCGGTCGAGACAGAGCTTACGGCAAGATCGCGCCGCTGCGTCAGGCGCCGATGCCGCTGGAACTCGCTGTCTTCGGGCACGACCCGGACGTACAGCCCAAGGTCTCGCTGAAGCGCAGGCGCCCAGCCGTTGCTGGAGGCGAAGCTGCCGCTGGACGTACCGGGTGTTCCGATGACCAGCAGGCGAGGCATCTCGAATTCGACCGCTTGGACCGGGATGACGCCAGTCATCAGGGCTGCGATCGAAAGGCTGGCGCTCAGCGCCGATTTGAGCCATCCGAATGACATGAAAGCCCTCCGATGTTGTTTTTATGTCGTGGACCAGTTCAAGCTACGGCGGCTGCTTTTCCTCTGTCAAGAAAGCCGGACGACAATGCCTGTCCGGAAAACCTCGGGATTCACGAGGTGAATGGGAAGAAGGTGGGAGCCACGGAAGCTCCCGCCCTCGGTTATAGCTCTCCCTCCATGGCCATCCGTATGAAGGACGGGTCGAAACGCAGCTTGATATTGCTGGTATCACCCAGCGTCGAGCCGTCCGCGAATTGCATGCCGATGACGTCCGCGCTCGGCGCGCCATTGCCCAGCAGGCCCTTGTCGAACGAGAAGAGACGCACCCGCTCCATGGTGTCACGCAAGGCAGCATCGGTAGAGAACGCATAGGTGTCGGCTGGCGTGTAGAACAGCATGGTCTCGGCGAGCTGTGCGTCGTACCCAGCCAGATCCGTGCCTGCCCGCTCGGCCATGAAGGTGCGGGCTTTTATGGCTTCCTCCCCATCACCGGACATGAGCGCCAGAGTTTCGAACCAGGCGCCCACCAACGCTTTGCCGAATGCTGGATTGGCCTCCAGAACCTGAGTGTTTACGGCCATCATGTCGATGATTTCACCCGGGATCTGGCTCGAGTCGAACACCTGAACAGCCTCTGGTGACTGCTGCTTGATCAGCATCAGCTGCGGGTTCCAGACGGCGGCGGCAGTTACACCAGGGGTCTGGAACGAAGCAACCGCATCGGCGTCGGAGGTGTTCACGATCCTGATGTCACGCTCGGACATACCATACTCTTCCAGCGCACGCGCGAGGAAATAATGCGACACGGAAAGCTCTACGAGGTTGACCTGCCGGCCGCGAATGTCTTCCATGCTGCTGCCGTTTTTCAGCACGATCCCGTCATTGCCGTTGGAATAGTCGCCAAGAATAAGCGCAGTGGTGTCTACCCCGCTTGCAGCCGGTATGGTCAGTGCGTCCATGTTGGTCATGCCAGCCGCGTCGAACGCGCCTACGGTGAACTGATTGATGGACTCGATGTAGTCGTTGAACTGCACCACCTCGATGTCGATGCCGTATTTGCTTGCCCACTTGTCGACGATGCCATGGTCAGCAGCATAGGCCCAGGGCATCCAGCCTGCGTAGATCGACCAGGCGACCTTGAAGCTCTGTTTTTCGGTAGCCGATACGCTCGCCGCCATGCACAGGCCGGTGGCGACGGTGAGCAGGGCTTTCAATGATTTTTTCAACATGATTGATACCTCAGGAGTCAGTGAACCTGTTCACGGCTTAGAACTGGGGCTCGGTGTAGCGCGCCAGCGTGGGGGATTCGGATGCATACCAGGCTGCGGCCTGCGCGGTGAAACCTGTGCTCTGGGCATAACTGAGCTCGGCTTCGATCGTATCGATGGTGAAACGCCGCTCGCAGCGCGCTCCGTCGATGCTCAAGCGCTGGATCACCTGCTGCCCGCCAGCGATAACCTCGAAGCCATCAGCAGGCAGCAAGGGCTCGCCGAGCCGTCCAGCGCAGGTCGAAAGCGAAACGTGGTACCCATCGTTTATCGAGCCGCAGGCGACCGACGTTTCGAAGTTGAAGAGACTGGCAAGCCGCCGGGTATCGCCCGCTGCACGGCGAACCTCATCGCGCAGGGACGTGCCAGACACCGCTTCCGCGCGACCCAGGACGAGTGCCGCGTAATCGCCACAGACGATCAGCCCGCCGCCACGGTGCCGGAGCTCGCCGGTGTCCAGATTGCGCTCTTCGATCAGGCGCAATCCGATGAGCGGCCCGGGTTTCGATGGTTGCAAGCGCCAGTCCTCTACGTAGGCCCCGCTTGGAGCAAACTCGATCATGCAATTACCGATGCGGTGCAATACGGCCGGCTCAGGCCAGCGATTGTGCAGCTGCAGGGAGGTTTCGCCATGCCAGGCAAGCGTCTCTCCATCCCATTCCGACAGCGCCTCCCAGCCTTCGTGATTGGCCAGCACGGCGAGTTCGTCCACCGAATACTCGGCCCAGCTTCGAAGCGGTGGCTGGTGCTCCGCAAGAGGAAGGCGCAGGTCGATGGTGAAATTGCGGCTTTGCAGCCAGCAGACGTGGGTGGTGCTGTCCGTCGCCCCGTTGGCAAAGCTTATCGAGCGGCGCTTGAAAAAGCCGAGCATCCAGTCCGGAACACCGGTTTCGGCGCGTTGCGCATGGGTAAGCAGATCCTGCAGAGTCATGATGTCGCCCCCCGACGCGCAGCTTCGTGACCAAAGGACGACAACCCCCGGGCACCCTCCGGCAAACTCAGCTCGCCCGCCTCCAGTCGACGCTTGAGATAGCCGAAAGTCTGGAGAGTCTGGGCGTACAAATGCTCCCCGCACACGATAGGCTGGTAACGCGCGGGTCTGGTCTCGCTCACCAGACCGGGCACCGGGGCGATGAGCGTGTCGTAGTCGCAGGCACAAAACAGCGGAAAGGAATAGCGTTCTTGCGCGACCTTCCGTACCCGATGGGAGGTTGCCACGAACAGGCCGTTGCTGAGCACTTCAAGCATGTCGCCAATGTTGATGACGAAGGCTCCCTCCATCAGCGGCACGTCTATCCATTCACCTGCACCATTGAGCACCTCCAATCCGGGTGCGGTCGGCAACAGAATGGTGAAGCACTCGTAATCGGTATGTGCACCGATGCCGGGACGGTCCTGTGCATCGGGACTGAACGGATAATGAACCAGGCGCAACTGACTTGGGGGTGTGGACACATGCCGAGTGAAAGCGTCCTCGGTAAGACCGAGTGCCAGCGCGAAGCCACGAAACAGCTGACGGCTCAGGCCGAGCACTGCGTCATAATAAGCCTTGATGTCCTCCCTGAAACCCGGCAGGTCCGCCCATTGATTCGGGCCGAGCATGGGGCGCCTGCCCTCTTCTGCCAGGTAGTCGAAGCCGATGTCATAGGCCTCCTTGTGATCCACTACCCCGGTGCCGAACTGTTCTTCTCCTTCCGGCACGTAGCCGCTGTGGTTGGTCGAGCGACCTATGTAGTGGCGCATCTTCTCGGCGAGTGGCTGGGCGAAATACTCCCTGGTGCGGGCCAGCAGGGCTTCTACGAGCGAAGGCGCCACACCATGACCGACGATGTATAGAAAACCGGCCTGCGCCGCGGCCTCGCCAAGCTGGCGAGCTGTTGCCTCGCGGGCGGCAAGCTCGGGTGAGAAGAGACCGGAAACGTCCACTACCGGCAGGCTGGTAAAAGCAGTGTGCGATGAATCGCCAGGTCGCTGCGACGCCATATAACCTCCAGATTGGGTAATCAAGATGTCATCTGGTCGTCCAGATCCTGCATGCGCTGATCCCGCGGTTCCATCAACCCCGGCGTCCGGGTCGTCCCGGAACACGTACTGCAGCAAGGCAGTTCCGTGCGCAGTAGAAACAAAGCAATAGCCGTACCAGAAGTCATGAGGACCCGTATGCCTTGCCGAGCCCACTTGCTTTACGCCTTCCCCGGTTCGGCGGGCTGCTCCAGCACAGTCACTTGCGCAATCGATTGGTGCACACTTGCACCAGCTCGGTGCTCAGCTCTGATAAGCTCGATAGAGTCCGGCTGGGCAATGGCTGTCTGCGGCTGCCAGAGGAAACTTGCTCCGCCACAGGTTGCCCAAGCACAGCACGCAACCCGACGATTCACCACAGCTCTTGACGGGCGCCGTAAGGACAGTCATTGAAACATCCCAAGCTCATCCATCACGGTGCACGCGAAGGCGTGACCGGTTCCTGTCACCAGCTGTGGCTCGACGAAGCCATCAGCGTACTGATCGACTGTGGCGCCTGTCAGGGCAAGGATGAGGTGGGGGACGATGGCGGGGCGCTGGAATTTCCGATTGACGGCGTCAAGGCCCTGATCGTGACTCATGTGCACATCGATCATGTCGGGCGCGTCCCCAATCTTCTGGCTGCCGGCTTCGAAGGGCCCATCCTGTGCAGCGAGCCTTCCGCTCGGCTGCTGCCGATCGTGCTGGAAGACGCCTTTCGGCTGTCGATCAGCCGGAACCAGGAGCATCTGGAGCAGTACCTGGAACTGATTGAACAGCGCATTATTCCCCTGCCCTACGGGACCTGGTTCACGCTGCACGAGGCCAACACGGTCGAGTGCAGGGTGCGTCTGCAGCCGGCAGGACACGTGCTGGGGTCGGCCTACGTCGAGCTGGATCTGGTGCACCCGGGCGAGATGGGCGAGCGCGTGGTGTTCAGTGGTGATCTGGGCGCACCACACTCCCCCATCCTGCCTGATCTGGTACCCCCGGAGCGGGCAGATCTGCTGATTCTGGAAAGCACCTACGGCGACCGGCGGCACGAGGACCGAGCGCACCGTCGCAACCGCTTGCAGGCAGTGATCGAGCGGGCACTGGAGGATCAGGGCACCGTGCTCATTCCCTCGTTCAGTATAGGGCGCACCCAGGAACTCCTTTACGAGCTGGAAGAGATTCTTCACGAAAAGCACGAGAGGGCCGACGTAGCCGCAGAGCGGGCTGAACGGGCCGGCAGCAATGGTTCGGAAATCGACTGGCCGCATCTGCCGATCATCCTGGATTCGCCACTCGCAAGACGCTTCACTGATATCTACAAGGAGCTAAAGAGCTTCTGGGACAACGATGCTCGGCACCGTCTGGAAGAGGGACGCAAACCGCTCTCCTTCGAACAACTGGTCATAGTGGACAGCCACGAGGAGCATATCGGCATCCTCAACCAGCTGACACAGACCGCACGGCCAGCGATCGTCATCGCCGGCAACGGCATGTGCTCCGGCGGGCGGATCGTCAACTATCTCAAAGCCATGCTGGGCGACCCGCGACATAACGTCGTGTTTGTTGGATACCAGGCCGAAGGCACACCCGGCCGCGAAATACAAACCTACGGGCCGAAGGGCGGCTATGTGGACCTGGAAAACGAGCGCATCGACATCCGGGCCGGGGTCGACAGCGTCGCCGGATATTCTGCCCATGCCGATCAGGCGGATCTGGTCGGCTTCGTCACGCGGATGAAGGAATGGCCTTCGGAAATTCGCCTTATCCATGGGGAAAGCGAGGCCAAGCAGTGCCTCGCCCAGTTATTGAGACAGCGATATCAGGAAGCCGGAAAGAAAGGCAAGATCACCATCCCGTGATGGTTGCGCCCATCTGTCAAGGGCTGCTGGCGCTGGCCTCTCTCATGCCGCATACGCGTCGGCCTCTACCGTTTTCTTGAAGGCCGTGGGGCTCATTCCGGTCCAGCGGCGGAAGGCTCGGGTGAAGCTGCTCGGATTGAGAAAACCGAGCTGCAGCGCGACATGACCAAGATTCAGCCGGCCGGCCTGAATCAGCCTCATCGCCAGCTCCATGCGAACCTCATCGAGCAGCTTTTCGTAGCTCGTCTGCGCTTCAGCCAGTTTCCGGCGCAGGTGCCGTGCGCTCATGTTGAACGAGGCCGCCACCTGCTCTTCCGAAACCTCACGTTGGGGAATCAGTGAGCCGATACGCTGTTTCACCTGCTCGATGAAATTCTCGCTGGGAAGCTCCAGCAGCATGTCTTCCAAGGACGCATCGAGGCGCGTAAGCAGAAACGGGTCAGTGGAATCGAGCGGTTTGCGTAATGCGGAACGGGACATGCGCACCGAGACGCGCTTGCCGCCGAGCCGCAGTTTGCCGGTGAAAAGCGACTCGCAATAAGGACGGCTTCCGACAAAAGAGGAATTCAGGCGCGTTTCGAGCACCAGTGGCGCATGGCTCCGTTCCAGCCGCTTCCAGATCTTTGCGCACTGAACGGCGACCGCTTCGATATGCATCGGATTCGGCGTGCCGCGTGGCTCGAAGTGAATGGTGAAGAACTGGTCATCTTCAGTGCAGCATGCCTGTACCTGCGTGCTGAGAACTGGCAGATAGCGCAGGACCCGGTTGACTGCATCACCAACCGTTTCGCTGGAAACTGCGGCCAGGCCAAGGATATTCAGGATGTTGGAGCGATAGGTCTGCGCCACTCGCAAGGCGAAACAGCTGTCTTCGGCAAGTTGCGCAGCGACCTGCCAAAGGCGATTCATGTCAGTCTGGCTGATCATCGCCTCGCTCTGGTTCGCCGGTACGCACTGTTCACGCAGGTCCGTAGGCAGATCGTCCAGAGACTTTCCGTAATCTTCCAATGTTCGGGCGATCCCTTGTGCCCAGAATGCTCGCTCTTTCAAACGTTCACAGCGCAAAGAGTGAAGAGTCTGGCTCATAGCGGTTCTTCTCGTGTTTGGTTTTGTTATTGGCACGCGACCTGTCTTGTTGGAGAGACAACATAGTCTCAAGTTGCAATATTGGGGGCTCGATTGCTACCCGTTGCGCACTGGGAATCCGCAGGCATTCATCCGTTGAATGTCCAAATCAGATAATGCATTCGGCCGGATCGGATCAGACGCTCCCGAAAACCCGTGACAGACTGATTCCCGTTGCCAGGCTCATTAAACGCCGGCAATCGTGGTTCAAACTTAACGGAGCGGCACAATGACAAAAACAACACATGCTTGGTCGCTAGCTGCATTGCCCCTGGCAATCGGTCTGGCCAGCTTCTCTGGTGCTGTGAGCGCAGCGAACTTTTCCTTTGGCGAAGTGCGGGGGCAGCTTGATTCCCAGTTGTCGATCGGCGTAAGCGTCTCGACCCAGAATCCCGACAAGCGATTCATTGATGTGAGAACTCGCCGGGATTTTGCCAACATCCCAACGCCCGCCGGCAGCCCGGAACTCATCGGTGGCCAGGCGGCAGCGCGCACCTCGGATGACGGACGCCTGAACTATCGAGCCGGCGACACCTTTTCAAAAATCTTCCGCGGCGTTCACGACCTGGAACTGAGCTATCGCGATTCCGGCGCGTTCCTGCGCGGCAAGTACTGGTACGACTTCGAAACCAAGGATGGCAGTCAGCGCTTTTATGACATCGATGATTCCGGTCGCCATCCCCTGGTAAAGGGCTCAGGCGTTGCGCTGCTGGACGCGTTCGTCTACCACAACTATTCGATCGGCATGAACCCCGGCAATATCCGTCTCGGTCGCCAGGTAGTCAGCTGGGGTGAAAGCACTTTTATTGGCAACTCGATCAATGCCATCAACCCGACCGACGTGGCGGCACTGCGGCGTCCCGGTGCCGAAATCAAGGAAGGCCTGATGCCGGTCGAGATGCTGTATATCTCTCAGGGGCTGACCGAAAACCTGAGCATGGAAGCCTTCTACCAGCTCAAATGGCACCAGACCGTTCTGGACAACTGCGGCACCTTCTTCGGCTCGGACACTCTTGCCACTGGTTGTAATGATCGCCTGGTGGTCGCTGGTAACGATGAGCCATCCGGCGCTCCGGGGTTGGACGGCCGGCTCACGGTTCGTGCCATGAAAGACCAGGAAGCGAGGGATGACGGCCAGTTCGGCGTGGCCTTCCGCTACTTTGCGCCGGCGCTGAGCGACACCGAGTTCGGTTTCTACGCGATGAACTACCATAGCCGCACGCCGAACTACAGCAACATTCAGGGCCCGTTTTCTGCAGCGACGCCCAACGGGGTGGGCGTCGGCGGCTTCTCGGGTGGAGCCGGTTATTTCTTCGAATATCCGGAAGACATCCGGCTGTATGGCGTGAGCTTTCAAACTAGCATCGCCGGCGCATCGGTCGGCGGTGAGGTCAGCTATCGCCCGAACATGCCGCTGGGCATCACGACCGGTAGCGTGAGTGTCGTCGGCTTGACCGGCAACGGCGCCCTGATCGGCCGGGACATCACCTATGCACCGGGCGATTACATTCAAGGCTACGACCGTAAAGGGGTTTACCAGGCTCAGCTGACCGGTATCTATTTCATTGACCGGGTAATGGGCGCCAGCCGCCTGTCGCTGGTCGGTGAGGTCGGCTACAACTACATCGAAGGCATCGACACCGCGCCAGGTTCCACCTTCTACGGCCGTGATTCGCTGTTCGGCCAGAGCCCTGTTGCCGATGGCACCTGCCTTTCGCAGACCACAGGGCGTGGTGCCAGCTGGTGTGAAACCGATGGTTTCTTCACTTCCAGTTCCTGGGGCTATCGCGTTCGGGCCACGCTCGATTACTCGAACGTCTTTGCTGGCATCAACCTGCAACCAAGCCTGACCTGGTCCCATGACGTCGAGGGCTATGGCCCGAACTTCAGCGAAAATGCCAAGGCCATCAGCATCGGCCTGAACGCGGATTACGCCAACAAGTACACCGCCAGCCTGAGCTACACCGACTTCTTCGATGGAAAGTACAACACCAACGTTGATCGTGACTTCGTCGCCGCTAGCCTCAGCGTAAGTTTTTAAGACCGGCAAAACAGGAGAAAACAACAATGATCCGTATGCAAAACACCGTACTGGGTGCCGGCGGCCTGGCCTTGAGTCTGCTGGCTGCGAGCGTGACAGCGCAAACACTGACTCAGGAACAGATCAATCGTCTGGGCAATGAGCTAACGCCGATCGGAGCGGAACGGGCAGGCAACGCTGCCGGCACCATTCCCGAGTGGACTGGTGGCCTCGGCACCGACGCAGGCCAGTCCATCGAAAGAAACTTCACCACCAACCCGTTTCAGGGTGAGCAAGCGGAGTTCGTGATTACTGCACAGAACTATCAGCAATACCGAGAGAATCTCAGTCCCGGCCAGATCGCCATGTTTGAACGTTATCCCGAGACCTTCCGGATGCCGATCTATGAAACGAGACGTTCCATCGGCTATCCGCAGGATGTCTACGATCAGGTCAAGCGCACCGCTGGCCAGGCCAAGCTGGTAAACGGTGGCGACGGTATCGAGAACTTTTCCCACGGCACCTTCGCCTTCCCTATTCCTGAAACAGGCGCCGAGGTGGTGTGGAACCATCTAACACGATACCGAGTTAACATCCGGCGCTGGCATTCCCAGGCGATGCCCCAGACCAACGGCTCGTACACCCTGATCAAGTTCGAGGAGGAGGCCGGCTATCCACAGCTGATGCCCGACATCGACGAGTCGACTGTTCCCAATACCTTGCTGTTCTTCAAGCAGCGCGTCACTGCGCCGGCCCGTCTCGCCGGTAATGTGCTGCTGGTCCATGATACCCTCGATCAGCTTAAGGAACCCCGCATGGCCTGGGTATACAACGCCGGGCAACGCCGCGTACGGCGCGCGCCGCAGGTGGCATATGACGGCCCGGGTACGGCCTCGGACGGCATGCGGACATCCGACAACTTCTCGATGTTCAGCGGTGCACCGGACCGGTACGACTGGAAGCTGGTGGGCAAGAAGGAAATCTACATTCCGTACAACGCGTACAAGATCTCCGACCCGCAGTTGAAATATGGCGACATTCTGCAGAGAGGCCACATCAACCCTGAGCACACCCGGTTCGAACTGCACCGCGTGTGGGAAGTGCAAGGCAACGTGAAACAGGGTCAGCGACACATTTACGCGCAGCGCAACCTGTTCGTGGATGAGGACTCGTGGATGATCGCGCTGGCCGATCATTACGACGGACGGGGTACGCTCTGGCGGGTAGGTGAAGGGCATCTGGCGTTCAATTACCAGCACAAGATCCCGGGCTACTCCATCGAAACGCTGTATGACCTGCTTGCCGGCCGCTACATCGCTCTGGGCATGTATTCGGAAGAACAGTCCGCGCCTCAGTTCGATGTGACACCGACCTACAACCAGTTCACGCCCGCGGCGCTACGTGCTTCTGGCGTTCGTTAAGCTCCGAAGCTGTTCCAGTTAGTTTGGGTCCTGGGCCATCATTCGATGGCCCTTTTTTATGGACTTGCAAAAAAACCGGCGTTCCAAGACTCGCCCAGGCAAGCTGCTACAACAGTCTTTTGAAAGATCAGGCAGGCACCGGAGCATTCTCCGCCAGCAGCCCCTGCTCCTTCGCTGCGCTCCAGAACTCCGTTGGCACCCTAGCCGACATGGAAGCGACATTTTCGCGAACCTGCTCTGGGGTGCTCGCGCCATGCAGCACCGATGAGACCACGTCCGGTGCGTTGCAGAACAATAGCGCCGCGGTCCGCAGGTCAACCTCGTGCTCCCGTGCGAGCTGCTGATAGCGCTGGCGTTTGTCGCGCATTTCGGAGGGGACGTCCTTGCTGTAGTTGAAGTATTCGCCGCCAGCCAGATAGCCCGAGTTCAATGGCGCTCCCAGGACGAATGAATGCTCTCGCTCCCTTGCAAGCGGGAACAGTTCGTCAAGGGCGTCTTGGTGCTTGAGCAGAGAATACTGCGTCGCCAGCAAGGTGACATCCGGATCAGACCGTTCGAGGGCTGCCCTTGCTGGTGCGAGTTCATTGACGCCCATCCCCCAACCCTTGATCAGGCCTTCGTCGCGCATTTTGATCAGCTCCGGCATGGCTCCCTTCACCGCCTGGTCCATATACTCGGTCCAGCGGTCCCCCATGTCCTGATTGTCGGGAGACAGATCGTGAATGAACACGATATCCAGACTGGGTACGCCCATGCGCTGCAGACTGTCCTCTACCGAGCGCCGGGTGGCGCTGGCGCTGTAGTCGTACTCGTAGTTGAAGTGATTGACGCCCTGCCAGGTGTCGTGGGAATAGCCGGCCTCAGGGATGAGCATGCGACCGGTCTTGCTGGATAGCAGATAGTCATCCGCTGCGCGAGAGGCGAGCAGCATCGCGTGGCGCCGCTCGCTGAGCCCGAGCCCATACCAGGGGGACGTATCGTAATAGCGGATGCCCTGCTCCCAGGCAGTTTGCAGCAGTTGCAGGGCATGCTGTTCGGACCACTCCCTGCGCCCGTTGCCCAGCCCGAGTCCGCCACCCAGCCCGACACGGTGTTCCGGTCGGTAGCGGCGCGAGGTTCCATCATTTCGAGGGAGCTGACCGGAGGCGGCGGTGGTAGTAGTAGGTTGTCCGCTCGCGAGCAAAGGCGCGAGCGCCAGGCCGGCAGTGCCAACGGCGACGGTCGAAAGAAAGGTACGGCGTTGCATGGGAACCTCCAGGTCATGGGCTAAACGACAGGCTGCGAACTTGTGACGCAGTCCGAGCCATGGGGTTCCGCCTGCCGGACGCCCTGCCCCGGGCAGCCGATCAACGCGTCAGGCGCAGCTGACGGGTTGATCGGACCAGGGTCCAACGGCCTCGCTCAGACGGCAGCGAGATCCGCTTCGGCCGCTGCCAGCATGGCAAACTCCTCATCCGCTGACTTGGCAACGAGGTGGTTGCGGCTGTAGCCGAAGTAGTAAACCGCTCCGACGATGAACAGGCCCATGGTCAGGAAGAACGCCCGCGGGTCGAAGGCGTACACACCAGTCAGGGCTACCAGCGAGAGCAGCAACGCGACGCCGGATGTCATCACACCGCCCGGCGTGCGGTAAGGCCGCGGCATGTTCGGCTGCTTGACTCTCAGGAGGATGTGACTGCCGGCCATCAGGGCATAGGAGACGGTAGCGCCGACCACAGCCATGGCCAGCATCAGGTCACCCTCCCCGCTCAGCGATGCCAGGAAGCCGAACACACCCGGGATGATAAGCGCCCGCGCCGGCACCTTGCGCTCGGTCGTCAGCGACAGAGAGGTGGGCAGGTAGCCAGCCCGTGACAGGGCGAAGACCAACCGGCTGTAACCGTAGATGATCGAGAAGAACGAGGCTACCAGACCGGCCAGGCCCAACAGGTTCACCAGCGTCGCCAGGCCGGGTTGGCCGGTAGCATTCAGCGCATCGACCAGCGGGACTTCACTGCTGCCCATCACCGTCGAGCCAGCCGCGCCCGGCACCAGCACTACCACCAACAGCGCGGTGAACAGCAGGAAGAGCATCGCGCCGATGATGCCTCGCGGGACGTCGCGGGCCGGGTCCTTGGCCTCCTCGGCTGCCAGCGGAACCCCTTCCACTGCCAGGAACAGCCACATCGCAAAGGGCAGCGCAGCCCAGACTCCATACCAGCCAAGCGGCAGCATGCTGCTGGCGCCGACCGCTTCGCCACTTGCCATATCGAACAGATTGTTGATGTCGAAATGCATGACCAGTGCGACACCGGTAGCGACGATGGCGAACACCGCCAGACCACTGATGATCATCATCGTCTTCAGCGCCTCGCCGACACCCGCCAGATGGATGCCGATGAACACCGCATAGAAGGCCGCATACACCCAGGGACCGTTGACCCCGATGAGCGCCTCCACCGCCGCGCCTATGAAGATGACGATGGCGGCCGGTGCCAGGGCGTATTCGATAAGAACCGCGAGCCCGGTGAAAAAGCCGCCGGTGGGGCCCATCGCCTGACGGGCAAAGCTGTAGCCTCCGCCAGCGGCGGGAATCGCCGCGGACATTTCCGCGAGGGACAGCACCAGCGTCAGGTACATCACCGCCATCAGCACGGCCGCGATGGCAAAGCCTCCCCAGCCGGCTTCTGCAATACCGAAGTTCCAGCCGGCGAAGTTGCCGGAGATTACATAGGACACCCCGAGGCCAGCGAGCAGAATCGCCCCAGCGCTGCCGCGCTTGAGCTGCCGTTTGGCCAGATAGGCACGATTGTCATGGGACATGGTCATTCCTCCACCCAGATAAGTACCACGTTGTGAGCGACGCCCTCCCCGGCGTCACTCGGAAACCAGAAAGTTGCGCCCACTGGCGCCATGCTCGATGACGGCACTGGCGCTGCGATCCTTCAGGCCTACGCCGGAAAGCTGCAGGCGCTGCGCCTCGCGCAGCAGATACAGCGCTCGCTGGGCGGCATCACCCCAACCGAGGCCCGCCGGGCGCACGTTGGAGATGCAGTTGCGCGCGGCATCGGTTAGGCCTGGGCGCGGCGCCCAGGTCAGGTACAGGCCGAGGCTGTCCGGCGAACTGAGTCCCGGCCGCTCGCCTACCAGCAACAGCACCGCGCGCGCGTTCAGCAGCGCGCCGACCTCGTCTCCGATGGCAACCCGCCCCTGCAGCACGACGCTGATCGGCGCCAGGCTGCAGCCCGGTAGCTGTTCGGCGAGCAAGGGCAGAAAGGCTTCAAGAAACGGCACGGCATTCTGCTGGATCGCCAGCGACGACAGCCCGTCGACGATGACTACCGCCAGGTCGCTTGGCTGCGCCGTGGCCTGCTCGATCAGCAGTTGACGCGATGCGTCGTCCAGCCGACGGCCCAGATCCGGCCGCTGCAGATAAACCTGACGGTCTGCGGCCTGGCTATGTAACTCCAGCGGCTTAGCCTGGGGTGCAGGTGAACCAAGCAGGGCAAGCCCCTCACACAGAGCCGGCACATCCAGCGGGCAATGCACGGCATCCCTGGCCTGCGCATGGGAAAGTTGAAACGCCAGAAGCTCGCTGGTAGGTAGGCTGATGCCGGCTCGGCCAAGCCCGATGCGGGCGTCTGTGAAGGTGCGTAAACGTCGCCAGGGGTTTTCGATGACCACGGGTTTCATGACCGGCCTCCTGGCAGCGCACGCAGGGACCGGGCGAAGGGTTCGGGCAGGCTTTCATGGAGAATGTAGCGGTCAGCATCGCGCAGGATCTGCATGCGCGTCAGCCACTGCTCGAACTCTGGCGCAGGCCGTGAACCAAGCACCCGGCGTACGTAGAGCGCATCATGGAAGGAGGTGGTCTGGTAGTTGAGCATGATGTCATCCGAACCCGGAATGCCCATTACGAAGGAGCAACCCGCTACGCCCAATAGAGTGAGCAGGTTGTCCATGTCGTTCTGGTCGGCTTCGGCGTGGTTGGTGTAGCAGACATCGCAGCCCATTGGCAGGCCGAGCAGCTTGGCGCAGAAATGGTCCTCCAGCCCGGCACGGATGATTTCCTTGCCGTCGAACAGGTACTCCGGGCCGATGAAACCCACCACGGTGTTGACCAGCAGCGGACTGAACTCGCGCGCGACCGCATAGGCACGGGCTTCACAGGTCTGCTGATCGAGGCCGTGGTGGGCATTGGCCGACAGTGCACTGCCCTGCCCGGTCTCGAAATACATCACGTTGTTGCCGACGCTGCCACGTGCCAGGCTCAGTGCGGCCTGCTGCGCCTCGGCCAGGGTGGCGAGACTGAAGCCGAAACTGCTATTGGTCGCCTCGGTACCGCCAATCGACTGGAAGACCAGATCCACCGGTGCGCCCGCTTCGATGCACTCGATGGTGTTGGTCACATGGGTCAGCACGCAGGACTGGGTGGGAATCTCGTACTTCTCGATCACCTCTGCCATCAGGGTCATCAGCCGCGTGGCCTGCGCAACGTTGTCGGTTGCCGGGTTGATGCCGATCACCGCATCGCCGTTGCCGTACAGCAGACCGTCCAGAATGCTGGCTGCAATGCCGTTGACGTCGTCGGTCGGATGGTTCGGCTGCAGGCGGGTCGACAACCGCCCTGGCAAGCCGATGGTATTGCGAAAGGCGCTGACCACCTGACACTTTCGCGCGACCAGAATCAGATCCTGGTTACGCATGATCTTGCATACTGCGGCAGCCATTTCCGGGGTGATGCCGGCACGGATCGACTGCAGTATCTCTGGCGTGGCCTCGTCCCCCAGCAGCCAGTTGCGAAAGTCCCCCACGGTAAGGTGGGCGATCGCGGCGAAGGCTGCCGCGTCATGCCCATCGATGATCAGGCGGGTGACCTCATCCTGCTCATAGGGCACCAGCGCTTCATTGAGGAAGGTTTTCAGCGGCAGCTCCGCCAGTAGCATCTGCGCGACCGCACGCTCTTCGGCCGACAGCGCGGCGACTCCGGCCAGACGGTCGCCGGAACGGGCCGGGGTCGCCTTGGCCATCAGATCGGCCAGATCACGAAACTGGTAGGTGCGGCTACCCAGCGTGTAACGGTAGGGATGACTCATTCAGGACCTCGGGCATGCAACTTGCTGAAAGCAGACATGCGAGGGCCGTTCCAGCGCCCTATCGAAATTCGGCAAATCCGGTTTAGCTGAGGAAAATCAGGTGCTTGGCTGGCCAAACCACTGAGGAATCAGCGTAGGATGAGCGCCCTCGAGCGGCGAGCGGAGCGACCATGCAGCACACGACGGCCATGAATGCACCAAATCGGAGCACCTGTGAGGCGCAGGATGCCGATGAGCACGCCCACAATCTGACCAACTGGCAGCAGGAATACGATCAGTTGCGCGGGGGCGGCTTCTATGGGCGCATCGACGAAATCGCGCTGGTCGGCTGCCAGGTGTTCCGCGAGCACACCAATCGCGCCCTGCGCCAGCAATGCAATGTATGGAATGATGCGCTGTGGCTTGGCATTCCGGTCCGTACCAGCGAATGTCGTATCAACGGGCTGCCACTGGAAAGCGGGCAACTGATGTGCCGTCCCGGTGGACGTGATTTCGAACTGGTGACACCCGATGGCTTCGACATCTTCGGCATCGTCATCAGGGAGGACATGCTGCTTCACCTCGCCGAACGCCAGGGACGTACGATCGACCTGGCGCGGCTGATTGAGAGCCCTAGGCTAAGCGTGGGCAGGGCAGAACTCGAACGCGTGCGGATGCTGCTGGGTCGGCTGGTCGATCTCACCAGCCTCCAGCTCGATTCGGAGCAGCAGCGCCAGTTGGCCGGCGAAGCACTTCTCGACCTGTTGGACAGCAGCCAGCAAACCGGTCAAATCGCGCCGAGCCATGCTCGGCGCAAAAAGGTGGTGGACCGAATCAAGGAGCTCATCCACGAACGCCCTGACGCCGATCTCAGCATCCCGGCCCTGTGCGAATACGCCCACGTCAGTCGCCGTACCCTGCAATATTGCTTCGAGAGCGTGCTCGGCATGAGCCCTGTCCAGTTCCTGCGCACCGCGCGGCTCAATCAGGTGCGCAGGGCGCTTGCCAGCGGCGAGCCGGACGACACCGTGTCCGTGGTAGCGACAAGGTACGGATTTCGACACGCAGGCCAATTCGCCAGCGATTACAAGGCCCTGTTCGGGGAAAACCCTTCGGAGACGCTGCGGCGCGTACCGCATGGGCGTATCCGCAGCGGTTCCGCCAATTCAGTGCCACGCCAGATCTGAGTATCCAGCGACCCAAACGCTCTTTGCTTCGCTGCACCGCATCCGCCTGAGCACTATACTCCGGGGAAGTCATGGATCGGGACAGGCGCAACATCGCGCTGAGATGTCCCGCCCGCTTCGAAAGCAGGAATCAAAGAAGACACCGAAGCATGCTCAGTTTTCTGGCAGCCACCGTCCTGGGACTAGTCACCTTCACGGCAATAGCGCTTTTTTACCATCACCATGTCTGGAAGCGTCTGCCATCCCAAAGTTTGGAACAATGGGCCCTCGGATCGCTGCTGGGGTGCGGTGCCGTCGTCGTCATGCTGCAGGGCATTGAACTGGCGCCGGGGCTGTACATCGATTCGCGGGTTCTTCTAATGGGCTTCGCTGGATTGCTGGCCGGCTGGCGCGGTGCGGTGGCTGCCCTGCTGATAGCCGTAACCGGCCGGATCCTGCTCGGAGGTCAGGGCGTTCTGATCGGCAGTACCACCCTCACCGTAGCGACACTGGTGGGACTGGGCTGGCGACTGATCGAGGCACGCGTTCCTCTGCGTCCGCTGCTGCGCTACCTTCTTTTCGCTGTCTTCCTGTCCCTTTCCCTGTCGACCATTCTGCTGTTCCCCGAACCCTATCGCAGCCGAGCCCTTGGCGAAGCGCTTCCCTGGCTGATGGCAGTCAATGCGCTTGGCGGGATGTTTGCCGGATGGATAGAGCTGAGCGTTGACCGCACGGCCGCGCGTCGGGAAAGCCTAAGGATGAAAGCCATTTCCGACGAGCTGACGGGACTCGGAAATCGGCTGTGTCTGACCGAAGAGATCGACAGGCGACTGGACGAGGCTGGGGCAGATCATGGCTCGTTCGCCCTTGTATCACTTGATCTGGACAACTTCAGACACGTGAACGAGACGCTCGGGCACAAGGTGGGTGATGCCCTCCTGATCGAGCTCGCCGCGCGACTGGCTGAGTCGATTACGCCACAGGACACACTGGTGCGCCTGGCAGGGGATCAGTTCGTGGCACTCCTGCCCTGCACTTCGGAATCCGAAGTCATCCATCGTGCCCAGAAGCTGCTGGC
>JAUVYN010000049.1 GCA_030603065.1 Pseudomonas sp.
GCGCGTGCGCAGGGAGCTGGACAAGGACATTCGGGGCGCGCTGACGCGCAACGAACTGTATCTCGTCTATCAGCCGCAGGTCAGTTACCACACCCACCGGGTCGTCGGTGTCGAAGCGCTGCTGCGCTGGCAGCATCCCGAACGCGGCCTGGTACCGCCAGATGTATTCATCCCTTTGGCAGAGCAGAATGGAGCTATAACCAGCATCGGCGAGTGGGTACTCGACCAGGCCTGCCGACAGCTGGCCCATTGGCGCGCCGCCGGTTTCCCGGAACTGCGAATGGCGGTCAACCTGTCGACCGTCCAACTTCACCAGCCGGATCTGCCGCGTATCGTAACCAATCTTTTGCAGCGCTACGAGCTCCCGCCGCAAAGCCTCGAGCTTGAGGTCACGGAAACCGGTCTGATGGAGGACGTCGCTGCCGCTGCCAGCCATCTCAACAGCCTAAAGCGGGCAGGCGTGCTCATTGCCATCGATGATTTCGGTACTGGTTACTCCTCATTGAGCTACCTCCGCGGCCTGCCGCTGGACAAGATCAAGATCGACAAAAGCTTCGTGCAGGACGTGCTTCTCGACGAAGACGACGCGACCATCGTGCGGGCGATCATCCAGCTTGGCCGCAGCCTCAACATGGAGGTGATCGCCGAGGGTGTGGAAACCGCAGCACAGGAAGCCTATATCATCAACGAGGGGTGCAGCGAGGGGCAAGGTTACTTCTACAGTCGACCGCTGACCGCAGCAGCACTCGCCGAATGGCTCGCACGCTACCAGGGCACCCCTGGGGCAGACACCCCTAGGCGCACCAGAACGCCGGGGTAACCGGGCCAGTACTCTTTACTGTCGGCAATCAGGCCAGCGCGGTCCACAACAGTACCGCACAGGCGCCGGCAACCGTCATGACCGTCAGATTGCCCGCCGATCGCCAGCGCAGACGACGACTCAGGTGCTCCTCGTGATGATCGGACAGGACGAAGGGCAGCCCCCTGTGGGGTGGCTTGCCGAGCCGGTGTTCCAGCGGTGCGGCCTGCAAGAGGGCCACTTCGCCCGCCGCAGCCTGCGCCGCAGCGGCCTGCACCGCACCCCATTCCTGCGGATCCAGACGACCGTCCCGGTCCAGATCGAATCGGGCAAGCAGGCTCGGATAGTCGCGCTTCCAGCGGGCGATCAGATCACGAGCGATGCCTTGCTGATCGACAGCCTCACGCCCTTCCCCGCGACTTTCGAACCAGCCAAGTGCGTAGAGCTGCTCCCCTTCTGCCAGCCACTGCTCGGTGTATCGGTAGCGCTGTCCCAGAGCCCGCCCTAGCCAGTTTCCGCTGCCACCTTCGGGCCAGCGGTGCTGGCCTTCCCAGCGCCTTCTCTGGCGGGGATGCACCTCGGCTCCCGCCGGTTCGATCCAGCAGTGGCCCGTGTCATCAAGTAGCATGAAGGGGCGTTCCGAGCCACCGCGCTCGACCACACTCCAGTGGCTACGCTTGCCAGAGCGTCGATATTGCTCGACGGTGAAGCTGTACCAGAGGCACGGAACCCGCCCCAGGCGGGAAATCAACAAGGGCTGTCCACCAGCCTCGCAGCGTCCGTTCAGTTCGACCAGTCCCTGCGCCGCCGAGCGAATGCGCGAAGTAGGCGTGTCTTCGATCCAGCGGGCGCGACGCAGGTAGCGGAATCCGGAATACCCTGCGACTAGGCTGATACCGGTAGTGAGGCAAAGCGCGATGACGAAATGCTGGAGCTCGAGCGCCAGCAGGCCGTGCACATCGATCACGTGAACAGGGCTCGCATGTCCACGTCAGCCTTTTCTGCTTCGGAAAACTGCAGAAGTTCGGCGGGTTGAAAGGAAAACATACGCGCGACGATGAGATCGGGAAACTGCTCTATGCGTACGTTATTGATATTGACCGCAGCGTTGTACAACTCCCGCCGGTCGGCGATGCCGTTTTCCAGGCCGGTGATGCGCTGCTGAAGATGCTGGAAGGATTCGCTGGCCTTGAGGTCAGGGTAGTTTTCCGCCAGCGCGAAAAGCTGCCCAAGACCGCTGCGCAACAGCGTCTCGGCCTGTCCGACGCCCTTCACATCCGAGCGTTCTCGAGCTGAAGCGACAGCGCCGCGGGCAGCCACGACACGTTCGAGCGTATCCTGCTCGTGCTGCATGTAACGCCGGCAGGCTTCGACCAGCTTGGGCAGCTCATCATGGCGCTGACGCAGCAACACATCGATATTGGCCCAGGCCTGGCGGACGCCGTGCTTGATGGAAACCAGCTGATTGTAGAGGATAACGCCGTAACCAAGGGCGAGCAGTACGGCAAGCAGAGCAGCCACGTCGAGCGGTTTGGACAGGTCCATGCTGACTTCCTTGTGCAATCCCGAGCAGAGTCAGTGGACAAGCATAGGCTCGAAGCAGCCCGGACGCAACGCCCTCCGCGATGGGCAGGGCGCGCGAGCAAGCGCCCCTACTGGAAGAGTGATTCGCCGGTCAGGCCGTGCTGCTCGAGGATGTCACGCAGGCGCTTGAGCGCCTCCACCTGAATCTGCCGCACCCTCTCCCGGGTCAGACCGATCTCACGACCGACTTCCTCGAGCGTGCTGCTTTCATGCCCGCGCAGACCGAAACGACGAGCAACGACCTCCCGCTGCTTTTCGCTCAGCTCGGAAAGCCATTGATCGAGACTGGCATTCAGATCATCGCCCTGGAGCAGTTCCAGCGGATCGCTGGCATGGTCGTCGGTCAGGGTGTCGAGCAGTGTCTTGTCAGAATCCGGTCCCAGAGACATGTCCACCGAAGCTACCCGTTCATTGAGGCCTAGCATGCGCTTGACGTCTTCGACGGGTTTGTCGAGCAGATGGGCGATCTCTTCGGGGGATGGTTCGTGATCGAGTTTCTGGGTCAGTTCGCGCGCCGCGCGCAGGTAGATGTTCAGTTCCTTGACCACGTGAATCGGCAGGCGAATGGTGCGGGTCTGGTTCATGATCGCCCGCTCGATCGTCTGCCTGATCCACCAGGTGGCATAGGTGGAAAAACGGAAACCGCGCTCGGGATCGAATTTCTCGACGGCTCTGATAAGCCCTAGATTACCCTCTTCGATCAGATCCAGCAGGCTAAGGCCGCGGTTCACATAGCGCCGGGCTATCTTGACCACCAGACGCAAGTTGCTCTCGATCATGCGCTTGCGACCAGCCGCGTCGCCCTTCTGCGCAAGCCGAGCAAAATGCACTTCCTCTTCCGGCGTCAGAAGAGGGGAAAAGCCGATTTCATTGAGATAAAGCTGGGTGGCATCGAGCTGCTTGGTGAACTCGAAGGAGTTTTCCCGGCGGTGGGTACGCGGAGTAGCCACCCGCTCGACCTGCTCCAGAGCATCGAGTGCGCTTACGTCGTCCTCCCCCGGCGACTGTTCGAGCAGGATATCCTGGTCGATGGCTTCCTTTTCGGGCTCGTTATTATTCACCGCCATTATGCATGCCCCATGTCATTCAAAGTCCGTCCGGATCGGTGGGCATGGTCATGACACGACACATGTCCATCTCACTGGCTTATTGACCGGACAGCGCGGGGCTGGTTCCGGCCGATTCGATACTTTTGCAGCATAACCGCCCAGCATGACAATCCCTTGATGGACGCTTAATCACCTCTTGGGCAGGTAGGTCATCGGATCAACCGGCTGACCTCTACGCCGAATCTCGAAATGCAGCTTGACCCTGTCAGTTCCACTGCTGCCCATTTCCGCGACCGTCTGGCCGGCCCTGACCTTGTCGCCCTCGTTCACCAGCAGTCGACTATTGTGCGCGTAGGCGCTCAGATAGGTTTCGTCGTGCTTGATGATGAGCATTTCGCCGTAACCGATCAGCCCGCGTCCTGCATAAACCACCGCTCCATCTGCCGCTGCCCTGACAGGCTGTCCCAACTGGCCGGCAATATCAATCCCTTTGTTGAGACTTCCGAACCTGGCTATCAGTGGGCCATCAGCCGGCCAGTTCCATCCGGCTACCCGTGCCGGAACCTGTGCAGTGGGTGCCGGAGTCGCTGGCCTCGAGGACGTTGCGCCCGGCGGCAATGCCGCCGCAGAGGGCGCCGGAGTGGGGCGTGCTGGTGCAGCGGGTGCGGGGCGAGGAGCGGTAGTGGCTGCTCCGGGCGAGGGCGACTGCGCCGCAACGGCCGGGCGCGCGGCCGGCGTCCGCGGCGCACCCACGGCAATCTGCTGACCAGGATAGATGGTGAAGGGCTGGGTCAGGCCGTTGTTGGCTGCCAGGGTGCGCCAGTCAGTGCCATAGCGAAAGGCAATCTGATAGAGCGTCTCGCCCCGCTGAACGGTATGCATGCCGGACGCCGGCACAGGCTGCGCCGGCGCAGCGCGCTGCCCACCGCGGGTGCGGTCGTCAATCGGAGCCGTACCGGAAGGGCCGGCGCAGGCCCCCAGATACAGCAGGGCCCCTGCCAATGCGAGGCGCTTGAAATCTTTTAGAACGAGATGCCGATCAGACACATACCACCCTTGGCCAATGCTCCTGCCCCGCCATGACACACCGTCCCGTCAAGGACGCCGCCCCCACCACTCGAGAAACATTACTAATACCACGCCCAGCAGCATCAGCGCCAATGCCGACGGCCAATGCGAGGCCTGTCCGGTCAGCAGCTCGAACTGGGTCGGGCCGACGTTCGCCTGAACCAGGGGCACCATTTCGCCAGCGCTGTTCTCGCGCCAGCTTAGCGTCTGCTTCCAGGGCCAGACCTTGTTCAGCGAACCGACCAGAAGACCGGTCAGAAAAGCCAGCGTAATGTTGCGGGCATGGCCAAGCAGCCACTTTAGCAACCGTGAAAAGCTCAGCAGGCCAGCTACACATCCCGCTACAAATAACGCGATCACCGAAATGTCGAAACTGCGCACGGCGGCGAGCACGTTGGCATACAACCCAAGCAACAGCAGGATGAAACTGCCGGACACGCCGGGCAGAATCATCGCGCAGATTGCAATCGACGCGCCGAGGAAGATCGCCAGGGGCGTGAAGGGAAGCTGCAGGGGTACAGCCACCGTGATGACATAGGCAAACCCGGCCCCTGCGAGCGCCGCCACGATGCTCCACAGATTCCAGCGCTCGATCTGTCTGCCGATCAGCAGCACCGACACCACGATCAGCCCGAAGAAAAAGGCCCAGAGACGTTCGGGATGCGCCTCCAGCAGGTAGGTGATCAGCCGGGCGAGACTGGCGATACTGGTCACCACGCCGGCCAGCAGGGTAATCAGAAAACCGCCGTCGATGGCCGCCCAGGTCTCCCTGAAGCGCCCCCGTGCAAGCCACAGCAGCTTGTCGGGGGTGCACGCGGCAATGGCTGAGATAAGCCTGTCGTAGATGCCGGAGATGAAGGCGATGGTGCCACCGGAGACGCCGGGAACGATGTCCGCCGCGCCCATGGCCATACCCTTGAAAAAAACAGTCAGGTACTGGGTGAAATGCTTGAACCTTGCGCTCAAAAGGAAACGGCTCCTGCCAGAAGAGGGACGAAACGTACCGGTTCGACCTGATGCCGAATGAACTGTTCCCCCTCGCGAATCACCAGGGTCAGGTGCTGCTCGTGCTCTCCGACCGGGATCACCATGCGGCCGCCGTCGGCCAGCTGTGCCAATAGCTCGGTCGGCACCTCCGCCGGGGCAGCCGTGACCAGAATCGCGTCGTAGGGGCCGTACTGGGGCCAGCCCCAACTGCCATCCGCATGGCGAAACACCACGTTGCGGATGTCGATGGCCTTCAGCACCGCCTTGGCACGCTCCTGGAGTGGCATGATCCGCTCGACGCTGAAGACCCGTTCGACCACCTGCGCCAGTACAGCGGTCTGATAGCCGGAGCCGGTGCCGACCTCCAGCACCTTGTCCAGCGGCCCGCCACCGAGCAGCAGCTCGGTCATGCGCGCCACGATATAGGGCTGCGAAAGCGTCTGGTTGTGGCCGATCGGCAATGCTGTGTCTTCGTAGGCCCGGTGTGCGAGCGCCTCATCGACGAACAGATGGCGAGGCGTGCGCCGGATCGTCTCGAGCACCTGCAGATTCTGGATGCCTTCTTCAAACAACCGTTCGAGCAGCCTTTCACGAGTGCGCTGCGAGGTCATCCCGATACCGTTCTTGTAGAGTTCTTCGCGCATCCCTAACCCAGATCCTCCAGCCACTGTGCGAGGTGATCGAACACCTCGTAGTGGGTCTTGTCCACCCGCAGGGGTGTGACGGAAACATAGCCCTGCATGATCGCGTGAAAATCGGTCCCTTCGCCGCCATCCTCGGCGTCACCGGCAACCGAAATCCAGTAGCCCTCCTTGCCCCTGGGGTCCACCCACTTCACGGGCTTCGCCGCCCGTGCCCGGTGACCGAGGCGGGTGAGACGCACGCCCTTTATGCGTTCCAGTGGCAGATTGGGAATATTTACATTGAGCACCGTACGCGGAGGCAAATCCAGTCGGTCATGGGCTTCTACCATCTGGCGGGCGATGGCCGCCGCGGCAGGCAGGTTATCGGGCTGACGGCCGACGAGGGAAAAAGCCATCGCCGGCTGGGGTAGGAAGCGCCCTTCCAGCGCTGCAGCAACCGTACCCGAGTAAAGAACATCATCACCAAGATTGGCACCGAGATTGATTCCGGCCACCACCATGTCGACGGTACCGTCATACAGGGCGTTGAGCCCCAGATGCACGCAATCGGTAGGCGTGCCATTGAGGCCGATGAAACCATTTTCCAGAACGAACGGGCGCAGCGGCTTGTCCAGGCTCAGGGCGCTGCTGGCACCACTGCGGTCCTCGTGAGGGGCCACCACGACGCACTCGGCGTAGTCCTTGATCGCCCCATGCAGGGCGGCCAGGCCGGGGGCCAGGACACCGTCGTCATTGGCTATGAGAATACGCATCAACTTTCACTTTGCAGGCCGCCGCCGGGCTCATCCAGTACCGTCACCAGCTCGCGAACGACGCTGGTGGCGAAACAGCCGGTCGGCAGGGTGAATTCAAGTAGCAGGCTATCCGGGTTGGGATAATGCCACGTAAGGGCGGTTATGGGGAGCCGTAGAACACGCCGTTCATGCTCCAGACCGGCGGCTTCCAGCCAGGCGGCGAGTTCCGGTTCGCCGGAGACCACACCCGCCTCCAGCATGGCTACGGCCGCTGTCACCGGGAGGTCACCCCCTCCCCACAACGGCCCGGTAGGATGCAGGTCGAGCGCGTCCAGACGAGGGTCGCCGGGACTCAGCCGATCGGCGGAGAAGTGGCTGCGGCTGTCGGTGAAGGCCAGGCAGTCGCCGGGCAGCACCTTGTTCCAGCTGCTCCCCGCAACCCGCTGCGCAAGCACCCGATTGAACAGCAGACTGCGCGCCGCGGAAAGAAGCCGCGAGCGCGTACCCCGAGCCGGCGGCAGCGCGCCACGGGATGCCCAGTTGCGGGCATCGGCAATATTGCTGCCGCCATGTCCGAAGCGCTGCGGGCCGAAATAGTTGGGTACGCCCTGTGCGGACATACGGGTCAGCGCCACGTCCAGCGCGGCCCGGTCGGCACGCAGGGCACTGAGCAGAATCCGAAAGCGATTGGCGCTGTGTGCGCCACGCTGCAGCTTGCGCCGATGGCGGCGACTCTCGAGACACTGCAGTGACTCGTTCCAGATCCCCGAGAAATCAGGATCGGGTCGGCCCGGCAGCTGCACGCTGAACCACTGGCAAGTGACAGCCTGGCGGTCCTTGAGTCCGGCGTAGCTGATTTCTCGCAGCTTGACTCCGGCCGCAGCGGCAAGGCGCCTGGCGACCTCTTCGGTATTCAGGCCGCGCTTTTCGATCAGTAGCCAGAGATGCTCGCCTTCGCCGGCCAGCTCGATGTCGAGCACCTCGGTCACGCAGAAATGCTCCGGCTCCGCTTTCAGTGCCGCCTCGCCAAAGGGGCCGCCCCAGGCGAGCGGGCCGAGCAGATCGTGCGTCTCGTGATTCATCGGGCCACGAGCAGGGCCACCGCGTGAACCGCTATGCCCTCCTCGCGTCCGGTGAACCCTAGCCGCTCGGTGGTAGTCGCCTTGACGTTGACCTGGTCCAGGTCGACGCCGAGATCTTCAGCCAGATGGCCTCGCATGGCCGGAATGTGCGGCGCCATTCGCGGCGCCTGGGCGACGATGGTGGCATCGACGTTGCCAACCGCCCAGCCCCGGGCCTGGATCAGACCCAGCGCGTGACGAAGCAGCTGACGGCTGTCGGCGCCCTTGAAGGCGGGATCGGTGTCAGGGAAATGCTGACCGATGTCCCCCAGCGCCGCTGCGCCGAGGAGCGCATCGGTGACCGCATGGAGCAGCACATCGCCGTCTGAATGCGCAACCAGGCCACTGTGATGCGCAATGCGCAATCCGCCCAGGGTGATGTAGTCACCCTCACCGAAACGGTGTACGTCGTAGCCGTGGCCAATGCGCATGTTCAATCTCCAAAGCGAATCCGGGGAGCGATTTTACATGCTTGCCCCCGCTTCAAGAAGCGCGGGGCAGCCCCAGGGCCCGGGCGTGATGCTCCAGATGCTCGTCGATGAAGCTGGCAATGAAGTAATAGCTGTGATCGTAGCCGGCGCGCCGGCGCAACATCAGCGGGTGCCCATGGGCCTGAGCGGCGGCTTCGAGCGCTTCCGGACGCAGTTGCTCGGCGAGAAAATTGTCCGCTTCACCCTGGTCGATCAATAGTGGCAGCCGCTCCCTGGCACCGGCCAGCAACTCGCAGGCGTCCCATTCACGCCAGCGCGCGCGATCGTCGCCAAGGTAGCGCGCGAATGCCTTCTGCCCCCAGGGAACCGCCGAGGGATTCACGATGGGCGCGAAGGCCGACACCGACCGATAGAAGCCCGGGTTCTTAAGGGCGCAGATCAGCGCGCCATGGCCACCCATTGAATGTCCGCTGACGCTACGCAGGTCGGAGACCGGAAAGCTTACCTCGACCAGCCCCGGCAGCTCCTGCGTCACGTAATCGTACATCTGATAATGGCGCGACCAGGGCTGCTCGGTGGCATTCAGGTAAAAACCGGCGCCCAGGCCGAAATCGTAGGCCCCTTCCGGATCATCCGGTACCATCTCGCCCCGCGGACTGGTATCCGGGGCGACTATCACCAGCCCCAGCTCGGAAGCCCGGCGCATGGCGCCAGCCTTCTGCATGAAATTCTCGTCGGTACAGGTGAGCCCGGAAAGCCAGTAGAGCACCGGCAGCGGTTCGCCCTGTTCCGCCTGCGGCGGCAGATAAATGGCGAACACCATGTCGCAACTCAGGCTGGCGGAACGGTGGCGATAACGCTTGTGCCAGCCACCGAAGCACTTGGTGGCCGAGATCAGCTCGAGTGAATCCTGCATGCGGGCTCCCCTTAGAAATGGATGACCGTACGAATGCTTTTGCCTTCGTGCATCAGGTCGAAGGCCTGGTTGATATCCTCGAGCCCCATGGTATGGGTAATGAAGGTATCCAGCGGAATATCGCCCTTCTGCGCCTTGGCGACGTAACCGGGCAGCTCGGTACGGCCGCGTACGCCACCGAAGGCACTGCCGCGCCAGACGCGGCCGGTGACCAGCTGGAAGGGGCGCGTGCTGATCTCCTGACCGGCTCCTGCCACGCCGATGATCACCGACTCGCCCCAGCCCTTGTGCGCGCACTCCAGCGCAGCACGCATCAGCTGCACGTTGCCGACACACTCGAAGGAATAGTCCACACCCCCATCGGTCATCTCGACAATGACCTCCTGGATCGGCTTGTCATGCTCCCTGGGGTTGACGAAATCGGTTGCGCCAAGCTGACGCGCGATGTCGAACTTGGCTGGATTGATATCAATGGCGATGATGCGGCTGGCCTTGGCCATGGTCGCCCCGATGATCGCGGCCAGGCCGATCCCGCCCAGCCCGAAGATCGCCACGGTGGCCCCCTCCTCGACCTTGGCGGTATTGAGTACCGCGCCGATGCCGGTGGTCACCCCGCAGCCCAGCAGACAGACCTTCTCCAGCGGTGCGTCCTTGGGGATCTTCGCCAATGAGATTTCCGGCACCACGGTGTACTCCGAGAAGGTCGAGGTGCCCATGTAGTGATAGATCGGCTCGCCCTTGTAGGAAAAGCGCGTGGTGCCATCCGGCATCAGACCCTTGCCCTGGGTGGCGCGAACCGCCTGACACAGGTTGGTCTTGCCTGACTGGCAGAACTTGCATTGGCGGCATTCGGCGGTATACAGCGGGATCACGTGGTCCCCGACCTCCAGTGAAGTGACACCCTCCCCCACCGCCTCGACGATGCCGCCCCCCTCATGGCCGAGGATGGCAGGGAAGATGCCCTCGGGATCGTCGCCGGACAGAGTGAAGGCATCGGTATGACAAACGCCACTGGCAACGATACGAACCAGCACCTCACCGGCCTTCGGCGGCGCGACATCCACTTCGACGATTTCCAGCGGCTTGCCGGCGGCAAAGGCGACCGCTGCACGGGACTTGATCATGGGCACATCTCCTGCGAATGGGATAAATGATCGCCAGAGTGTAGATCAGACACGAATGATGGATAATCGGTCCGATTACAAAACATTCTTGCCATTCAGGGACAATATGACCGACTGGGACGGGCTGGAAGAATTCACACTGGTTGCTGAAACAGGTCGATTCAGCGAGGCGGCACGGCGCATGGACGTGTCGTCGTCGCATGTCAGCCGACAGGTCGCTCGACTGGAGGAGCGACTGCAGACCAGACTGTTCTACCGCAGTACGCGAACCGTTACGCTGACCGAGGCCGGCAAGCTGTTTCTGCCGCATTGTCAGCACTTGCTCGACGCCCGCAATGAAGCATTGAAAGCAGTGAGGGACCTCAGCAGCGAGCCGCGCGGCCTGCTGCGCATGACCTGTGCGGTCGCCTATGGAGAGGATTTCATCATGCCCCGGGTCAACGACTTTCTCGAACTCTACCCGCAGCTAAGGATCGAGATGACCCTGACCAACCAGCGCCTGGATCTTGTGCAGGGAAGTTATGACCTGGCCATCCGTCTGGGTCGCCTGCCCGACTCCTCACTGGTAGCCACCCGATTGGCGCCCAGGCGACTGTATCTCTGCGCTGCCCCGGGCTACATCGAGCGGCACGGCGCGCCCCACAGTCTCTCGGAGCTGCCTCGGCATAACTGCCTGGTCGGCAGTGATGACCATTGGAGCTTCCGACAGAACGGACGCGACCTGTCGGTTCGAGTTCAGGGTAACTGGCGGTGCAATAGCGGCCGCTCGGTTCTGGAGGCAGCCCTGCGCGGGATCGGGCTCTGTCAGTTGCCGGACTACTACGTCACCGAGCATCTGCAGAGCGGCGCGCTGCGCCCGCTGTTGACTCATCTGCAGCCCCTCGATGCCGGGGTCTGGGCGGTGTATCCGCAGCAGCGCCACCTGTCGCCGAAGGTCCGCGGCCTCATCGATCATCTCAAGGAAACGCTGGCAGGCTGATCCAGCAGTACCGACGGATGGCCACAAAAAAGGGGCCCCGAGGGCCCCTCTCTACCGCGCACTGATCAGTTCATGCTGCCCATGCGCTGCTGCAGTTCCGGATCGGTCTGCATGCGGGTGGCGATCTCGTTGTACTGAGGCACAGCCAACCCCTCGCTCTGGACGGCCTCGACCATGCGCTCCTGCGCCTCGAGCTGCAAGGACTGGGCCTCGGCCTGATCTTCCGCCTGGCTCAGACGCTCGGAGAAGTCGTCGCGGATCTCACTGACCTTGGATTCGGCAGAAGCAAAACGCTCCAGATCCTCATCGGTGATCTGGCTCTGCATGGCGCCGCCCATCTGGGTCTGCGCTCCGGTAGCACCCTGCTGATCGGCCGGAGAAGTAGCCTGAGCAAATGCCGCGGGGGCGGTGGCACCCAGGGCAGCCAGAGCAACGGCAGCTGTCAAAGTCTTGAGTGTAGTCATGTGTATCTCCTTCGTTTTGCGATTGAGTCCTGACTGCCTATGCGAGCCCCGTGCCAACTTCGAGAAATAATCTATAGCACTGATATAAAAGGACTTTTCATGACTCATCGAAAATCCGCAGCATCCGGAAGGCACAAAATGCTGAATACAATCTACACATGTATAAAAAAGATACGGTCATTAACAACACAAAAGTGGCTGGAGAATGCATCTGCAGGCGCAAAAAAGGGGCCGTCACGGGCCCCTTCCGCAAACCGTAGCGGTCAGTTGGTGTTGCTGCCCGACGCGGGCAGATCACGCTGATTTCGCTCGATTTCGTCCGGTGCACCGGTCACGCCGGGACGGTCCGCAGTGCGCGCGGGATCGTCCATGCCACCTTGCTGCATGGAGCTGTGACCCGGAGCGGTATTGGCGCCGGTACCCGTACCCGTGGCTGCCCCAGCGCCAGCGCCGGTCGCAGCGCCGGTTCCTGCACCGCCCGGGGTGCCAGTGGTGCCCTGCTCACCCCGCGGTCCGGTACCAGTGGTGCCCGGGGCATCCTGACGACCTACGGCACCTGCACCCGGCCCGGTCGCACCCTGGTTGGCGCCGGCGCCTTCTTCGATGGCGTGCCCACCTTCTGCCTGCCGGCCGGTGGCACCATGCTGCATGTTCGCGGCGTTTCCAGTGGCGCCAGCGCCCTCGGCACCCATCTGCCCGGTGGCACCATGGCCAGTCAGGCTATGACCGGTAGTGCCGGTCTGGGTGGGATGCTGAGTTTGCGGTTGACGTTCGGACATGGTGCCCTGATCAGTCGTCTGTGCCAGAGCCACCCCGGAGAGACCGAGGGTACCAAAAGCAATTGCAGCTGTGAGTTTCTTCAATGTAGACATTCTCAACCCTCCTGCTGTTATCGTTTGCAAGGATTTAGAACCCCCACCTGGCCAATCGTTCGGATTAATTCCAATCGATTGAAAAACAATGTTTTTTCATGTTTCAGAGTGCAAGCGCCAAGGCTTTTCGGAGCATTGCTGCGGACAATGAAAAAGGGGGCTTTTCAGCCCCCCTTCGCGGTCCTGCTGGACGCACCTGACGATCAATAATCGTCGTCGTCATCATCGTAGGCGTCGTCGCCGGTACCGGTACCCATGGTGCCTGTTCCGGTCGTACCGGTACCCATGGTGCCTGTGCCGGTGGTCCCACCGGTGCCGGTCGCTCCACCGGCTCCGGCTGCGCCACCTGTCGCGCCGCCGGTGGTGCCACCTGTAGTGCCGCCTGCTGCACCGGTGCCGCCGGTACCGGTTCCGCCGGCTGCGCCGCCGGTCGCACCGGTCTCGGCGCCAGCGCCGGTAGTAGTGCCGGTGCCACCAGTGCCGGCGGCAGTTTGTGCCAGCGCAGGGCCGGCAAGACCGAACGTGGCCAGTGCAACAGCGGCAGTCAAACTTTTGAGCGTAGTCATTGTGTTTTCTCCTTCTGTTGGATGCACAGCATGACTAACAGTTTCCGTGCCAACACCCGTTAAATTCAAGCAACCCATTGATTTATGGAACATTTTGTCAAAACGAGGATCAACCGTTCGTCGGAGAGGACGCCTACAGCCCATCGCATGTTGTATAGATTTTGCACATGAGCAAAAAATACTCGTTCAAATTCAACACAGGTCTGGTCAGCGCAGCGCGGCGAAAAGCCACCGGCTTACAGAACACTTTGCTGTTGTTCGTGGTGCTGCCGCTGATGCTATTGACCGCGCTGGGTATCCGGGTTGGCCTCACCCAGGCCAACCTCTACCAGGAACAGCGCTTGAAGAATGACCTGGAGCTGATCGGACGAGCCATCAGCATTCCGGTTGGCGGGGCGCTCAGCCAGGGCGATCAGCGCGCCATCGAGCTCGCGCTTGGCTCGGTATTCGTGCTCGGTGAGGTCTATGGTGCCTCGGTTTTCGACGTCAACGGGATACGCATCGCTTCGGCAGGCATTACCGAGAGTGATCTCACTCGTACGCCCATCCCCGGTCGTATCGTCGATACCGGCGAGCGCCAGGAGGCCTACAGCCGAGTCGCCGGGCGTGAACTGTTCTCCCACTTCCTGCCGCTGTTCGACAACGCTGGACAGATTCAGGGCCTGATCCAGATCACTCGGCTCGCCAGCGACTTCAACCAGGCACTGGAACAGTTCACCTTCATTGCCTGGATCGTCTGGGGGCTGCTGAGCCTGACCATTCTCGGCGCCGTACTGCTGGGCCATTATGGCGGGATCGGCCGGTACGTGGACAAGCTGCTGGAACACATGCGCCGGGTGGCCGAGGGAGACCATTCCCACCGCGTGGCGCTGGAAGGGCCGCAGGAGGTGGCGCTGCTCGCCGACGGCCTCAATCACATGCTCGACAGCATCGAAGAGGCCAACCGCGAAGTGGAAGAGCATCAGCGCGCAGAGACGGCGCTGCTGGAGCGGCTCAAGGACAACGAAAAGATGGCAGCGATCGGCAGCATGGCGCGCGGCATCGCCCATGAACTTGGCGCGCCACTGAGCGTGATCGACGGGCGTGCCCGCCGGCTGGAACGCTCGGTCGCCGGCGACCCGCAACAGCAGCGCCAACTGCGCGAAATCCGCTCGCAGGTCGCCCGGCTGACCCGTACCGTGCGGCAACTGCTCGACTACTGCAGACCTTCCGCTCCACAACGCCGACGCCTGTCACTCGGCCCGCTGGTGGCGACCACGATCGAGGCCATGGCACCCGAAGCCGAGGCGGCTGGTCGCGCACTGCAGGTCGACCTGCAAGACGACCTTCCGCCCATCAACGGCGACGCGGGTCGCCTGGAACTGGCCCTGCTCAATCTTCTGCGTAACGCACTCCAGGCATCGCATCACTACGTCCGGGTCCGCCTTGTCGAGGACGCCAGCAGCCTGCTGCTCACCATTGAAGACGACGGTCCGGGGCTACCCGATCATTCCGTGGAAAAACTCATGGAGCCATTTTTCACCACCAAATCGCCCGGCGAAGGGACCGGACTCGGGCTCGCCATCGTGCAGTCCGTCGTGGAAGAGCACGGCGGAGCGCTGCAGCTGCGCAACCGCGCTGAATGCGGCTGCCGCGTGACGCTTCGTCTGCCCACCTGGACCGCCCCATTGAAGGAACCTGACCATGTCGCATGACGAATACATCCTGCTCGTGGAAGACGATTCGGGCCTGCGTGAACTGCTGCAGGAAGAGCTGGAAGCGGAGGGTTATAGGGTCACAGCCTGCGCTGATGCGGAAACTGCGCTGGACGCGCTGCAGAGCCACCCGCCGGATCTGCTGATCAGTGACCTGCGCCTGCCCGGGGCCAACGGTCTGAGTCTGCTGCCGGCTATTGAGGAGCTGACCCCTCGCCCGGCAGTACTCATCATCACCGCCTTTGGCTCTGTACAGGAGGCGGTCGAGTCGCTCAAGGCCGGCGCGGACGACTTCCTGACCAAGCCGCTGGAGATGGACCATTTTCTGCTCAACGTCACCCGGCTGATGGAAAATCGCCGTTTGCGTAGCGAAGTGCAGCGCTACCGTTCGCTGCTCGCCGTGGAACAGTTCCACGGAATCATTGGCCACAGCCCGGCGATGCAGCAGCTATTCCACCAGATTCGCCAGATTGCCGGTGCCGAGGGACCTGTGCTGATCCAGGGGGAAAGCGGGACCGGGAAGGAACTGGTCGCCCGCGCCCTGCATGAGCAGAGTCCACGCAAGGGCAAGCCCTATCTGGTGGTGAATTGCGGCGGGATCCCGGGGGAGCTTATGGAGAGCGAGTTCTTCGGCCACGCCGCCGGCGCGTTCACCGGTGCCCGAAATCAGCGCGCTGGTCTCTTTCAGCAGGCCGCAGGCGGCACACTGGTGCTCGATGAGCTGGGCGAGATGCCGCTCGCCCTGCAGGCCAAGCTGCTACGCGCACTACAGGACGGACGCGTACGCCCTGTAGGGAGCGATCACGAAATCCAGGTGGACGTACGAGTGATCGGTGCCACCAATCGCAACCTGACCGAGGCGGTAGCCGATGGCAGCTTCCGCGAAGACCTCTACTACCGACTGGAAACCTTCGGCTTGCAGATCCCCCCCCTGCGAGCCCGCGGCGACGACGTCCAACGGCTTGCCGAATTCTTCCTCGCTCGCTTCAACGCGCGTCAGGATAGGGGGATTCAGGGCTTCAGCGATGACGCGCTGGCAGTACTGGCAAACTACAGCTTTCCGGGCAACGTTCGTGAATTGCAGAATGCAGTAGAGCGCGCAGCGACCTTCTGCGACAGTCCGCTGATCGAGCCCAGGCACCTTCCCGAGCGCATCCGCGAACACACCAAAGGCGACGACGAGCAGGCAGGCATATCGATGGCGTCAACGCCGATCCCGGCAGGCGACTCGCCAGCCGGGATGCCGGACCTCGAGACGGTACAGCGCCAGTACATTCATCAGGTGCTAAAGGCCACCAACGGCAACAAGCGCCGTGCCGCGGATATACTCGGCATCACCCGCCGCACCCTTTATCGCTGGCTTGAATAACCTCTTTACCAAGTCTTTACTTTCGATCGCTCTCGCTTGACGCATCGCCCGGTAAACTGGCGCCACCCTCTTCAAGCGGAACGACAGAGATGACATCGGTTACTGGCCACAGACATGGCCGTCTTATCCCGACGCTGGTGGCGCTGGCAGTACTCGGCGTCGGCATCGCCGGATATTTTTGGTACGACTCAACCAGCCGCACACCTGCCTACACCTCCTCGCCGGTAACCCGCGGGGATGTGGAAGACAGCATCACCGCCCTTGGCACCCTGGAGCCACTCAACTACGTGGATGTCGGCACCCAGGTCTCGGGTCAGCTGAAGGTGCTCCACGTGCAATTGGGCGAACAGGTCGAGCAGGGCCAGCTGCTGGCCGAAATCGACCCGACGCTGTATCTCGCCCGAGTCGAAGCGAGCAAGGCGCAACTGGCCAACCTGCGCGCGCAGATGGCCGACCGTGAAGCCCAGCGCTCGCTCGCCGCGCTGCAGGCCGAGCGCCAGCGCAATCTGATCAGGCTGGAGGCGACCAGCCGTGAAGCACTGGAAAGCGCCGAAGCCAACCTGCGCTCGGCCACTGCCCAGATCGAGGCGTTGAAGGCGCAGATCAGACAGACCGAATCGGCCTTGAAGGCCGATGAAGCGGATCTCAACTACACCCGCATCTATGCGCCCATGGCCGGGACCATCGTCCAGCAACTCGCCAATCAGGGGCAGACGCTCAATGCCAACCAGACGGCGCCCGTCGTGGTACAGATAGCCGATCTGACCAGCATGACCGTGCGAACCCAGGTATCCGAAGCCGACATCGCTCAGCTGAAGGTAGGGATGCCAGCCTATTTTTCCACACTTGGTCAGCCGCAGCGGCGCTGGGAGGGCCAGCTTCGCCAGATTCTTCCCACCCCGGAAGTGCTCAACAACGTGGTGCTGTTCAACGCCCTGTTCGACGTGGCCAATGAAGACGGCGACCTGCTACCGCAGATGAGCGCCCAGGTGTTTTTCGTACGCGCCGCCGCGGAGAATGCGCTGACCATTCCAGTCTCTGCTCTGCAGCCGAGCACCGGCGGCCGCTCGTCCGGTCCCGGCCGGGCCGGCGAGGAACGCAGCGGATCTGTTCGAATGGGCTCGGTCCATCAGGTCCAGGTGCTGGACGCTCAGGGTCGACCGCAGCCTCGCGAAGTACGCATCGGCCTGCGCACCCGGGTCAGCGCCGTCGTGCTCGAAGGACTCGAAGAAGGCGAGCGGGTGGTGACCGGCGGCCTACCTCAGAGCGGCGCCGCGGGCAGGACATCGGCAGCGTCGTCACGGCGGTTCATGTGATGTACCCGATGATCGAGCTGCGGGACATTACCCGCACCTACCACAACGGTGAAGTGGCGACCACGGTGCTGCACGGCGTATCGCTGAAGATCGAGGAAGGCGAGTTCGTTGCAATCATGGGCGCTTCGGGTTCCGGCAAGTCCACCCTGATGCACCTGCTGGGCTGCCTGGACAAGCCCAGCTCGGGCTCTTATCGCTTCGCCGGTCAGGACATCGCCGAGCTGAACAATGATCAGCTGGCAGCCCTGCGCAGACGCACCTTCGGTTTCGTATTCCAGAGCTACCACCTCATCCCTTCGGCATCCGCCACCGAAAACGTCGAAGTGCCGGCCATCTATGCCGGCCTGCCGCGCGAGGAGCGTCAGGCGCGTGCCCGGCAACTGCTCGGCGAGCTCGGTCTGGGGGAGCGCCTGGAGAACCGCCCCAGCCAGCTCTCGGGCGGTCAGCAGCAGCGGGTATCCATTGCCCGCGCACTGATGAACGATGCCCGCGTGATTCTCGCCGACGAGCCGACCGGAGCACTGGACAGTCAGAGCGGGCGCGACGTCCTGGCGCTTCTCAAGGAGCTGCACCAGCGTGGCAAGACGGTCATAGTGATCACCCACGATCGGGACGTTGCGGCCCATGCCGATCGGCTCATCGAGATCCGCGATGGACGTATCGTCGAAGACAGCGGCCCCCCTGGCCGGCCTCCGGCGTCCGGGGGCAAGGCTGCGGAGTCGGCCCAGACTGAGCGCGCTGCGGGCCTGGCCGAGACCGGCGAGGCGATTCGAATGGCGCTGCGTGCGCTGCGGGCAAACCTGTTCCGCACGGTCCTCACCCTGCTTGGCATCGTCATCGGCGTCGCCTCCGTGGTCGTGATGCTGGCAGTGGGCAACGGCGCACGCCAGGAGGTGATCGACCGTATCAGCTCACTGGGCACCAATCTGCTGCTGATACGGCCCGGCGCGCCCAACATGCGCCGTTCGATGGACGGGCAGACCACCACACTGACGGCAGCCGACGCCGAATTGCTGGCCGAAGTGGACAACGTGCTGGGCGCGGTGCCGGAAATGAATGGTCGCGCTACCCTGCGTGCCGGCAACACCGACTACCAGACCCAGATCACCGCCACCAGCCCGGAGTTGCCCCTGGCGCGTGACTGGCCAGTGGTCTCAGGGGTGTTTCTCGACGAGCAGGACAACCAGCGTTACTCCGCCGTGGCGGTGCTGGGCAGCACGGTGGCGAGCAACCTCTTCGGCGTCAGCGACCCGTTGGGCGAATATGTACTGATCAACAACGTGCCCTTCCAGGTCATCGGGGTCATGGGTGAAAAGGGCGCCGCCCCCTGGGGGGCCGATCAGGACGACGTGGTCTTCGTCCCGCTTAACACCGGCAGCCTGCGCCTGATCGGTCAGCGCCATCTGAATTCGATCACCGTGATGATCGACGATCTGTCACGTGCCGAAGCGACTCAGGAGGCGGTGCGTCAGGTGCTGTTGCAGGCCCATGGCGGAGTGGAGGACTTTCAGATCCGCAACATGGCCTCGCTGCTGGAGAATGTCGCCGAAACCCAGAACACCTTCACCATGCTGCTAGGCTCGATCGCCGCCATCTCATTGTTGGTCGGCGGCATCGGCGTGATGAATATCATGCTGGTGAACGTCACCGAGCGGACGCGGGAGATCGGTATTCGCGTGGCCACGGGCGCCCGCACCCGGCATATCCTCCAGCAGTTCATCGTCGAGGCGCTGGTGGTGTCGGCAATTGGCGGAGTGCTCGGCGTGGTCGGCGGGCTTGCCTTTGCCGCGGCACTGCAGGCCTTCGGCACCGCCATCCAGTTCACGACAGGGCCAGTGCTGCTCGCTTTCGGCTGCGCCTTCGCCACCGGCCTGATCTTCGGCTACATGCCCGCCCACAAGGCGGCTCATCTCGACCCAGTGGTGGCTCTCAGTGCCGACTAGAAAACTTGTACCCCTGCTCGTACTGGCAGCGCTCACAGGCTGCGCCAGCCTCGCCTCGTCACCCGCGCCTGACCGGAGCGTCCCGGCCGACTGGACCGTCAACCGCCAGTCCGCCCCAGTGCCGGATGCCAGCTGGTGGCACAGCTATCAGTCTGCCGAACTGAACCAGTTGATCGAGCGTGCCCGTGGCGACAATCTCGACCTGGCCGCAGCAGCGGCGCGGCTGTTGCAGGCTGATGCCCAGGTTCGCCAGAGCGGCGCCGCTCTGCTACCCCAGCTTGGGGCCACCTTAGGTGGTTCGCGCCAGGACAGCCAGCGCCTCGACGCCGACGGCAATGCCAGCCGCAGCAGCTTCAATGCCGGTCTGAGCGCCGCCTACGAGATCGATTTCTGGGGGCGCAATCGGGCAGCGATGAGCGCCGCCGAGGCAGGTCTGCTGGCGGCCGGGTTCGATCGGGACACTCTGATTCTGAGCACCGACGCGGCGGTCGCCAATAGCTGGTTCCAGCTGCTGGAAGTCCGCGAGCGACTGGATCTGGCGCAACGCAGCCTGACGATTGCCGAACGGGTCCTCGAGCTGGTCGAAGCGCGCCAGCGCTTCGGCGCCGCCGACGCACTGGAGCTGAGCCAGCAACGCACGCTGGTCGCGCAGCTGCGCTCCGCTCTACCAGAGCTGCAGCAGGCCGAGCTGCAGTTGAGCAATGCCCTGCGGGTGCTGCTCGGCGCCATGCCGGATAGCGAACTGCCGAGCGCCCGGCTGGCAGACATCGAGGTTCCGACGATAGGCGCGGGTTTGCCGGCGGACCTGCTCACCCGCCGGCCCGATATCGCCGCCAGCGAAGCCCGCCTGCTGGCCGCCAACGCGGATCTGACGGCCGCCCGTGCGGCACTGTTTCCAAGTATCCAGCTGACCGGCCAGTACGGCATGCAGAGCCTGGCGCTCTCCGGCCTGCTGAGCGATCCTGTCACGGCCTGGACGCTGGCTGCCGGGCTGACTCAACCGATCTTTCAGGGCGGGCGCCTGCGTGCGCAGGTAGACCTGAGCGAAGCACGCCAGCAGGAGCTGCTGGTCGATTATCGGCGCAGCGTGGTCGCGGCACTGGCCGACACCGACACCGCCCTCGGTGCAGCCCGCCAGACCGGCGAGACCTATCAGTTCCTGGACGAGGCGAACCAGCAGGCCGAGCGCGCTTTCCGTCTGGCCGAAGTACGCTACCGGGAAGGGGCGATAACCCTGCAGACATTGCTCGACGCCCAGCGCACCTGGTACCAGAGCCGCGATACGCTCGCCCGACAGCGCTCGGCACAGCTGCAGGCAAGCGTCGCCCTCTATCGCGCGCTGGGTGGCGGCTGGTCGGGGAGCGCGGTAAGCTACTGAGACGCAGACCAAGGAGATCAGCTTGCCCCCTGCCCTACGCCTGGCCACATTGGTGAACGGCCGCTTCGCGCTCGACGAGCGCGCCTGCGCCATGCATAGTGGCCACCTCGCGCCGCTGGATGCGCTGTGTCGCACGCTCGGCGTGCCAGCCCTTTCGCAATTCATCGACCTGACGGCCCTGGAGCTGCGCGAAGCCAGCCGCCTCCTGGAACAGGACAAGGCCGGGCAGAGCCCAGAGCCGGACCCGGTTACCGGGCTCGACTGGGGTATCGAGGATACCGCCTGGCACCCTGTCGCCACAGGCCTGACCTGTCTGGAAGCCCTGGTCGGACACCTGCATCGCAACCCCGCCGCCCTTGCCCGGGTGCCGGACGCCAGTAACTCGGTCGCCGCGCTGGAACGCTGGTGCAGGCTTCTCGAACCCCTGGAGCCGGAGGGCGGCCAGTTCCACATTTCTGCCGGCTGACCGCCCTCGTCGACGCGTCTTGTAATACTTGGTGTCGCCAACCGTTCGGTTAACCACCTATGCTGTGCGTCTCAAGGTGAGACCAGGGACTTCATGAGCGACCTTATCCGTATCCTTTACATCAGCCGGGCCACCTTCGAGGTGGCGCCCGAGGCTGACGGTGGCGGTTCTGGGGAACAATTTGCGCCCGCGATACCCTCGGAGGTCGAGCAGATCCTGCTGGAATCGAGGGTCAACAACCGGCAGGCCGGCGTCGTGGGTATGCTGTTCTACGACGCGGGGCATTTCTTCCAATGCATCGAAGGTGATCGCAAGGCGGTCGAGGCGCTGTATCG
>JAUVYN010000026.1 GCA_030603065.1 Pseudomonas sp.
CAGAGCGAAACTGCTGGCAGGACATGCTGGGCATGGCCGCGGCAAGGTTCTGGCTGTCCCGGCGCATTGCCGCAGCGGAGCATGGCGGTCAGAGCGGGGTCCTGATCAAGGACCCCGAACATTTCGTCAGAGTGCTGCAGGGGCATCGCCGGCAGCGGGTCGAACTACCCTGAGCAGGGTTCAGAGCTGTTCCAGGCACCCCGCCAGACGCTCGCCAAGATCACGCAGGGCATTTTCAGAGGCCGTTGCCGATGGGGCGTGGTCGGTCGCCAGTGGATCCAGCTCAGCGCGCTGAACCGGCAGTCCCTGGGTCAGGGAATCGACCAGACGCGGGGTGAACTGCGGCTCGCTGAACACGCAACTTGGCCCGGCGTCACTCAACTGCTGGCGCAGGAGATTGACATGGCGTGCGCCCGGCTGCACCTCATGCGAGAGGCTGAAGACGCCTCGGGCGCCTAGGCCGTATCGATCTTCGAAATACCCATACGCGTCATGAAAGACGAAATAGGGTTTCCCCTGCAGCGGGGTCAGGCGCGCTGCGAGATCCGCGTCCAACGCCTCGATACGCGCCTCGAACCGCTCGAAGTTCTCTGCGAGCTGGTCCTGATGCGCCGGATACAGATCGACCAGGTCCGTGGCCATCAGACGGGCCATGGCCACGGCGTTGGTCGGGCTCAGCCATATATGTGCGTCCAGGCTGCCCGGCGCGTGATGGTGATCGCCATGCTTGTGGTCATGGGTATGCTTGTGAGAGTGCTTGTGGTCGTGATCATGCTCGGCCGCAGTGGCCTGGAAATTCAACGACTGCGACAGCGTGCGGGTCTCCAGCCCTGGAGCATTCATCATCGCGACCGCTACACCGCGCTCGGCCAGCAGCTGAGCAAGGAACATTTCCATCTCTGGCCCGACCCAGTATATCCGCTCGGCCTGGGCCACGGCCCTGCGCTCGGACGGCCGCAGTGCGTAGGTATGCGGCGAGGCGCCTGGAGGCAGCAGCACGGCGGGCTGGTCGATGCCATCGAGCACTGCGGCGGCGATCAGTTGAAGCGGTTTGATCGTGGCGACCACCCGCGGCGTTTCCGCCTGGGCAGACAGAGCGAGGCTGGCCCCGATCAGTAGGGCAAGCATACGGCGGAACAGCATGGTGATACCTCAGAATAGGCGGTTGTTATATGATAACAGCTAACCCGTCGATGAATAGTCTCTGTGAGGGGGCCCTCCTTGTCCCAATCCACCCTGTCGGTTGATCCACACCACGCCCACGATCACAGCCGCTGCGTGAGCGATGCACTCGATGCTGCAGAGCAACTCTGCACGCGGGAGGGTGTTCGTTTCACCTCGCTGCGCAAGCGTGTGCTTGAGCTGGTCTGGCAGAGCCACCGGCCCCTTGGGGCATACGACATTCTGGATACCCTGGCCAAGGAAGACGGGCGTCGTGCAGCGCCGCCCACCGTCTACCGAGCGCTGGACTTTTTGCTGGAGCAGGGACTGGTCCACCGGATCGCCTCGCTCAACGCCTTCATCGGTTGTACCAGCCCTGAGCACCGCCACCAGGGACAGTTTCTGATCTGCCGGGGCTGTCATATAGCAATGGAGCTGGACCAGCCGTTGATTCATCACGCCATAGCCGACAGTGCCCGGGCCGTTGATTTCACCGTTGAAGCGGAAACCGTCGAAATCACCGGGCTCTGCGCTCAATGCAGGGCAAGCGCATGAGCGTACCATTGCTCGATCTGCGTGACGTAAGTCTGCGCTTTCATGGCAATGCGGTGCTGGATCATGTCAACCTCAGGGTTCAGGCCGGTGAGATCGTCACCCTGATCGGACCCAATGGAGCCGGCAAGACCACGCTGGTGCGGGTCGTGCTTGGCCTGATCAGGGCTGATTCCGGGGAAGTGGTGCGCAGGCCACGACTGCGCATCGGTTACATGCCGCAGAAACTTCACATCGACGCTACCCTACCGCTGACCGTGTTTCGCTTCCTCATGCTCACGCCCCGAGGGCGCAAGACTGACGTGCTGGACGCTCTGGAACAGGTGGGTGCGGTACATTTGCTCGACCATCCGCTGCAACAGGTTTCCGGCGGCGAGCTGCAACGCATTCTGCTGGCTCGCGCATTGTTGCGTCGGCCGCATCTGCTGGTGCTGGACGAGCCCGTGCAGGGTGTCGACGTCAACGGCCAGATCGAGCTCTACGAACTGATCACGCGCATTCGTGACCGTTACCGCTGCGGCGTGCTGATGATTTCCCATGACCTGCATCTGGTCATGGCCACCACCAATACGGTGGTTTGCCTTAATCGCCATGTGTGCTGCTCCGGACACCCGGCCAAGGTCAGCCTGGACCCTGCCTTCGTCGAGCTGTTCGGCGAGCGTGCCAGCGCGCTGGCACTCTACAGCCACAACCATGACCATGCCCATGACCTGCACGGCGAGGTCGTCGAATCCACCGCCGGTGGACACCAGCACGGACCCGACTGCAACCATGCCTGATTTTCTGCTTTACGCTCTGCTGGCCGGTCTTGGCCTGGCGCTGGTTGCGGGTCCGCTCGGGTCCTTCGTGGTATGGCGGCGCATGGCCTACTTTGGCGACACGTTGTCCCATTCGGCGCTACTCGGCATTGCCCTGGGCATGCTGCTGGATATCAATCTTACCCTGGCGGTTACCGCGGGCTGCGTGCTCCTGGCGGTTCTACTGGTGGCGTTGCAGCACAGACAATGGCTGGCCAGCGATACCCTGCTCGGCATTCTTGCCCATAGCACGCTGTCGCTGGGTCTGGTGGTGCTGGCACTGACCGAGAACGTGCGAATCGATCTGATGGCCTATCTGTTCGGTGACCTGCTCGCCGTCGGCCGGGAAGATCTGTCCTGGATGCTCGGCGGCATCGTGGTAGTGATGGTCCTGCTCGCCTTGCTCTGGCGACGCCTGCTGTCGGTGACTGTGCATGAGGAACTGGCCCGGGTCGAGGGGCTACCGGTGACGGCGATTCGCCTGGCGTTGATGCTGCTGATCGCGATCGTCATTGCGGTGGCCATGAAGATTGTCGGGGTATTGCTGATCACCTCGCTGCTGATCATCCCGCCTGCCGCCGCCCAGCGCCATGCGCGAACGCCGGAACAGATGGCGGTCGGCGCCAGCGTGCTTGGCTGCATTGCGGTATTGGGTGGGCTCTGGATGTCCTGGAATCTGGACACCCCCGCCGGCCCTTCTATCGTGGTCAGCGCCGCGTTGCTGTTCATGCTGGCGATGAGCATCCCCCGTCGAGCCTGAACGACATACCCTGTAACAGGCGGTCGTCGCGGTTGTCCGAATATCGGATAGCCTGAACACCCTGAGCCATACAGGAGCGACTGCCGCATGCGTGACCCGCTGATCCTGCCGACGGCAGAGGGGCTCTATTGCCCGGCTGGGGATTTTTATATCGACCCCTGGCGACCGGTGCGAACCGCGGTCATCACCCATGCCCATGCCGATCACGCCCGCGCTGGAAGCCAGGAGTATTTCGCCGAGCACGCCGGCCTGCCTGTGCTGCGGCACCGCCTGGGCGATCACGCTTTCACCGGTCTGGCCTATGGCGAGCAGCGCCGTTTCGGCAAGACTCAGGTGAGCCTGCACTCGGCCGGACATGTGCTGGGATCGGCGCAGGTGCGGGTCGAGCACGACGACGGCCGCGTCTGGGTGGTGACCGGCGATTTCAAGCGCGACCCCGATCCCACCTGCGAGCCATTCGAGGTGGTGCCCTGCGATACCCTGATCACCGAAGCCACCTTCGCGCTACCCTGCTACCGCTGGCCACCGGTGGAACAGGTGGGCAAGCAGATCTGGGACTGGTGGTCGGGTCATCCCGACCGCCCATGCATTCTGTTCACCTACGCCTTCGGCAAGGCTCAGCGGGTGCTGGCGGCCCTGCAGGAACACACCGAGCGTACAGTCTATCTGCACGGCGCCATGGTCAGCCTGACCGAACTCTATCGCGAGGCGGGCGTGGCCATGCTGCCGACCCGGCCGGTCAGTGAGCTGGACAAGGGGCAGGATCTGGCCGGGGAGCTGATTCTGGCGCCACCCTCGGCGGCCGGTTCGCCCTGGATGCGACGTTTCCGCAACGCCAGCACCGGGTTTGCCTCCGGCTGGATGCGTATCCGCGGCAACCGGCGGCGGCGCGGATACGACCACGGCTTCGAGCTCAGCGACCATGCGGACTGGCCGGCGCTGCTGCAAACCATTCGTGACTGTGGAGCCAGCACCATCCTCACCACCCACGGCCGCAGCGACGATCTGGTCCGTTACCTGCGCGAAGTCGAAGGGCTCGATGCCAGGGCCTTGACCACCCTGTACGGCGGGGAGGACGACTGATGCAGGACTTCGCTGCGCTCTACGCCGAGCTCGACGCCACCACCCGTACCCAGGCCAAGCTGGACGCCATGGTGCGTTACTTCGAAAGGGTCGACCCGGCGGATGGGGCCTGGGCAGTCTACATTCTCGCCGGGCGGCGCATGAAGCGGCTGATCGGCCCGCGCAGGCTGCGCGACTGGCTGGCAGAGCTCTGTGGCTTGCCTGAATGGCTGGTGGAGGAAACCTATCAGCACGTTGGGGACCTGGCTGAGACGGTCAGCCTGTTGGCCGAAACCGGCGACGAACGCAGCAGTGTCGAAGGCAGCCTGACCGAGTGGATCGAGCAGGCCGTGCTTGGCTTGCGCGGGCTTGCCGAGCCTGAGCAGAAGGCGCATGTGCTGGCCCACTGGCGCAGCCTGCCGCGCCAGGCCTGCTTTCTGTACAACAAGCTGCTCACCGGCAGCCTGCGGGTAGGGGTGTCGCGGGGCCTCGTCGAGCGGGCCCTGGCGACACTGAGCGGACGTCCGCGAGCGCTGATCGCCCGGCGGCTGATGGGCGAGTTCGAGCCGACGGCCGGCTTTTTCCAGCAGTTGTTCGACGAAGAGCACCGTGAAGAGCGCGACGGCCAGCCCTATCCATTCTTCCTCGCCTCTCCGCTGGAGGGCGACCCGGATAGCCTCGGCGACCTGCACGCCTGGCACGCGGAATGGAAGTGGGACGGCATTCGTGCCCAGCTGATCGCCCGGCCAAACGGAATCTGGCTCTGGTCCCGCGGCGAAGAGCCCATGGCGGGTCGTTTCCCGGAGGTCGAAGAGGCCGCCCGGGCACTCCCCGAGGTGGTATTGGATGGCGAGCTGCTGGCCTGGGACGCCGAGGTACTGCCGTTTTCGCAGATGCAGCGGCGCATTCAGCGCAAGACCATCGGCCCCAAGTTGCTCAAGGAAGTCCCAGTGGTCTTTCTGGCCTACGATCTGCTCGAGGCGGACCGGCAGGACTGGCGCGAGCGGCCACTGGAGGAGCGTCGGACCAGACTGGAAAAGATCATCTTCGAGGCGGCGCAGCCGCCGCTGCGCCTCAGCCCGCTGGTCAGTGCCACCGACTGGCCTGCGCTCGCCGCCATGCGCGGAAGCAGCCGCGAGCGCCTGGTCGAGGGCCTTATGCTGAAGCGCCGCGCCAGCCCCTATCGCAGCGGTCGGGTGCGGGGCGACTGGTGGAAGTGGAAGATCGACCCGCTAACCATCGACTGCGTGCTGCTCTATGCCCAGCCGGGACACGGCCGCCGCGCCAACCTCTACACCGACTATACCCTCGCGGTGCGCGACGGCGATGCGCTGGTCCCGATCACCAAGGCCTATTCGGGTCTCACCGACGAGGAGATCCGCAAGCTGGACCGCTGGATTCGCGCCAATACCCTGGAGAAATTCGGCCCCGTGCGTTCGCTGAAACCGCAGCAGGTACTAGAGATCGCCTTTGAAGGCATCGCCCCCTCGCCCAGGCACAAGTCCGGCATTGCCCTGAGGTTTCCGCGGATCGCCCGCTGGCGGCACGACAAGCCGGTAGACGAGGCCGATACCCTGGATCAGGTTCGGGAGCTGTTACGCCTCTATGGCAACTGAACTCAAGGTGTCCGGCATTCAGGCGGTGGAAAACTGGTTCGCCTCCCGCGGCTGGCAGCCGGCACCCTTTCAGCGTGAAGCCTGGGCTGCCTTTCGCGCCGGCCGTTCCGGCCTGATCCACGCTACCACGGGGTCGGGCAAGACGCTTGCGGCTTGGCTAGGACCGGTGTCGGTCGCGCTGGAGGCCGGCCGGGCACCGGCTGGCTTGCGGGTGCTCTGGATAACCCCGCTGCGGGCGCTGGCCACCGACACCGCAGGCAATCTGCGCGAGGCGGTGGAGGGTCTTGGGCTGGACTGGACGGTGGAGACCCGCACCGGCGACACCAGTGCCAGCGTGCGAGCCCGTCAGCGCCGCAAGCTGCCCGAGGCACTGGTCACCACGCCGGAAAGCCTCTCGGTGCTGCTGTCCTATCGCGACGCCGAGGCGACCTTCGCCCGGCTCGATGCGGTCATCGTCGATGAGTGGCATGAGCTGCTCGGCAACAAGCGCGGGGTACAGTTGCAGCTCTGTCTGGCCTGGCTCCGGGCGCGCCGGCCGAAGCTACCGGTATGGGGGCTGTCTGCCACCCTGGGTAATCTCGACGAGGCCATGGCCGTGCTGATTGGCGCGCAGGCCGAGCCGGGGATTCGCATCGCCGGCCACGCACCCAAGGACCTGATCGTTCGCGGCCTGTGCCCGCTGTCGATGGAGCGCTTCCCCTGGGCCGGCCACCTGGGACTGGCCCAGCTCGAAGGGGTGCTCGGCTATCTGGAGCAGGGCCGCACCTCGCTGCTGTTCACCAATACCCGCTCCCAGGCCGAGCTCTGGTTCGAGGCGGTGCTCAAGGCGCGTCTGGACTGGCTGACCGAGCTGGGGCTGCATCATGGTTCGATTGACCGCAGTCTGCGCCGCCGCATTGAGGACGGGCTGCGCGAGGGTGCCTTCCGCTGCGTGGTCTGCACCTCCAGCCTTGATCTGGGGGTCGACTTCTCGCCGGTGGACCGGGTCGTCCAGGTTGGCAGCCCCAAGGGGGTGGCGCGGCTGATGCAGCGGGCCGGTCGTTCGGGCCATCAGCCCGGCGCGAGCAGCGAGATTCTCTGCGTACCCAGCCATGCTTTCGAGCTGGTGGAAATCGCCGCGGTGCGTCGTGCCTGGCAGGCTGGGCGGGTCGAAGCGCGGCGTCCACCGAGACTGTCGCTGGACGTGCTGGTGCAGCATCTGGTGACACTGGCAACCGGTCCGGGTTTCGATGCGGCACAGGCACTGGCCGAAGCCCGCTCTACCCATGCCTTCGCCGATCTGGACGACGAGTTGTTCGCCTGGTGCCTGCTGTTCATCACCCAGGGCGGCCCGGTGCTGGAGCACTATCCGCAGTTTCAGCGGGTGGTCCGCTCCGGCGAGCGCTTTCAGGTCGAGGACACCGGCATCGCGCGTCGCCATCGCATGGCTATCGGCACCATCACCAGCGACGCGCAGATTCACGTGAAGTTCATGAAGGGCCCGAGCCTTGGCAGCATCGAGGAAACCTTCGTCGCTCGGCTCAAGCCAGGGGACGTCTTTCTGTTCTCCGGTCGCGCGCTGGAGTTGGTCAGGGTACGTGACCTGACCGCCTATGTGCGCAAGGCCAGCACCCGCCGGCAGAGCGTGCCGCGCTGGTATGGTGGGCGCTTGCCGTTGTCCACCGAACTGGCCGACAGCGTGCTGGAGATCCTCGAAGAGGTGGAGCAGGGTCACTACGCCGACGAGGAGGTGCGCGCCGCCGCCAGCGTGCTGGAACTGCAGAAGCAGCAGTCGCGCCTGCCCGGTCGTGGGCACCTGCTGATCGAGCGGTGCAGCTCGCGGGAGGGGCAGCATGTCTTTCTCTACCCCTTCGCCGGGCGTCTGGCCCACGAGGGGCTGGCCGCGGTGCTTGCCTGGCGTATCGGCCAGCAGGTGCCGGCCAGCTTTTCCCTGTCGGTCAACGACTATGGACTCGAGCTGCTCACTGGGTCACCCCTGCCCGAGCTCGACGAAGCCACTTGGCGCGCATTTCTGAGTCCGGAGCAACTGCTCGAGGACGTGCTTGCCGCGCTCAATGCCAGCGAACTGGCCCGCCGCCAGTTCCGCGACATCGCGCGGATCGCCGGCCTGGTTTTTCAGGGCTTTCCCGGTCGCGGCAAGACCGATCGCCAGTTGCAGGCATCCACCGGCCTGCTATACGACACCCTGTCACGCCACGATCCGGGCCATCGCCTCCTTGACCAGGCGCGGCGCGAGGTGCTGGAGGAGCAGTTGGACATCCAGCGCCTGCGCGAGGTGCTCGAAAAGGTCGTCGATCAGTCCCTGACTCTGGTCACGGCCGAGCGCTTCACACCGCTGAGCTTTCCGCTTTGGGTCGAGCGCCAGCGCAACAAGGTCAGCACCGAAGGCTGGCGCCAGCGCGTCCAGCGTATGCTCGATACGCTGGAGCGCCATGCCGACCGCCCGAGGAAGCGCCGATGAGCCGTACACTGGAATGGACCCTGGCCGGGGAGCAGGTGCTGTTCGATGGTGAGCGCGCACTATACTATCCGGCCGAGCGCACCCTGCTGGTCGCCGATACCCATTTCGGCAAGGGTGCATTCTTTCGTCGCGCCGGGCTGGCGCTGCCCACTGGCGACAGCAGCGCCGATCTGGGACGGCTGGCCGCGCTGGTCGAGCGCTTCGCCGCCCAGCGGCTGATCATTTTGGGTGACGTGTTTCATCATCGGCCTCAGCGCGACGAGCCATTCCTCGAACGACTGTCCGCCTGGCAGGCCTCGCAGCCGGGGCTGGCGCTGGAGGCCGTGGTCGGCAATCATGACCGCCACGCCCTCGGCGCCGGGCTGGATTTGCCACTGCGTTGGCATGACCAGTTGGACCTCGGTCCATTTCGCCTGCGTCACGATCCGCAGGCAACCGCGGGGCGGCATGTTCTGGCCGGGCATGTGCATCCCGCGCATGTCCTCAAGGTTGGCAAGGAGCGGCTTCGGGCGCCGGTGTTCTGGCTTCGCGAAGGTCTATCCGTCCTGCCTTCGTTCGGCGCACTGACAGGCGGCTGGGACGTCCAGCCAGCCAGCAGTGACGAACTGGTAATGGTGATCGAAGGCGAGCTGTTCCCTCTGCCTGGCAGCATCTACTCTGGCTGAGGTCCACCAGTCAGACGGGTATTGATCTGTTGCGGCAGCTTGCATAGACTGTATATCCATACAGTCATGGGTGCGCTGCGCATGGAACTGATCGACAAGCTGAGCATTCTGGCCGATGCAGCCAAATACGACGCCTCCTGCGCCAGCAGCGGCGCGCCCAAACGCAGCTCCGCGGGCAAAGCCGGTATTGGCTCCACCAACGGCATGGGCATTTGCCATAGCTACACCCCCGATGGGCGCTGCGTATCCCTGCTCAAGGTGCTGCTGACCAACTTCTGCCTCTATGATTGCCAGTACTGCATCAATCGACGCTCCAGCGACGTACCCCGAGCACGCTTCAGTCCGGAGGAAGTGGTCCGCCTGACTCTGGATTTCTACCAGCGCAATTACGTCAGCGGGCTGTTTCTCAGTTCCGGCATCATCCGGTCGGCCGACTACACCATGGAGCAACTGGTACGGGTGGCGAAGCTGCTGCGCGAGGAACATCAGTTTCGCGGATACATACACCTCAAGACCATTCCCGAGGCCGACCCCGCACTGATCGTCGAGGCTGGTCGCTACGCCGATCGCCTGAGCGTGAACATCGAGCTGCCCAGCGCTACCAGCCTGATTCGGCTGGCGCCGGAAAAGACTCAGGAAAGCATCACCCAGGCGATGGGTACCATCAAGGACGCTTCCCAGGAGTCTCACGCCGATAGCCGCGCACCGCGCTTCGCCATGGCCGGGCAGAGTACGCAGATGATCGTCGGCGCCGACCAGAGCGATGACCGGATCATTCTGAACACGGCCGAAGCGCTCTATGACGACTATCACCTCCGCCGGGTCTATTACTCGGCCTTCAGCCCCATCCCCAATAGCCCCGGCTCCGTGCCCTTTCAGGCGCCTCCCATGCTGCGCGAGCACCGCCTGTATCAGGCTGACTTCCTGCTGCGCGGCTATGGCTTCAAGGCGGCAGAACTGCTTCCCGGCGGCCCCAACCTGCCGCTGGATATCGACCCCAAACTGGCCTGGGCGCTGGCCAATCGGGCGCTGTTTCCCATTGATCTGAATCGTGCCGAGCCGGAGATGATCGCTCGCGTACCAGGCATCGGCCTGCGCTCGGCCAAGCGTATTGCCGAGCTGCGCCGTCTCAAGCGGGTACGCTTCGACGATCTGGTGCGGTTGCGCTGCGTGATGGACAAGGCCCAGCCGTTCATCGTCACCGCCGACTATCGGCCGCGGCAGGACAGGCTCGAATCCGCAGTCCTGCGTCAACAGCTGAGCGAGCAGCCGGCGCAGATGCTACTGTTCGGATGAAGGTGCTGCAAGGCGTGGCGGATTTTGCGGCCTGGCGCGCGCAGGCGCGGGCCCTGCTGCAGGCGCATGTTCCGCCCCATCAGGTGGCCTGGGAGGACGAAGCCCAGCCCCAGTTGTTCGGCATTGATCCCGAGTTCACAGCCGCTACGAGCGTGACTTCTGCCCCCGCGATTCGCGTGCCGCCAGGGCTGCTGGACGAGCTCCGGCTTGCGGCCTGCTATCGCACCCCAGGCCGCTGGAACCTCTTGTATCGCATTCTCTGGCGCGTCACCCATGGTGAACGGCAGGCGATGCTGGCCGGCGACCCGGACGGCAGCCAGCTGCATAAACGGCTGAAATCGGTAAGCCGCGAGGCGCATCATTTGCATGCCTTTCTGCGCTTCCGGCCCTGTGAGCCGGGCGGGAATCTTGATTATGTCGCCTGGTACGAGCCGGCCCACGACATTCTTGAAACGGCGAGCGAGCACTTCATACACAGGCTCGGCCGCCAGCGTTGGCTGATCGCAACGCCTTTAGATGCGGTCTGGTTCGATGGCGAGCGGCTCGAGTACCGGCGGCCCTGTCCGCCGGACTGGGCGGCGCGGGCGCGGCAGGATCAGGTCGCCGAGGACGGGCTCTGGCAGAGCTATTATTCGAGCATCTTCAACCCAGCCAGGCTCAACCCGCAGGTGATGCAGGGGCACATGCCCAGACGCTTCTGGAGCGGATTGCCGGAGGGCAAGTTGATTCCGCTGCTGGTCAGCGATGCGCGCGCTGGTGCACAGCGTACCGGACAGGCACAGGCGCTGGTGAAGCGAGAGGGCAAGCGGATTCGGGGCAGCGTGGAACGGGACGGGGGGAGTGAAGCGGCCTCTTGGTGAGGCGGCTTCGACGCCCATCCGCTCAGCGCAGCTCGGACATGATGCGCGGCAGCCAGACCTTCAACTCGTTCGGCTTCAACGGCGGTCGCAGGAAGCCTACATACTGTCCCTGTGGGTTCACCAGAACCACCTGGCCACTGTGGTCGACGAGATAGTTCTCCTCGGAGGTGTCCGGTTCGATGTAGGCGATGGACAGGGATCGGGCCAGATTCGCCAGCTGATCCGGGGTGCCGGTTGCACCCCGAAAGCCGGCGTTGAAGAATTCTAGATAGTTTGTTAGCTGCTGAGGCGTGTCGCGATTGGGGTCCACGCTGACCATGGTCACTTGAAGCTGCTCGGCCTGGTCTTCCGGCAGGCCGGTGACGATCTGGCGCAGCTCGGCCATGGTGGTGGGGCAAATGTCAGGGCAGAAGGTGTAGCCAAAGAAGACCAGATCCCACTGGCCCTTGAGGTCGTCCAGCGTCCAGGGTTCCGCACTGTCCGAGACCATTTCGAACTCCGGGATGCTGCGCGGCGCGTCGAACAGAAATATACCGGCCTGGGATAGCTGCGCACGATCCAGCGGTGCGGGACGCGTAACCTTGTGGACCAGGGCCCCGAGGATCAGGGCAATCGCGGCCAGGGTGACCGCTACCGTTTTTTGAACACCCGTCAGAGCCATCCGGCAATGCTCGCATAATGGTCCACCAGCAGGGCCACGAACAGCCACAGCAGGTACCAGAGAGAATATTTGAAGGTCTTGATCGCAGCGTGCGGGCGGCTATCGCGCCATAGCGCCCACGCCCAGTCGATAAAGCGCAGGCCCAATACCGTAGCCACCGCCAGGTACAAGACGCCGCTCATCTGAATGACGTACGGCAGCAGGCTTACTGCGAACAGAATGAAAGTGTACAGCAGGATGTGCAGCTTGGTGTAGCGCACCCCGTGTGTCACTGGCAGCATGGGAATATCGACCTTGGCGTATTCGGCACGGCGGTGAATCGCCAGGGCCCAGAAGTGTGGTGGCGTCCAGGCGAAGATGATCAGGACCAGCAGCAGGCCCTGCGGGTCGATCTGGCCGGTGACTGCAGTCCAGCCCAGCAGTGGCGGCGCGGCGCCAGCAATTCCGCCGATCACGATGTTTTGCGGTGTGGCGCGTTTGAGGAACAGCGTATAGACCACTGCGTATCCAAGCAGCGAACCCAGCGTCAGCCAAGCGGTGAGGGCGTTTACGTATTCGAGCAGGATCGCCATTCCGGCGACACCGAGCGCCAGGGCGAAGAGAATTGCGTTGAGTGGGTGAACTCGGCCCTGAGCCAGCGGACGACGCTGGGTTCGCGCCATGTGTATGTCGATGCTGCGATCGACCACATGATTTACCGCTGCGGCAGAGCCGGCGCACAAGGCGATGCCCAGATTGCCAAGCAGCAGCGTCGTCCAGGGTACGGCGCCGGTCGTCGCCAGCAGCATGCCTATGGCCGAGGTGATGATCATCAGTGCAACGACCTTGGGTTTGGTCAGCTCGAGATAATCCCGCCAACCGGTCGACGTGCGTACCGCGTTACTGACTGTGGCCATCGCAATTCCCCCTGACGCTTGGTGCGCCTTATGTGTTCTTGTGCGCTCAGTATGCGCGCTTCGTTAACGGCTTGCCAACATCTCCGGCCGGGTCTGAGCCGCGTACAGCGCCTCGCGGGCCGGAACTCGAAGTCGGTAGTTCACCGCCACCGTCACCAGTAGCAGTACCGCGCCCACGGCGTTGTGAGCGACGGCTACGGCCAGTGGCAGGTGAGCCAGTACGTTGGTGATACCGAGGCTGACCTGCGTAGCCAGCACCAGTACCAGCAGGCCAGCCATACGCCCCAGTCCGATCTGCCAGAGTCGCATGGCAAGCAGGAGCACCAGCACTGTGGTAACTAGCGCTCCGACACGGTGAGTGAAATGGATCGCGGTGCGTCCCGGGCCGTCTAGCATGCCGCCCAGATAGTTGGGGCCGATCTCCTGGAAGACATTGAAGCCTTCGCGAAAGTTCATGTCCGGCCACCACTCACCATGGCACTTAGGCAGGTCTACACAGGCCACAGCGGCGTAATTGCTGCTGACCCAGCCACCCAGCGCAATCTGGGTGATCACCACCGCCAGGACCACCCCCGCCAGCACTCGCAGCCGCTTGATCGCTGGCGAGGGCGCCAGCGGCGCGAAGCCTCCCGAGAGGCGCAGGATCAGAAGCAGGAGCAGGCTGAGTGTGGCAAAGCCGCCGAGCAGATGAAGTGTCACGATCTGAGGCCACAGTTTTAGCGTTACCGTCCACATGCCGAAGGCGGCCTGACAGATGACCAGCACCAGCAACCCGAAGCTCAGGCCGACCGGGTAGCCAGGTACTCGCCGTTGGCGCAGGGAATACAGCGCGAGTCCGAGTATGGTCAGCCCTAGCAGTCCCGCGGCATAGCGGTGAATCATTTCCGCCCAGGCCTTGAAGGCTTCCACCGGGTCATCAGGGAAGCGCATCTGTGCCAGCTCCAGCGCGGAGTCGCTGCGTGGCACGCTGAGAAAGCCGTAGCAGCCGGGCCAGTCCGGGCAGCCCAGGCCCGCATGGACCAGCCGGGTGTAAGCGCCAAGGACTACCACGATGAACCCGAGCCCGAGGGCTGCTACGGCAAAGCTGAAACCTGGTTTGCGCATCGGGTCACCCCACTTTCGAGACTTTGAGAAGATGTTTCAGATCGTCCAGCAAACGTTTGCCCGGTTGGTCCGGATCCTGGTGCAGAACCACGCGGCCCAGGGGGTCAATCAGCCAGAGCTGGGGCCCTTCGGACCAGCCTGTAGGATGCTCGCGGAGGCTGGTGCGGTAGCCCGACGCGTCCAGGGTGCCCACACCTAGCCGTGGATACTCCTGTGCCAGACGTGTGGCCATTTCCGGCTCAAGCGTGCGCGCAGTCAACATCAGGTGTTCCACCCGGCCGGCCTCGCGGCCCAGGGCAACGTTTATCTGACGTGCCTCATGGACCAGCGTCAAACAGCGCTCGTCGCAGTCCCCGGTAAGGGTTACGGCAAGCCTCCAGGGGCTTCCATAACCGATTGGCTCGAGAATCACGCCCCAGTCATCCAGCGTGATTACCGGCTCGACCAGCTCGCTGCGATTGTTGCGTTCGGTTGGGATGCCCACCTCGAATCGGGCCATGATCCAGGCGGCGAGAATCGGCAGCGCGACTACGGCGAGGATCGCCAGCAGCTTGAACTGACCGCTGCGGGCGCTCGTTGGTTGTGGGGTATTGAGTTCGACGTTCACTGAGTGGGTTCCCTGTCTCGGTCGGGCCTGAATCCGGCCCAGATATAAAGAATCAGCAAGGCGGCCGCCAGGGCAAACCACTGGACGGCGTAGCCGATGTGACGACTCGCGCTGGTCGGCAGGGGCGGCCATTCCAACCGGAGCGCCTGGCTGCTGCCGGTGCGCAGGCGAGCGGTCCATGGTGGCAGATCGACGCCCGCCTCTGTGCTCATGGACTGGACATCCAGCGCGACGATGAGTTTCGGCCAGCCCGCCTGAGTCTGGGCCTCGCCGAGAGTGAATGCCGTCCCTGCAGGGGGGACGATTTCCGCATCCAGCACCAGCGGACCTGCCGGGGTACTGATGGTGGGCAGGCTGGAGCGATCTGGCCAGGCTACCCAGCCTCGGTTGACTACCAGTTCCTGGCCCGACTGGTCTGAAAAGAGCTGCAATACTTCGACGCCGGCCTGCCCTCCGCGGGTACGGTTGTCCAGCAGCCAGACCCGTTCAGCATCAAAGCTGCCCTGCAAGCGAACCGGCCGCCAGTGCATCGACGGTTCTGCCTGTACGCTGCGCAGCGACGTCGGCAGTTGTGCCTGTCCAAGGTCAATGAGGGACTGCAGCTCACGCTTTTCCTCTGCCCGCTGCATCTGCCAGGAGCCCAGGCCAAGCAGTAGCGGAAGGAAAAACACTACGAAGAGTGTGGTTGGCCAGCCGGGCGCAAAACGGCGGGAGGAGGCTACAGCGTTCATGGCTGGGCAAATCCTGTCGTGGGGCTATACTCGGGCGACTGCCCCATTGCCCGGATACCTACCATGCTGCTGCGAATGGCCATCATCGTCCTGCTGGTCGCCCTGATTACGAGTCTGTTCAGCGGATTGTTCTTTCTCATGAAAGACACCAACAATTCCGGGCGCCTGGTTAATGCGCTGACGGTGAGAATTTCTCTTACGGTCCTGCTGATCGCCCTGGTCGCCTTTGGCTTCTGGTCCGGCGAATTCGTCTGGAACACGCCCTGGCTGCGTTGAGCCAGAGCGTGATCAGTCGGCTCAGAAGATGTAGACGAAGATGAACAGCCCTACCCAGACCACGTCGACGAAGTGCCAGTACCAGGCCGCTGCCTCGAAGCCGAAGTGACGCTCGGGCGTGAAGTGCCCGCGCTGGATTCGTAACAGCATGACGAACAGGATGATGGTTCCCATGAGGACGTGGGCGCCGTGGAAGCCTGTCAGCATGAAGAAGGTAGAGCCGTAGATGCCCGAGTTCAGGGTAAGGCCAAGATCATTGTAGGCGTGCACGTATTCCGCCAGCTGCAGGCCGAGGAATACCACAGCCAGGACGACCGTCAACGCCAGCCAACCCTTGAGTGCAGCCCGCTTGCCGGCACGCAGTGCATGGTGCGCGAAGGTGACCGTGACGCTCGAACTGATCAGGATGATGGTATTGAGCAGCGGCAGTTGCCAGGGGCTGATGGTTTCCGTGGGACCGGGGAACAGCTGTGGATCGGGGTTCTGTAGCAGCGGCCAGGTGAACTCGAAGTTCGGCCAGAGCATCGCTGTATCGCCCTTCGCGCCGGCGCCATCCAGCCAGGGGCCCGCCAGCGTGCGGACATAGAACAGGGCGCCGAAGAACGCGGCGAAGAACATCACTTCCGAGAAGATGAACCAGCCCATGCCCATGCGGAAGGAGCGGTCCATCTGCGGGCTGTAGAGCCCCTGGTGATTTTCCTCGACCACATGCTTGAACCAGCCGAACAGCATGTAGGCAAGAATCAGCGCACCGGCGAAGAAGATCCAGTGGCCGACGGTGCTGCCAGTCCCGGCGCTGAGGCTGTTCATCATGCTGCCGGCACCGACTACGGTGACCAGCAGGCCAATGGAGCCCACGATCGGCCATTTGCTCTGGGCCGGTACATAGTACAGCTGGTGGTTCGAATCCTGACTCGCCATCTCTTGTTCTCCTTATCCGGCAGTCGATCAGTTGTGTGCCGCGGCCAGATCCAGGCTGGCTGCCAAGCGTTCGGTAACGTCGAAAATAGTGTAGGCCAGGGTAAGCCGACGAACTTCGGCCGGCAGCGCCGGATCCACCACGAAGCGCACCGGCATTTCGACCCTCTCACCCGGTTGCAGTATCTGCTGGGTGAAGCAGAAGCACTCGGTCTTGTGGAAGTACGCCGCCGCCTTCGAAGGCGAAACGCTGGGAATTGCCTGGGCGATCATCGGCCGGTCGCTGGGGTTGTGCGCTACGAACATCATCTCGTGGGTCTCCCCCGGATGCAGAACCAGTTCAGTGGCGGCAGGCCCGAAGGACCAGATCATGCCCTCGGCGTTGGTGGATACGAACTGCACCCGCACCGAACGGCTTTCGTCGATGGTTCCGGCGCTGCCGGTGAAGGCAGCGCCGGAGGTTTTGCCGTTGATGCCGAAGGCCTGGCACATCACGTCATACAGTGGCGGCAGGACGAAGACGCCGAAGCAGAACATGACCACCACCAGTGCCAGTAGCCGGGTGATGAGCTTTGGAGTGCTGATGCCTTCGTCCATCGGTCTCTCCTTACTTCACTTCGGGCGGGGTGGTGAAGGTGTGATAGGGCGCTGGCGAAGGCACGGTCCACTCCAGGCCTTCTGCGCCATCCCAGGGCTTGGCCGGCGCCTTGACGCCGCCACGAATGCACTTGATCACGATGTACAGGAACAGCAGCTGGGTAGCGCCGAACATGAATGCGCCGACCGAGGAGATCATGTTGAAGTTGCTGAACATCATGTTGTAGTCCGGGATTCGCCGCGGCATGCCGGCCAGCCCGATGAAGTGCATCGGGAAGAACGCCAGGTTCATGCCGATGAAGCTCATCCAGAAATGCGTCTTCGCCAGCACCTCGTCGTACATGTGACCGGTCCACTTGGGCAGCCAGTAGTAGGCCGAGGCGAAGATGCCGAAGATCGCACCGGGCACCAGTACGTAGTGGAAGTGCGCCACCACGAAGTAGGTGTCGTGGTACTGGAAATCGGCCGGGGCAATGGCCAGCATCAATCCGGAGAAGCCGCCGATGGTGAACAGAATCACGAAGGCCACCGAGAACAGCATGGGCGCTTCGAAGGTCAGCGAGCCGCGCCACATGGTGCTCACCCAGTTGAACACCTTCACGCCGGTGGGCACCGCGATGAGCATGGTCGCGTACATGAAGAACAGCTCGCCGGTCAGCGGGATGCCGACGGTGAACATGTGGTGAGCCCAGACCACGAAAGACAGGAAGGCGATCGCCGCGGTGGCATAAACCATGGAGGTGTAGCCGAATAGCGGTTTGCGCGAAAACGCCGGGATGATCATGCTCACCGCGCCAAAGGCCGGCAGGATCATGATGTACACCTCGGGGTGCCCGAAGAACCAGAAGATGTGCTGGAACATTACCGGGTCGCCACCACCGGCCGCGTTGAAAAAGCTGGTGCCGAAGTGAATGTCCATCAGCATCATGGTCACCACGCCTGCCAGTACCGGCATCACGGCTACCAGCAGAAAGGCGGTGATCAGCCAGGTCCAGACGAACAGTGGCATCTTCATCAGCGTCATGCCGGGCGCACGCAGGTTGAGAATGGTGGCGATGATATTGATCGCGCCCATGATAGAACTGATGCCGGCCAGATGGATTGCAAAGATGAAGTAGGTCACGCTGGGCGGTGCATAGGTGGTCGACAACGGCGCATAGAAGGTCCAGCCGAAATTCGGCCCACCCCCCTCCATGAACAGGGTCGACACCAGCAGGCCGAAGGCAGCCGGCAGCAGCCAGAAGCTGAAGTTGTTCATCCGTGGCAGGGCCATGTCCGGCGCTCCGATCATCATCGGAATCATCCAGTTGGCCAGTCCGACGAAGGCCGGCATGACCGCGCCGAAGACCATGATCAGGCCGTGCATGGTGGTCATCTGGTTGAAGAATTCCGGTGCGACCAACTGCATGCCGGGCTGGAAGAGTTCGGCGCGGATGACCATGGCCATGGTCCCGCCGAGCAGGAACATGGCGAAGCTGAACCACAGGTACATCGAGCCGATGTCCTTGTGATTGGTGGTCAGTACCCAGCGCATCGGGCCCTTGGCGGGACCGTGCGCATGGTCGTCGTGATGGTGATCGATCACTGTGCTCATGGCGTGGTCTCCTATTGGGCTTCTTTGAATTCGAGGATATCGAGCGGGGTCACCACGTCGCCGGTATCGTTGCCCCAGGCGTTGCGTTCGTAGGTGATTACCGCAGCGAGGTCGACTTCAGAGAGCTGGCGACCGAAGGCGCCCATGGCGGTGCCCGGCTTGCCGTTCACCACGATATTGATGTGGCCGGGGATGTCGTTCAGCACCATGTCGGTGCCCTTGAGCGATGGGAACATCGGCGGGATGCCCTCGCCACCGGGCTGGTGACAGGAGGCGCAGGCCGAAGAATAGACGCGCTGGCCGCGCTCCATCAGCTCGGCAAGAGTCCAGTCCTTGTCACGCAGTTCCGCCTCGCGGGCAGCCAGTTCCTTTTTCTCGGCAAGCCAGGCGGCATACTCTTCCTGGGTGACCGCTTCCACCACGACCGGCATGAAGGCGTGGTCTCTGCCACACAGTTCGGTGCACTGGCCGCGGTAGATTCCTGGCTCGTCGACCCGGGTCCAGGCTTCGTTGACGAAACCCGGAATCGCATCCTTTTTCACCGCCAGGGCAGGAACCCACCAGGAGTGAATGACATCTGCCGCGGTGATCAGAAAACGGACCTTCTGGCCAACCGGAATCACCAGATGCTCATCCACTTCGAGCAGATAGTTTTCACCTTTCGGTGCGCTGTTGGTGATGGCGTCGCGGCTGGTGGACATGGTGCTGAAGAAGCTGACGTCTTCACCCAGGTAGCTGTACTGCCAGCGCCATTGGTAGCCAGTGATCATGATGTCGATATCGGCATCCTCGGCGTCGTAGATATCGATCAGGACGCGAGTCGCGGGTACCGCCATGCCGACCAGGATCAGCAGTGGAATGACAGTCCAGAGGACTTCGACGGAAAGGTTTTCATGAAACTTGGCGGGAACAGCTCCTCGGGATTTCCGGTGCATGAACATCGACCAGAACATGACCCCAAAGACTATCACGCCGATGACCACGCAGATCCAGAAGATGGTCATGTGCAGATTGAACACGTTGCGGCTGACCTCGGTCACGCCCCGTGTCATGTTGTACGTCCATTCGGCACTGGCGGTACTGCTCAGGAACAAGCAGGACAGACCACCCAGCCAGGCATTTGCTCGTCGCATTCCCGGTTCCCCTGTTTATTGTTTTTATATTGCTTGCCGGTATGCCGGGATCGGAGCTCGAAATGCTCCGATGTTGCTGGCCGCCCCCACTTCTCGCTGCCGTATTGGCAGTGTCATGCAAGTGGCGCCCCCCCGAACTCGCTACCAGACTGAACCGAGTATAGACCTGACAGAGTGTGACGCAATGCTTCGGCGCATAATTTTTTGATCTCTGTCAAGGCGTGCAGAAGGCTAAAATGATAACGATCATGTCCGTGAAACGCGCGTTTCAGAGCCGCTCAGCCCGCTCAACTGACTCGCCCTGAGCCACTTTGACGATATACTGTCCCTCTGCTAGCTTGACTTGAATCCTTTCATCCCTGCCTCGTTCCTTCCAGACGAGCGCCCGGAGTTCGAACAATGAAGATACAGGCACTGCGAGACCGCGTGGATGACGCTCGCCTACAGGAACGGAGCGAAACCGCCCTGCATGACTGGCTGGACGCGCGTCTACCTGAATTGCACCCGGCTATCATGGCGGAAAGCGAGCCCAGGCAGACGCTGCTGAATTTCGTCGACGGGTACATAGCCCAGGTGCCCAACATGCTCGAAGCCGCCGAAGCCGTTGCGGATGCCGCCAACCTGCGCAGTCATCTGCTACCGGTACTCAAGGTTGCCGAAGCGTTCTTTCTGCAGCCGCCGGATCTGCCGGCGGATCATCGGGGTATGCTCGCACTGCTCGATGAAGCCTATCTGGCGCATCGGCTGGTGGAGGAGATCAACGACCGTTACGTCGTGCACGGGTGTGGGCCGCTGATTCCGCTGGACATGACACGAGCCAACCTGATCGCGCATCAATTGCTGGGAGAGCCCTTCGCCAATGATCTGGATGCCATCGTCGAGCAGGCGGTACGCCAGCTGGCGCCGGAGAGCCTGTTCCAGGGCCAAGCCTTCAGCGACTACCAGACCACGCTGGACCCCGAAGCCTGTCGGACGCTATGGGAGCAGTGGCCCTGCATGTCGCAGCGACTGGGGATGGAGATTCGCTGGCGCAGTGCTGGTTGATCGCTGTGCTCGACTTCAGCGTGGCCTGAGCCGCAAGCGAAACCAGAGGGTTGCAAGGGCTACCAGCAGCGTAGGGACCAGCATCAGCAGATTGAGCAACTCCCAGCCGAAGCGGTGCAGCATGGCGCCAGCCATCAGTGATCCCAGACCTACCAGTGAGAAGATGATCAGGTCGTTCACACCCTGCACCTTGCCGCGCTCGGATTCCGCATGGGCCGAGGCCAGCAGCGTGCTGCCGCTGACGAAGAGAAAATTCCAGCCGACGCCGAGCAACACCAGCGCGCCCCAGTAATGGGCAAGACTGACCCCATGATTGGCAATGGCCGCCGTGCCCGCAAACAGCAGCGTGCCCGCGACAAGCATCCGGGGAATACCGAAGCGGGCGATCAGGCTGCCGGTTACGAAGGACGGCGCGAACATGCCGAGCACATGCCATTGCATGATGAACGCCACCTGGCTCATCTCGAAACCCTGGTTGCGCATCGCCAGCGGAGTTGCGGTCATGACCAGCATCATCACGGCGTAGCCCGCGGCTGCGGCCAGGACCGCCAGTAGAAAGGTTGGCTGTGATGCGATGGTTGCCATGGGACGGGGCGCCGCGCTTGGCTTTGTGCCTTCTGCCGGTGGGACGCGAAGCTGGTTGAGCAGGCCGATGGCAACCAGCGCCAGCACCGCAATCACGAGATAGGGACCGCCGGAGGGCACCTGGGCGATCAGGTGGATCGCTGCGCTGGCGTTCCAAGGGCCGAGGAAGGCCGCCACTACGCCACCGGCCATGACCAGTGATATCGCTCGACTGCGAAACGCCGGGCTGGCCACGTCGGCGGCTGCGAAGCGGTAATACATGGCAAAGCCCTGATAGACGCCGAGCAGCAGACTGGCCAGACAGAACAGCCAGAACGATTCCACGGCAATCGCGACGAAGCTCAGCGCGCCGCCACAGACGCCACCCAGGCTCGCGCCGGTGATGAAGCCGCGCCGCCGACCGACCCGTTTCATGTACAGGGAGGCGGGTAGGGTCGAGATCACCGTACCCAGCATCATCACGGCAATGGGAAGGGTCGCCAGGCCCGGATCAGGGCTCAGCTGATGCCCCACCACGCCGCTCAGGGTCATGACGGTGATCGAGGCCACCATGAACAGCGTCTGGCTTATCACCAGGATCGCAACGTTGCGCTTCTCCAGACTGGCCAAATCCATGGGCCCTGATCTCCTGGGGTAAGAGGCGTCAGTCCGAAGTGTTCTTCTTCAGCTTCGGATTGGGAAAAAACTGCACGGTCTTGCCAGCCGAAGCCGGTCGTACCGGCTTCGGCTGGGTAACCCGCGTGGGGAGTTCCCGGGGGACCGAATTGCCACGTTCATCCAGCGTATCGGCGTAACCGCAGGCGACGCACTCGCGATTGGGCACGCCCTCCAGTTCAAACATGCGGATGGTATCCATCTGCTCGCACGCCGGGCAGACTGCCCCCGCGATGAAGCGCTTGACCACCACTGCCTCGCTCATGCCGCTTCTCCGGTCAGACCGCTGTGGCGCAGCAGCGCGTCGATGCTCGGCTCGCGTCCCCGGAAGGCAACGAACAGCTCCATCGGTTCCTGACTGCCACCCTTGGCCAGAATGGTCTCGCGGAAGGCGCGCCCGGTCTCCGGATTGAAGATGCCCTCTTCCTCGAATCGTGAGAAAGCATCGGACGACAGAACCTCTGCCCATTTGTAGCTGTAGTAGCCCGCGGCATAGCCGCCGGCGAAGATGTGCGAAAAGCCGTTCTGGAAGCGATTGAACGCCGGCGGGCGCAGCACCGAGGTTTCGTCACGCACCGCGTCCAGCACCTGCTGCACGCTGCGTTCCGGGTGGCGCCGTGCGTGCAGCTCGAAGTCGAACAGCGAAAACTCGATCTGCCGCAGCATGCCCAGCCCCGACTGGAAGTTCTTCGCGGCCAGCATCTTGTCGAGCAGATCCTGTGGCAGCGCTTCGCCGGTTTCATGGTGGCCGGAGAGCAGGGCCAGGCCTTCCGGTTCCCAGCACCAGTTTTCCATGAACTGACTCGGCAGCTCGACGGCATCCCAGGCCACGCCATTGATGCCGGAGGCGGCGGAGTAGTCGATGCGCGTCAGCAGGTGATGCAGACCATGACCGAACTCGTGGAACAGGGTGGTCACCTCGTCGTGGGTCAGCAGCGCCGGCTTCGCAGTACCGACTGGCGGGGTGAAGTTGCACACCAGATAGGCCACCGGCTTCTGCACGCCTCCCCCCGGCAGGCGCCGACGATCGCGGGCGCCGTCCATCCAGGCGCCGCCGCGCTTGTTGCTTCGCGCGTACAGGTCGAGGAAAAAGCGACCGATGACTTGGTCGCCCTCGACTACCTCGTACAGGCGCGCATCCGGATGCCAGTGATCGAACTCGCTAACCTCGCGGAAGCTGACTCCATAGAGCCGCGTGGCGATCTGGAACATGCCCTCGATCACCCGATTGGTGGGGAAGTAGGGGCGCAGTTCCTCCTGGGAGATGGCATAGCGGTGCTGGCGCAGCTTCTCGCTGAAATAGCCCACATCCCAGGCCTGCAGGTCGCTGCAGCCCTGGCTCGCGGCGTATTCACGCAGGGCGGCCAGGTCGGCCTCGGCGGCCGGCTTGCTGCGCTGGGCCAGGTCGCGCAGAAAGCCCAGGACCTGGTCGGTACTCTCGGCCATCTTGGTCGCCAGCGACAGCTCGGCGTAATTCGGATACCCCAACAGCTCGGCCAGCTCCTGGCGTAGGGCCAGAATCTCGTCGATCAGCGGGCCGTTGTCGAACTGCCCGGCATTCGGTCCCTGGTCCGAAGCACGTGTGCAGTATGCGGTATACAGCTCTTCGCGCAGCGCCCGGTCATGGGCATAGGTCATCACCGCGTAATAGCTGGGGAATTCCAGCGTCACCAGCCAGCCCTCGAGATCGCGCGCTTCGGCGGCCTGACGGGCCTGAGCCAGCGCGGATTCGGGCAGGCCGTCCAGCGCGCTCGCTTCGGTTAGGTGCTTGGTCCAGGCCTGGGTGGCATCCATCACCTGATTGGAAAATTTGCTTTGCAGCTCGGACAGGCGCATCTGCAGCTCGCCATAGCGCTTCTGCTCCTCGGGCGGCAGGGCGATACCGGACAGACGAAAATCGCGCAGGGCCTTTTCGATGATCTTCTGCTGTGCGTTGTCCAGATTATTGAAGGCGTCGCTGTTGGCCAGTTGCTGGTAGGCCTCGAACAGCGCCTGATTCTGGCCCAGTTCAGTAAAGTACTGACTAAGCAGCGGCAGACAGGCGTTGTAGGCGTCGCGCAATTCCGGTGAGTTCATCACCGCGTTCAGATGGCTGACGGGAGACCAGGCATGGCCGAGACGTTCGCCGGTTTCATCCAGCGGCTCGATGAGGTCGGCCCAGGTCCACTGGTCGTTGCTGTTCGCCAGCAACGCCTTCAGCTGCTCCCGGTTCTCCGCGAGAATCTGCTCGATGGCAGGTTTGACGTGCTCGGCGCGGATCAGCGAGAAGGGCGGAAGATCATAGGCTTGCAGGAGCGGATTCGACATGGGGTACGGGTTTCCTGATTCGGTAGTCGCGGACTTTGACAACCATTTTATTTAAACTGACGACCTTTCGCACGACCATGGCATTTCTCAATGGTCGCAAGAGCTTTCTTCAATGAGGAGCTGCATATGGCGCTACGACACTTCAACGACTCGAACCCCGAGCTTGGTGAGCGGGTTTTCGTCGATCCTTCCGCCGTGGTGCTGGGTGACGTGGTGATCGGTGAGGATTCTTCGGTCTGGCCGGCGGTGGTCATCCGTGGCGACATGCATCGTATTCGAATCGGCGCCCGTACCAGCGTACAGGATGGTAGCGTACTGCACATCACCCATGCCGGCCCGTACAACCCCGATGGCTACCCCCTGACCATCGGCGACGAGGTGACCATCGGGCACAAGGTACTGCTGCATGGCTGCACGCTGGGAAGTCGGATTCTGGTGGGGATGGGCAGCATCGTGATGGACGGCGCGGTGGTCGAGGACGAAGTGATCATCGGTGCCGGCAGTCTGGTGCCGGCGGGCAAGCGGCTGGAGACTGGCTATCTTTATATGGGCAGTCCGGCGCGGCAGGTGCGTCCGTTGACTGACAAGGAGCGCAGCTTTTTCACCTACACGGCTGCCAATTATGTGCGCCTCAAGGATCAGCATCTGGCTCAGGACTGGGCGGACCCTGCCTGAGAACAGGCGGAGCGTAGCGGTTTCGCTGACCCTGCTGGCCACCGATCAAACTGGTGAATGTTCCCCGGCCATGCGTTGATCTGCCGCAGGGCTGGTTTACCATCGATGGGTTCGGGCTGCGCCCGCCATTCACATCGACCGCAGAGGTAGTCATGTCCGCCCATACCAATCGTAAAGTCGTACTCGCCAAGCGCCCCCAGGGCGAAATCCAGGACGGCGACCTGGTTCTGAAGGAAGAGCCGGTTCGCGAGCTCAAGGATGGCCAGGTTCTGGTCAAGACCCTGTGGCTGTCACTCGACCCCTACATGCGCCCGCGCATGAACGACAGCAAGGGCTACATGGATCCCATCGGCATCGGTGAGCCGATCGTCGGCGAGAGCGTGTGCCGGGTGGTCGAGTCGAAGTCCGACCGTTACAGCGTCGGCGACATCGTCACCTGCTATACCGGCTGGCAGGAGTACTACGTGTTTCCGGGCGATGCGCCCATGGTCTACAAGGTTGACGCCGGTAGCGTGCCGCTGCAGGCGTTTCTCGGTGTGGCCGGCATGCCAGGCCGTACGGGCTATTGCGGCCTGATGTTCGTCGGCAAGCCCAAGGCCGGCGAAACCGTGGTGGTCTCCGCGGCCTCGGGCCCGGTCGGCACCGTGGTGGGCCAGACCGCCAAGCAGCTTGGCTGCCGCGTGGTAGGTGTGGCCGGTGGCGAGGAGAAGTGCCGCTTCGTGGTCGAGGAACTCGGCTTCGATGCCTGCGTCGACTACAAGGCCGGCAACCTTGAGGCTGACCTGAAAGCCGCGTGCCCGGACGGTATCGACGTGTATTTCGAGAACGTCGGCGGTGAAGTCACCCGCGCCGTGGCCAAGCTGCTGAACAAGGGCTCGCGCGTGCCGATCTGCGGTTATGTATCGGCCTACAATGCCGAGGACGCGAGCAAGGTCGAGACACCCTTCCACGTATTCGGCGCCATGGGTGAGAACAAGCCCGAGCACCGCTTCTTCCTGGTCACCGAGTGGCAGGACCAGCATCAGGAGATCACCAAACTGCTGGCCGACCAGGTCGCTTCGGGCAAGCTGAAGTACCGCGAGACCGTGGCCGAGGGACTGGACAACGCCGTCGAAGCCTTCAAGGGCATGCTCAAGGGCCGCAACTTCGGCAAGCAGCTGGTGCATATCGCAGACTGATCCCCCACCACGGCGCCAGGTCCGCTGGCGCCGTTTCCATACCCGGTCGCCAGCCCGGTCAGTGGTACGGAAACTGCACTTCTCCCACGAAAAGCATCCGAGCGCACCCAAGTGCGCCATTGCGTGCCCCGAAACAGTGCGTAAGGCACATGGGCGCGCCATTGTTGTGCCAGCACCGTGTCGGGGAGTCAGGGAATGTCAGTGCCAATGATCGACGTACTCTGGGTCGTGCTTTGCGCCGGCCTGGTCTTCAACATGCAAATGGGATTTCTGTGCCTGGAATCCGGGCTCACCCGTAGCAAGAACAACATCAACGTTGCGGTCAAGAACATGGCCGATCTGAGCATAGCGGTGCTGCTCTACTGGCTCTTCGGTTTCGGGGTGATGTTCGGGGTCAGCGAGGGCGGGTGGGCTGGAACTGGGCTGCGCCTGCTGGCCTTCGATGATACCTGGCAGGCGGCGTTCTTTCTATTTCAGGCCATGTTCTGCGCCACAGCCGCCACCATCGTGTCCGGCGCGGCGGCCGAGCGCATGCGCTTTTCCGGCTATCTGCTGATCACGCTGGTTGCGGCAGGACTGATTTACCCATTCTTCGGCCACTGGGCCTGGGGCGGGAGCTTCAGCGAGGGTCTTGGTTGGCTCGCGGGCCGTGGTTTCGTCGATTTTGCCGGTGCGACCGTGGTTCATTCCGTGGGCGGATGGATCGCCCTGGCGGTGATTCTGGTCCTCGGCCCCCGGTTGGGGCGTTTCGAGCAGACCCGCGAAGGGCGGGGCGTTCCCGGCTCCAATCTGCCGCTGGCCATGCTCGGCGCCCTGCTGATGCTGTTTGGCTGGTTCGGCTTCAACGGCGGCAGTACCTTCGCTTTCGATGCCAGCGTGCCTGCGATCATCGCAAATACCTTGTTGGCCGCGGTGGCTGGCGTGCTGGGCGGCATGGGTGCTTCGTGGCTGCGCTGGAGGCATGTAGACCCGGTTTACCCGCTCAATGGGCTGATCGCCGGCATGGTTGCAGTCACCGCCAGTGCGCACGCAGTCGGGCCCGGCGCTGCACTGGTCATAGGCCTGTTTGGCAGCCTGATCATGTACGGCGCTGACCGTCTTCTGTATCGCTGGCGGATCGATGACGCGGTCGGCGCGGTTCCCGTACATCTGGCAAGCGGGATCTGGGGCACCCTGGCGGTTGCCCTGTTTGCCGATCTGCAGCGGCTGGGCACCGGGCTGGACCGCTGGCAGCAACTGGCCGTGCAGGTCGAGGGCATTCTCGTGGCAGGGCTCTGGGCGTTCGGGGTCAGCTGGCTGTTGCTGCGCCTGATTGATCGCCTGGTGCCGCTGAGGGTGGATCCCGAAGACGAGCAGATCGGCCTGAACGTGTCGGAGCACGGCGCGCGGACCGAGATGATCGAGCTGCTGCAGGCCATGGCGGATCATCAGCACGCCGGTCGCCTGGATGCGGAGGTGCCTGTCGAGCCATTTACGGAAGTCGGTCAGATCGCCAGTCAGTACAACAAGGTCATAGGTGCGCTGCGTAGCGCAGTCGGGACCACCCAGTCGATCATCCGCGATATCCGTGACGGTGTAGTGACCTGTTCCCCGGAAGGCGTTCTGGCCAGCTGCAACCCCGGCGCCGAACGGCTGTTCGGGCTGCCCGCCACGGCGTTGATCGGCAGCCCTCTGCAGCGTCTGGTAGCCGAGCAGGGCTGGCGCGGCATACCCCTCCCGGAGCCGGGTAGCGAGGTGAAGGAGGAGGTGCTGTTCAGTCGTCGGGAGCGCGAACAGTTCGTTGCCGAGCTCACGGTCAGCCGCGGCGCCTTCGACGGTCCGGTGTACACTTGCATCATCCGCGACATTACCGAGCGCCGCCGGATCGAGCAGCAGTTGTTTCAGGAGAAGATGCTGGCACAGGTCACCCTTGCTTCGATTGGTGACGGAGTCATCACCACCGGGCCCGATGGCCGCGTACGGTATCTGAATCCGGTGGCCGAAACACTCACCGGATGGACCGAGGAGCAGGCCAGCGGCCGGCCGCTGCCGGAGGTCTATCAGTTGTTCGACGAACATAGCGGAGAGCCGCAGGGCGATCCGGTGCTGGGCCTGCTGCGACGGTATCGCAACGCCCTGCAGCGCCGCGAGGGGAGCGTATCGCTCCTGCGTCGCCAGGACGGCAGCGAAGTGCATATCCAGGATGCGGTCGCTCCGATTCGAGACGCCGAAGGGCGCATCATAGGCGCGGTGCTGACCTTCCGTGACGTGACGGTGAACCGCCGCCTGGCGCGTGAACTGTCTCACCAGGCGGCGCACGATACCCTGACCGGCCTGGCCAATCGGGCCGAGTTCGAGCGGCGGCTCACCCAGGCGCTGAGACCATTGGAGAACCTGGGTGAGCAGGTCCTGTGCTACATGGATCTGGATCAGTTCAAGATCGTCAACGACACCTGTGGTCATGCCGCGGGCGACGAACTGCTCCGGCAGCTGGCGCGACTTTTTCAGACACGAGTGCGCAGCAGCGATGTTCTGGCGCGACTGGGTGGGGACGAGTTCGGCCTGCTGTTGACCGGCTGCTCGCTCGAAGAGGCCGTGCCCATCGCCGACGGTATCCGCTCGCTGGTGGAGGATTTTCGTTTCAGCTGGGAAGGCAAGACCTTTGCGGTAGGGGTGAGTATCGGCCTGGTGCAGGTTGGTGGTGAGCATACCCATTCGCTTGGCGAAGTGCTCAGCGCTGCAGACAGCGCCTGTTATGCGGCGAAGGATAGCGGGCGCAACCGGATACACATTTATCAGGCGGACGATCAGCAACTGCTCACCCGTCGCGGGGAAATGCTCTGGGTCAACCGAATCCGCCAGGCAATCGAAGCTGACCTGCTGCGCCTCTATGTGCAGCCGGTCGTCAGGGTCCAGGGCAGTGACGATGCACCGGCCTTCGAAGTATTGGTTCGCATGCTGGGTGAGGATGGGCAGGTCATTCCGCCGGGAGCTTTCATGCCTGCGGCGGAACGCTATCTCCTGTCCAGTGCGATCGACCGTTGGGTGGTGGGTAATTTTCTGGCCTGGGTGGGCGACTACAGCCGTCGTTGTGCCGGCCGTCCAGGAAGCTATTCGATCAACCTATCGGCGGCGTCGCTCGGCGAACAGGGATTTCTGGATTTCGTGCTGGAGACCATTGCTCGCCACCAGGTACCTCCCGCGGTCATCTGTTTCGAGATTACCGAAACCAGCGCCATCGCCAACCTCAGCCGGGCGTTGACCTTCATGCAGCGACTCAAGGCTATCGGTTGCTGCTTCGCGCTCGATGACTTCGGCTCCGGCCTGTCCTCCTTCGCATACCTGAAGAATCTGCCGGTCGACTTTCTCAAGATCGACGGTGTTTTCGTGAAGGATATCGACACGGATCCGATCGCCCGCGCGATGGTTGCCTCGATCAACACCATCGGCCATGAAATGGGCCTGAAGACGGTAGCCGAGTTCGTCGAGAACGGGGAAATCCTGGAACGGTTGAAAATGCTCGGCGTGGACTACGCCCAGGGTTACCACATCGGTCGTCCCCGTCCGCTCAGCGAGCTGGACGGGGTGCGCATGATGCCGCGCTAGGCGTTTGCCTCGCGCCACTCCTCCTCCTGCAGGGCCCGCCACATGATCTTGCCGGTGGGCGACTTGGGCAGGGCGTCGACGAAGGCGATCAGCTTCGGGCACTTGTAGGCGGACATGTTGGCCTGGCACCAGCCGAGGATCTCTTCGGCGGTCACCTCCTGGTGGCCTGCCTTGCGGACGATCACTGCCTTGGCGGTTTCACCGCGGCGCGCGTCCGGCGCGGAAATGATGCACACCTCCTGCACCGCCGGATGGCCGTAGAGCAGTGATTCCACCTCCGCCGGCCAGACCTTGAAGCCGGACGCATTGATCATCCGCTTGACCCGGTCGACCAGGAAGAAATAGCCCTCCTCATCGTAGTGACCGATGTCGCCGCTACGGAAGAAGCGCTTGCCATCCAGCTCGATGAAGGCCTCTGCGGTGGCCTCCTCGCGGCGCCAGTACCCCTGAAACACCTGCTCGCCGTGCAGGATGATCTCTCCCGTCTCGCCGGGGCCGACCTCCTTCAGGGTGTCGACGTCGATCACCCGTGCATCCACCCCGATGATCGGAATGCCCAGGCACTGCGGCTTGGCGCGGCCCGGTGGGTTCATGTGGGTGGCGCTGATGGTTTCCGACAGGCCATAGCCCTCGGCGTACTGCAGGCCCATCTGCTGCTCCAGTTTGGCGGCGATCGCCGCCGGCATCGGCGCACCGCCGCCGCCAATCGCCTGCAGGCTGGACAGGTCGTACTGGTCGATGGTCGGCTCGGAGAGCAGGTCGACTACCATCGTCGAGATGTTGCGCCAGCTGCTGATCCGAAAGTCCTGGATCAGCTGCGCTGCGGTGCGCCGGTCCCAGCGCGTCATGATCACCTGGGTGCCGCCGATGTAGACCATGCTGTTCATGCACACCTGCATGCCGGTGACATGGAACATCGGCACCGAGACCAGTGCCCGCGCCGAATGCTGCGCGTTGCCCCACACCGAGCAGTAGACCGTGGTGGCCATGACACTGTGGTGGGTATGCACGCAGCCCTTGGGGTTACCGGTGGTGCCGGAGCTGTAGGGGATCACGCAGAGGTCATCGGGGCCGGCGGTCAGCGGGCCGGGCGCATGGCCGGCGGCGATCGCCTGCTGCCAGCCGGTCAGGCCTGCGCCGTTCGGCGTCCTGGCGGGCAGACGCACGGCGTCCGGCAATTCGAGCGCGGTCGGCTCGCGCACGTACTCGCTGTAGGCGGTCACCACCACCTCGCGCAACGATCTGAAGCCCACCAGATCGGTGATGTTCTCCAGCAGCTCCTGTCCGCACAGCGCGACCTGCGCCTCGGTATCCTCGATCAGGTATTCCAGCTCGGCGCGGCGGTTCATCGGGTTGACCGGCACCACCCCCGCGTTGGCCCGCAGGATGGCGTAGAAGCCGATGACGAATTGCGGGCAGTTCTGCATGTACAGCAGCACCCGATCACCCGCCTTCACCCCGGCCTGCATGAGGTAGCCGGCCAGCGCCTCGGCCTCGCGCTCCAGCTCGCAGTAGCTGAGCTGCGTACCGTAATAGATGATCGCCGGGTGCTCGGGGTAGCGCAGCGCGCTCACCGTCAGGTTGGAATACAGGCTGGTACGGGGCAGTTCTAAAAAATGTGGGACCTGGTCGGGCCATACCTGGTAGTGACGATCGAACATGCCAATTCTCCGATGCGGGTTCGACGCGCTCAACGGCGGTCTTGTTATGACGGCGTGGTTCTCGCCTCGCCTTACTGGACCCGCAGGCTAGCCGTCCAGGTCCTGTCTGGGAACGGCTAACAGCTTCGGTGTTGATGGGTCATAAACGCTGTTGCGACCGATTGGTCACGGTAGCCAGATGCGAAACTCGCCCCCACCCAGAGCGCTGCCATTGCTCAGGGCGATACGCCCGGTGACACCGTTGCGCTCGTGCAACTGGGCGATGCGCTGGCCGAAATACAGGCCGAGACCGGTACTGCCGGTGCTCATGTCAATACCCAGCACGTAGTCGGATTGCTTTTCGATCATCGCCGGCGGGTAGCCCTGACCATCATCGCTGATTGCAATCAGCAGCTCATCGCCATCCATCGATGCCTGCAGGTGAATGGCCGAGCGGGCGTAGCGAATCGAGTTGTTGATCACGTTGGCGACCACCGAGCCGACCAGTTCGGCGTCGAAGAAACCCAGCATTCCGGGGTCCTCCACGTCCTGGCTGGCAGTGATGTGACGGGCTTCGAGGATGTCCTGATGGCGCGCCAGCTGTCCGCCGATGAAGTCCTCCAGATCGTTCCAGGCTGGGCGCAGCGGTAGCTGGTTGACGCCCAGCTTGTAGAGCCCGAGCATCTGCACCAGCATGCCGTTCAGACGCAGGGACTCGTATTCGATAATGCCGTGCTCGCGGCTATTGCTGGCCTCCGGCGGCAGGGCGGCGAGTGACTCGGTGTAGGCCTGCATCAGCAGGCCCAGTGAGTTCTTCATGTCGTGCACGGTCGAGGCGATGACCGTGGAAAAGTCCAGCGTGCCAGCGGGAGGCTCGTCCCTGAAGTCGTCGCTCATGCGGTCTCCGCGCTGCGCCGCAGTTTCTGATAACGTTCGTGACGCGGGTCACTTGGGGGCAGCCCGCGGACCTGATCCAGGCAGCGCAGACATTCCGCCCGCAATGCTGGATCGGGACTGGCCGCCAGTTGGCGCAGAAGCGACTGGGCCGTATTCAGCGCAAAGCTGACATTGCGTGGCTGGGCAGCGAGGGCCCGTCGGAAGGCGTCCAGTGCGGCCGGGTAGTTCTTCTGTTGATAGAGCCTGATACCCTCGCGATTGTATGCCTGGGCCTGGGTGCCAGCTTCCAGGATCGCCGGATTGTCGGTTTGCCGAGCGATGCTCTGCATTACGCCGGGGTCGTCACCGTACATTTCCGCGCAAGTGGCCAGCAACTCCTCCGCCTTTTGCCCTGCGCCCAATGCCTTGAGCTGCGTAGCGACCTCCAGAGCCTGGTCGGCAGTGAAGAAAGTGTCCAGTTCACCGAGACGCTCTACCGCGGCAGCGGTGAGCTTCTGCGCCTCGGCCTGATGGCCGGACTTGGCTAGTGCGCCGGCCTGAACCAGCTGTCCGCGGGCGGTAACTGCTGGATCGTTCTTCCAGGTGCGCTCGAGCTCGCCCAGGGTCTGGCGTATCTCTATAAGGGCCTTTGGGTTCACCGGCTCGCTGCCTGATTGGGCGCTGAGTACGCCGGCCAGCTGCAAATGGTTCTCCGGATCCCGAAATGCCGAATGCTTGCCCAGGCCTACCGCATGGCGGTAGGCACGAATCGCCGGTTCGATATCATCGTTCAGGCGAGCTACGCGGCCCAGCTCGCTCTGCCTGGCAAGCGTGTTCGGAGAGATGCGCACACCTTGCTGAAGGTATTCCTGAGCGCGCTGACTGTCGCCCAGTGCCAGGTGGAGGCGGGCCAGCCCGTCGTACAGGGCGGGTAGCATCGGAAACAGCGTCATGCCCTTCTCATACAGCGCCCTGGCCTGCTCGAACTGGCGGCGCTGGCACAGATGGTTGGCAAGCATCACAAGTGCCCAGGGCAGGGGGCGGTCGCCTACCAGGCCGGTCAGCAGTGCTTCCAGCTCTACATGTCGCCCCAGCTCGGCCAGTGCCTCGGCCTTGTAGCGCTGGCACTGCGGCAGATACCGCGGGTGCTCCGAGGACACCGCATCACAGGCATCCACCACTGCGGCCGAACTGTTTCTGACCTTGGCGTCTAGTATCGGCTTGAGTGCCAGCTTGCGTTCAACCAGCTTGTCGAGGCGTTGTTGCAGACTGGCGCGGTTGAACGGCTTGGTCAGATAGGCATCCGGTTCGCATTCCAGCGCCGCCATCACCATCGCCTGGCTGCTCTCGGCGGTGACCATGACGAAGATACAGTGGGGGCTGATCAGCTTGCCCTGCGTGAGCTCCTCAAGGACCTGCTGGCCGTTCTTGCCGTCGCCCAGGTTGTAGTCGTGAAGGATGATGTCGTACCGATTTTGCCGGCACAGGGCCAGGCAATCATTGCCATTGCTCGCAGCATCCACATTCCGTACCGCCATCTGTCGGAGCATGCCGGTCACAGAGGTACGGAAATCGGAAAAGTCATCCACCAGCAGAAAGCGCTTCTTACTATAGTCGATCATCTTTCACCCGCTCGTGGGCCCGTTACGGCCATGTGCCTGTTTTCATTGTAGCTTCGCGGCGGTGGGCCGGCGAATTGCGATCACGTCGGATATTTGTAGGCGATCCGGGAACTTTTATGGGCACTTTCTGGCGCAGAGCCCTCTAAGTCCGTTGCAAGGCTAGGATTAGTCCTGATCGCCAACGGTCCCCAAGGAGGATGGCATATGTCCCGCACGAGCGTGCCCACTTGCCGAACACGACCCGTGCACTGGTCGTATCTGTTTACCGCGTCTCTGATGCTATGGCTCGTCGGCTGCGGCGGCAATCCCCCGGCGCCTGCCGAATCAGAGGACGTGATCCAGGCGTTTACCGCCACCCCCCAGAGCGTCACCGCCGGCGAACAGGTCCTCTTGTCCTGGCAGGTGCAGGGCGCGCGCAGCGTGTCGCTTGGCGGAATCGAAGCGGCGCCGGGCTGGAGCATGGCGCAGGTCGCACCGCTGCAGACCACCCGCTACGAACTCACCGCCGTCACCGCTGACGGACGCAATGTCACCCGCGAAGTGACCGTCGAGGTTCAGCCCGGGCCGACGCTGGCAAGCGTCACGCTGGACCCGTCCGCCAACGGTCTGCGCACCCCGGAAGCATTCCTTGGCCTGTCGCACGACTGGAGCCAGGCACAGCTGATGCTGGGCGACCCAGGGGTAGGTGTCAACATGGCCTACCGGCAACTCTTGATCAACCTGATCGATCGCAGCGGCGGTCCGCTGACCCTGCGTATTGGCGGACGCGATACCGACCGTGACGTATCTGCGCCGGCATCCCGGATAGCCGCTTTAAACCGGCTGCACGAGGATCTGATTCTGGTCAGTCCCGGCGTGCGCTACATCCTTGGTCTGAACATGGGATCAGGCATGCCCGGAGTTGCCGCGCAGCAGGCCCGGGCATTGCAGACCGGTCTGCCGCCTGAGGCCATCAAGGCCTTCGAACTCGGCAACCAGCCGGACTTCTTCATTCCCAATGAAAAGCGCCCGCGGGACTACACCTTTGAAGAATATCTCAGTGAGTACCGCTTCTATGCCGATACGGTGCGGCAGGCTACTCCGGGCGGGCCGCCCTTCGCCGGGCCGGCCATGGGTGGATTCATTTCCGAACCGTCACGTACCGCGGCGGTAACCGGTTTTTCCACCCCGGAGAACCTGGGCCGGATGCTGACGCAGGAGTTCAACAGCCTCGCTCTGGTTACTCATCACGGCCCCTCCAGCGGCACGGCGGCATGCGCAGGTAATGCGCGTCCGGGCCACCTGTTGCGCCCGGCATCGGTGCAGGAGGGAATAGACGATACCTTGCCCTTTCTGCGGACCGCTCAGGCAGCCGCCAAACCCTATCGGGTGGTGGAGATGAACTCGCTGCTGTGCAATGGGCAGCCGGGTATCAGCGATACCTTCGAAAGCGCGCTCTGGGTGGCCGATGCACTGTTCGAATACGCCTACAACGGTGTGCAGGGGGTGGATCTGTACAGCGGACTGTGGAACAGCCAGCATGGCTGGGATCTGCGTAGCCCCTTCCTGTTCGACGTGCCTGCTCGCCAGTATCAGGTGTCCGGCCTGAACATCGAGCCACCGGCGGGCACCCGCTTCCCCGCTCAGTATGAACTGCGTAAGGTCATGCCGCTGTACTACGGCATGCTGATGTTTGCGGAGGCGACCCGCAATCGGGCCGAGCTGCTGCCGGTCTCGCTGGCGACCGATGCCAACGTCAAGGCCTGGGCGGCGCGTGATGACGAGGGTGGACGGCTGCGCATAACGCTGATCAACAAGGATCCGAGAGCCTCCGGCGTGGTGCGCGTGAGCGTTCCCGGTTATCGAACGGCCGAGGTTCGCCGTTTGCTGGCACCTTCGCTCGGTGCGACGGAGGGCATCTCCTTCGGTGGTCAGACCCTGGACGGGAGTGCCGACGGCAGTTTTCTCGGGGTCAATCACAGCGAACGGGTGCTGCCCCAGGACGGCATCTTCGAAGTGGCATTGTCAGCTGCCAGCGCGATGGTCGTCACCCTGACGCCATGACTGTTCAGCGCCGGGCGTAATCGGAGATAACCCTGGGCAGATTGGCCAGGGCTTCGGTGTACTGTGCCGCACCCAGCTGCAGTGCCTCCTTCGGCATGCCGAAGACCACGCAGCTGGCTTCGTCCTGAGCCACGGTCCGGGCACCCGCCTCGCGCATGCACAGTAGCCCGCGAGCCCCATCGTCGCCCATCCCGGTCATGATGATGCCCAGTGCGTTATGACCGGCATGCCGCGCAACTGAACGAAACAGCACGTCCACCGACGGTTTGTGGCGATTGACCGGTGGGCCGTCGAGCACCTCCACGAAGTACTGCGCACCGCTGCGCTTGAGCTGCATATGGCGACCGCCTGGAGCAACCAGTGCCAGTCCGCTGCGTACGCGGTCCATGTGGCGCGCTTCACGGACCTCTATCTGGCACAGACTGTCGAGCCGGCGGGCAAAGGCTGCGGTGAACTTCTCCGGCATGTGCTGGACGATGATGATGCCTGGTGCATCCGGCGGCAGTTGGCGCAGCACGAGTTCGAGCGCCTGGGTACCCCCCGTCGAGGTCCCCAGCGCGACGACCCGGTCGGTGGTGCTGAGTTGTGTCAGGGTGGGCGCCGCTGACTCGGTGCGAGAGGGCTCTCCGCGCTGCGGGCTGGGCGATCTCTGTGACATCGCCTTCGGCGCGGCGCGCGGTCGGCAGCGTGCGGCCTGCTCGATCTGCCTTGCCAACTCCGCAGATAGTTGAAGAAGACTGTCCTTGAGGCCCAAACGCGCCTTGGTGAATACGCCAACCGCGCCCGCGGCCAGCGCTTCAAGGGTAACTGCAGCGCCGGCTTCGGTCAGAGTCGAGCAGATGATAGCTGGGGTCGGCCGCTCGGCCATCAGCTTGCGAAGAAAGGTGATGCCGTCCATACGCGGCATTTCCACATCCAGCACCAGCACGTCCGGCCAGTCGTGTTGCATTTTTTCCATTGCGAACAGGGGGTCCGCCGCCTGGCCGATCACCTGGATGCCCGGATGGCTCGCCAGGCAGGTCGAGAGTACCTGGCGGACCAGCGCCGAATCATCGACGATGAATACCTTGATCATACCTAGGCCGCCCCGAGCGTCATGAACGTTGATATACCGACGGAGCAACGACCGTCAGTGGCAGTTCGAAGCCGTGCAGGCTTTCTGCGTGGCCGATGAACAGCAATCCGCCCTGGCGTAGCCGCTCAAGGACTCGTCTGACAATGGTGAACTTGTCCTCCCGGCTGAAGTAGATCAGCACGTTGCGCAGGAAAACAATGTCCTGCGAGCCTATGGTGCCGGGTAACGGACGCATCAGATTCAGCTCCTTCAGGTCCACCCGCTGGCGCAGGTGCTGGCCGATGCGCAATTTGCCAGCGTGTTCCCCGGTACCCTTGAGGCAATGGCGCTGCAGCCATCCCGGAGGAAAATCCGCCGCCTCGTCCAGCGAATAGATGGCGTCCCCGGCCCGGCTGAGCATGGTCTGGCTGAGATCGCTGGCGAGAATCCGCCAGTCGTCATGCTGCGCATGCTCTGCCAGCACCATGGCCAGGCTGTACGGCTCCTCACCGGACGAGCAAGCTGCACTCCACAACCGAAGCGGGCCATTTAGGCGACGGAGATACTGCTCTAGAAAGCGAAAATGGGCTGGCTCGCGGAAAAAATAGGTCTCATTTGTGGTGAGCAGATCGATAACCAGCCGCCGTTCACGCTCATGCTCGGGGCGTCGGATCAAAGCCAGATAGTCGGCGTAATCGGTTACACCATGTACCCGCAGCCGGCGCAGTAACCTTCCAGCTACCAGTGACCGCTTGGCTGGTGCCAGACGGATGCCCGAGGCCTCGACCATCAGCCCCTGCAGGGTGCGAAATTCCTGTTCTCCGAGAACCGGCAGGCCCGAGTCGCTCATGTCAGGAGGCCTGGGCCGTGGCCTGGCCGAGATCGAGCAGATCGTCCAGCGATAGCACTCTGTGCATGTCGAGAACGATCGTGAAGCCGACCTGGTCACGGGCCATCCCCGCGATGAAGTCGGTCCGTATACCCGATCCGAAAGGCGGTGCCGGCTCCACATTGGCGCTGTCGATATCGAGTACCGCATCCACCGCATCCACCACCAGTCCTATCCGCTGGTGCGTGTCGTTGACCTCCAGCTCGATGATGACGATACAGGTGCGATTGCCGGGAATGGTCAGTTCCATGCCGAAGCGCGCTGCCAGGTCGAGTACGGGCACCACGTTGCCGCGCAGGTTGATCACCCCGTGTATGCACTCGGGCATCATCGGTACACCGGTCACGTGGCCGTATTCTAGGATCTCCCTGACCAGTTCGATGGGCAGCGCATAACGCGCCTTGCGCACTCGGAACGAAAGGTGCTGCACGCTGCCCTCGAACGAGGCGGACGTGACGCCTTGAGACAGATTCATCGCGGTCTCCTTCAGCTGAAGCTGACGAATTGACTGTCATCCAGTGCCGGCCGGGCGTTGCCCCGATCACGGCGCGGCGTGGCGGCTGGCTGACCGGAGCGCGACGGCTCCCGATGCGGGCCGGCTACCGCGCTGCGCATGGCATCAAGCTGGAAGTAGCTGATCAGTTCCAACAGCTGTGCGGCCTGGGCATTCATTTCTTCGGAGGTGGCGGCCAGCTCTTCGGATGCCGAGGCATTCTGCTGGGTAATCTGATTCATCTGCTCCATGGCGATGTTGATCTGCCCGGCGCCGGTGCTCTGTTCCTGCGAGGCGGCAGTTATTTCCTGGACCAGATCGGAGGTGCGCTGAATGTTCGGCACTATCTCGTCCAGCAATGACCCGGCTTGTTCGGCCAAACGCACGCTGCTGCTTGCTACCCCGCCGATTTCCTGAGCAGCAATCTGGCTGCGCTCTGCTAGCTTGCGCACTTCGGCGGCAACCACCGCGAACCCCTTGCCATGATCGCCAGCGCGGGCCGCCTCGATCGCTGCGTTCAGCGCCAGCAGGTTGGTCTGATACGCGATGTCGTCGATGATCCCGATCTTGTCGGCGATCTGCTTCATTGCCACCACCACCTCGCGTACTGCCCTGCCGCCGTCAACGGCGTCGCTGGCGGCCTTGCCGGCAATATTGTCG
>JAUVYN010000121.1 GCA_030603065.1 Pseudomonas sp.
ACTACTACCTGAGCGCGGAATTGAATTTCTGAGTATGCGACGGTGCGTTAGCTCAGGCGCAGGAAAGGGTCGACCGCCACCCCCCGACATGGATGTCACATGTATCTGAATACGCTTAATGGGCTGGGCCCGTCATGAGCACGCTGCACCGGTTCCTGACAATGTGCCTGCTGGCATTTGCCACGGCGGCACACGGCGAATCGATACTGGTCGTGACACCAGCCGATTCGGCGGTCGCCCGCGAGTTCGTCGCCACCTTGGCCGAAGCCAGTGCAGGTAAGTCCGTCGAGCTGCATCTGCTCGGGCAGGACCTGCCTGCGGCATCCCCCTCTTCGGCGGTAACGCTGGGACCAGATGCGCTGGAATGGTGGATGACGCAGGACCTGAGAGTTCCAACCGTAGCAGCCTACATTGGCCTCGAGCGGGTCCACAGCTCGCTGAAAGCGCCGTTGCCCGCGCATCTTCATATATTGCTGAGCAACCCGGCCCCTGACAGGCAGATAGCTCTGGCGCGCCTTATCCTTCCCCGCATACGCCATCTTGGGATTCTCTACACCGACCGTAGCGAGTCTCAACTGGTTGAATGGCGAGCCAGTGCCGAGGGGGCAGGTTTGGAAATCAAGCAGGCCCGAGTCGGCGATCCCCGCACCGTCGGCCGCGCCGTGGCTGAACTGCTAGACCGTAGTGACCTGCTGATGGCATTGGACGATCCCCAGATCTACAACGCCGACAATCTCAAAGCGCTGCTGCTGGCCAGCTACGGCAGAGGCAAGGTACTGATCGGCCCGGGTCCGGCTTTCATCCAGGCGGGCAGTCTCAGCACGACCTTCAGCTCCCCCGCGGAAATGGCCCGCAGCACCGCTCAGCTGCTTGGCGACACCTGGGTTGGTGGCCAGGTCAGCTATCCGATTCACTTTTCGGTATCCAGTAACCAGCACGTCGCCCGCTCCCTTGGCCTGCCGCCACTGGATGACGAGGCACTTGCCCAGGCAATCCGCCTGATGAAGGCCAGTCCATGAAACTCTGGGAATACGGAAGCATCCACAATCGTCTGATCGGCATCGCCCTTGCGCCGGCGCTGATGCTCGCCCTGGCGGTCTTTGCCTATTTCATTCTGGCGCGGCTGGAGGACGTCGATCGGCAGTTGCGCGAAACGGGCGCTCTGATCGCCGGTCAGTTGGCCTCCGCCAGCGAGTACGGCGCGATTACCGGTAACCTCTCCACACTACAGGGCGCACTCGAGGCGACACTGGGGATTCCGATGGTGGTGCATGCCGCCATCTTCGATGCCGAAGGTAACCAGATGCTGGAGCTGGGCAGAGAAGAGCACACACCCGGAAGGCCCTCCTCGGAAACCCTGATGTTCCAGACAGACATCAGCCGTCAGCGCATCAATCTGCCGCCGGATCCGTTCCTGGGCGACCGCAGCCCGATGGCAGCCATGACCGCCGACCCGTACCTGGGTCACGTGGAGGTTACCGTTAGCCGCCGCACCGTGACCGCACGACAGCGCGAGATCCTGCTTCGCGCGATGCTTCTTGCAATGGCGGTGATTGGCGCAGCGCTGTTCCTCGCCGTGCGCCTGTCCGGCGCGCTATCACGACCACTGGAAAGAATGGCCGAGGCGATTCACGCCTTGCAGGAAGGTCAGCTCGATCGACGCCTCGAGGTAACCGACCAACACGAGATCGGGCGTCTGATGCAAAACATCAACGCCCTCGCGCAGGCGTTGCAGGACGCTGAGTGCGAGCAGCGCCGAGCGATCGAACAACTGACCGCTTCGCGGGAGGACGCAGAAAGCGCCAACCGTGCCAAATCTGAGTTCCTGGCGATGATGAGCCATGAACTGCGCACCCCGATGAATGGGGTGATGGGGATGCTGCAGCTACTGGAAACTACTAGACTGAGCTCCGAACAGGTCGAGTATGTGCGCATAGCCGGGGAATCTACCGACCATCTGCTGAAGGTCATCAACGACATTCTCGACTTTTCGCGGATCGAAAACGGCGCGCTCGAACTTGAACAGATCCCGTTCAATCTTGGCCAGCAGATCCAGGCTTCGGTTGCGGTTTTTGAGTTGACCGCAGCCCAGAAAGGCCTCCGGTTGATCACCGAAGTCGAGGGCGAGCCAGCCAATGCAGAGGTCATCGGTGACCCGACTCGCCTACGGCAGATTCTCGTCAACCTGGTCGGGAACTCTCTTAAGTTCACCGAGGCCGGCGAAATCCGAATACGTGCCGACTGGTCCGAGGAAGGCCCCGATGCCCTCTGGCTTCGCTGTGAGGTCAGCGACACCGGAATAGGGATTCCCCAGGATCGGCTGGAAAGCATGTTCGAGGCATTCCAACAGGCCGACTCAACTACTTCCCGCCGCTACGGTGGCACCGGCCTAGGCCTGTCGATTGCGCGAACCTTCGCTCGCGCAATGGGTGGAGAGCTTGAGGCGTCCAGTGAACTGGGTAAGGGCTCACGCTTCACGCTGACGTTACCGCTGGCGTTGGCCACGCCATCTGCAGGCGATTCGATTCACGAGGGAACGATCGAACCCGACCAGATGCGTCCCGTACTGCTGATAGAAGACAATCCAGTGAACCAGATGGTGATAGAAGGCATGCTCCGCAGCCTGGGCTATCAGGTCACCACAGCCGGTTCAGGGCACGAAGCACTGAAGTTGCTCGGCGATCAGCCGAATCAGTTTGCCGCCATGCTGCTCGACCTGCGGCTCCCCGACCAGGATGGGGTTGCCGTGTACGAGGCGTACCGCTCGCAGTGTGCAGAACACACACCTATTCCCTGCATCGCACTCACCGCCAGCGCGATGGAAATTGACCGACAACGGTGTCTAGCTGCCGGCATGCAGGGATTTTTGAGCAAGCCACTGGCGAGGCAGTCGCTGCAACGTGCGCTGCAGCGCTTCATCCCCGGGCAGGTGACCAATAATCAGTCTGACTGATTGCGGCATATTCTGCCCGTCCGCTTTGGCGCCGTCGGCATGGATTCGCCCGGCGCAAATAGCGACACTTGGCTCAACCCAAGCAGCCAGGTCTGGAAAATGCACGCCGCAATCGATACGCCGATCACCCTTGAGTCTCCCTTCACCACCCTCCCCGCGCTGATCGCCCTGCATGCCGTAGAGCGTCCCGAGCACCCTGCGCTGATACAGGATGGGCAGGTTCTGAATTATCACCAGCTGAACGACCTGGCAGACAAGGCGGCTGCCGCTCTGCAGCGCGACGGCCTGGTACCGGGAAGTTCGGTGGCCATCTGTGCTGCCAATTCGATCAACTATGCGGTGCTGTTTCTCGGCGCGTTGCGCGCCGGAGTAGTTGTCGCGCCACTCGCTCCGTCGTCAACGCCGGAGAGCCTGCTGGTGATGCTCAAGGACTCGGCTGCCGGTCTGCTTTTCGCCGACCAGGCCAGTCTTACTGCCTTGGAGCACGTGCGTGAGCAGGCAGCCATCCCCATCTGGAGCCTCGACGACAGCCTTGACGGAGCGCGCTTCAGCGACTGGCTCGCAGATGCGAAGCCGGCGCCCGTCGAGCTGAATGCGGAGATGTTTTTCAACATCATCTACTCCTCCGGTACCACAGGCGAACCCAAGGGTATCGTCCAGTCCCACGGCATGCGCTGGGCACATATTCAGCGGGGCATCGTATTCGGCTACGGACCAGACTGCGTCACATTGATTTCGACACCCCTTTATTCCAACACCACACTGGTCTCGTTCCTGCCGACCCTTGGCCTTGGCGGCACCGTCGTCCTGATGAGCAAATTCGACGCCGCAGCTTATCTCAGGCTTGCCGAGCAGCACGCCGTGACCCACACGATGCTGGTGCCGGTTCAGTACCAGCGAATCATGGCCCGAGAGGATTTCGAGAAGCATGATCTGTCGAGTTTCAAGATCAAGTTCAGCACCAGCGCCCCTTTCCACGCAGAACTGAAAGCCGACATCCTTGCGCGCTGGCCAGGCGGCCTGGTGGAGTTCTACGGCATGACCGAGGGCGGCGGTTCCTGCATGCTAGCCGCCCACGAGCACCCGACCAAGCTGGGCACCGTTGGCAAACCGCTGGAAAATCACGACATGCGGGTTATCGATGAAGAGGGCAAGGAGTTGCCGCGGGGCGAAATCGGCGAAGTCGTCGGTCACTCTCCGGCGATGATGACCGGCTATCTGAACAAACCGGAGAAGACCGCCGAGGCCGAGTGGTACGACCAGACCGGCAAACGATTCATCCGTACCGGCGACGTCGGCCGCTTCGACGAGGATGGGTTCCTCACGCTCATGGACAGACGCAAGGACATGATCATCAGCGGTGGCTTCAACATCTACCCTAGCGACCTGGAGCAGGAGCTACGCCAGCACCCGGACCTGCTGGAAGTTACCGTAATCGGCGTGCAGTCGCGCAGTTGGGGAGAAACGCCCGTTGGATACGCGGTAGCGCGGCCGGGTGCCAAGGTCCAGCCGCAGCAGGTGCTGGAATGGTTCAACCAGCGCGTTGGCAAGACCCAGCGACTCAACCGCCTGATCCTCTGCGACGAACTGCCGCGCAGCGCGATCGGCAAGGTTCTCAAGCGCGAGCTGCGCGACGCCTTCCAGTCAAAATTCGGCACCCTCGATTAAACCCGGACCAGGCCTGCCAGGGCTGAAAACTTTGTCCTTGGCAGGCTTCACGGGTATCCTCAACGCCTCTGATCGGATCCGGGTGTGACTTACTCCCCTGCCCGTCAGTCTGAGCTTACGCTGACGCTGCTCGAGCGCACCGTCACATCGAATAAAATAGCGCCCCAGCCAACGGGGAAGAGCAGGAGCGATTCAATGTCTAGACAAAATGCGTATAACCGGGAAGAGCTGCTCAAATGCAGCCGCGGCGAGATGTTCGGTCCCGGAAACGCACAGCTGCCGGCCCCCAATATGCTGATGATCGACCGGATCACGCATATCAGCGACACCGGCGGCAAGTTCGGCAAGGGCGAGATCGTCGCCGAACTGGATATCCACCCGGACCTGTGGTTTTTTGCCTGTCACTTCGAAGGCGATCCGGTAATGCCCGGCTGCCTGGGCCTGGACGCCATGTGGCAACTGGTAGGCTTCCACCTCGGCTGGCTGGGTTACGAGGGCCGCGGCCGCGCGCTGGGCTCCGGTGAAGTCAAGTTCTTCGGTCAGGTGCTGCCTACCGCCAGGAAGGTCACCTACACCATTCATATCAAGCGCACCATCAATCGGTCGCTGACACTCGGCATCGCCGATGGCAGCATGGCCGTCGACGGTCGCGAGATCTACACCGCCGAAGGGCTACGTGTAGGTCTGTTCACTTCTACCGACAGTTTCTGAGGACTTAAACATGCGTCGTGTCGTCATAACCGGCATGGGTATCGTCTCCTGCCTCGGCCAGGATCTGGACACCGTGGCCTCGAGCCTCAAGGCCGGCAAGTCCGGCATCAAGTTCAAGCCCGAATACGCTGAAATGGGCATGCGCAGCCATGTCGCCGGCAGCGTTGATTTGAATCTTGACGAGCTCATCGATCGCAAGATCAAGCGTTTCATGGGCGATGCAGCGGCATTCGCCTACCTGTCGATGCAGCAGGCAATTGCCGACGCAGGCCTGAGCGAAGAGCAGGTCAGCAGTTTCCGTACCGGCCTGGTTGCCGGCAGCGGCGGAGCTTCCACATTCAATCAGATGGAAGCGATCGACATCATGCGCGAAAAGGGCGTCAAAAAGGTCGGCCCTTACCGCGTCCCGCGGACCATGGGCAGCACCGTTTCCGCCTGTCTGGCCACACCGTTCAAGATCAAGGGCAACAATTACTCCATCTCTTCCGCTTGCGCCACCAGCGCGCACTGCATCGGACACGCTGCCGAGCTGATCCAGCTAGGCAAGCAGGACATCGTCTTTGCCGGCGGGGGTGAAGAGGAGCACTGGACCCAGTCCATGTTGTTCGACGCCATGGGTGCGCTCTCTACCCAGTACAACGAGACTCCGGAAAAGGCCTCCCGGGCTTATGACGCCAAGCGGGACGGGTTCGTCATCGCTGGCGGCGGTGGCATGGTGGTGGTCGAGGAGCTGGAGCATGCGCTGGCGCGCGGTGCCAAGATTTACGCCGAAGTGGTCGGCTATGGAGCCACCTCGGATGGTTACGATATGGTCGCGCCTAGCGGCGAAGGCGCGGTGCGTTGCATGCAGCAGGCGCTCGCTACCGTCGACGGCAAGGTCGAATACCTGAACACGCATGGAACTTCCACCCCCGTAGGCGACGTTGCGGAACTCAAGGCGATTCGGGAAGTATTCGGCGACACGCCGCCGAAGATCAGCTCGACCAAGAGTCTGTCAGGTCACTCCCTTGGCGCCGCCGGTGTGCAGGAAGCGATCTACTGCATGCTGATGCTGCGCGACAACTTCCTGGTGGCCTCTGCCAACATCGAAGAGTTGGATGAAAATGTCGGCGAGCTGCCGGTTCTGCGCGAGCGTCTCGATCAGGCCGTCGATCTGGTCATGTCCAACAGCTTCGGCTTTGGCGGCACCAACGCCTCGTTGGTACTCAAGCGCTGGACAGGCGCCTGACTGGCGGGAGGGTGGCGTTAAGGCGCTGCCCTCCTTCCTCATCAAGGGCGTGCCCTGACAACCCTCCCGCGCACCGCCATCGGGCGCAATCACAAACCTCGCCCCATTTCAGAACACCATCTCATTAGCCATTCCCCTGGAGCCCTCTAGGCCCGTCTTTGGCACTGGTATTGCAGTAACGCTCTTGTACTCCGACTGCACCAAGGACACACATGAGCTTCCTCTCGTTCCCCCGCGTGACCGCTCCCTCGGCTGGCCATACCAGGCTCTTCGAACAGCTTGATCTGAACGTTCGGTTGCCCGCCGAGCGCCACTCCCCATCGCTGCCCGAGTTCGTCGGGCAGCTACATGAGCGAATCGGTGCAAGCTTGAGGGCCGCGGTGGGTATCGCAGCGCATGCCCCGCCGCTTGCACGTATCGCAAGCGAGACCGAAGGCATGGGTTCACAGCTCGCGCAATCATCCGAAACCATCGCCAGCGCGGTGGAAGAGATCAGCACGACGCTCGAGTCTGAACTGGTGCCGGGGGCGGCGCAGATAGCCAATCTGGGCTCGGAGGTGACGTCGCGCCTGCGTATCTGTGAAGGCGCCGGCAAACAGGTGCTCCAACAGGTCGACCAGATTCAGCATGCCGAGCGTGCGCTGGCCGAGGAAATCGAGCGTCTAGGCAAGCAGATCGATGAAGTGACCCAGGTGATCGGCATTATCGCGAGTATCTCGCAGCAAACCAACCTGCTGGCGCTCAATGCCGCGATCGAGGCCGCCCGCGCCGGCGAACAGGGCCGCGGATTTGCGGTCGTTGCCGAAGAGGTGCGTCGGCTCGCGGGACATACTACTGAAGCGACCGACCGTGTCAGCACCATTATCGAAGCGTTCAGGGCAGGCATGAAGCGACTCGACGAAGCCGGAGTCAGCATGCACGGCTCCATCGCCCAGGGACGTGACGGCGTGCTGCAGATGGACGCGAGCCTGCTCGAGGCCGCTACAGGGCTGGATCAGTTGCAGGAGCGCATTACCGGGATGGCCAGCGGTACGGAGCAGATCGGTGCTGCGGTCAGATCACTCAGTGAAGATGTCCAGAAT
>JAUVYN010000060.1 GCA_030603065.1 Pseudomonas sp.
ATTGCTGGCGTGGAGATGCCCATCTGCCACCTCGCTCCTATGCGCCACCTTTTGGTGTGAGAGGCTTTATCTGCCAATTACCGACCCAATGGACGCGTGGTGAAAATAACGACTCGGGTATCAATCTGACGGTTCTGGCCCAGTTGCTGATGCAACAGAATAATCAATCTTATGCTGCGGCACCGAACCCGGCGACGCAGCGAAGAGACTCACAATCATGACGAGATCTTTTTTCGCTGGAGCTCTATGCCTCGCTACCAGCCTGACATTCGCAGAAGCGCCGCGGCAGGAATGTTTGGGCAGACTGACTTTTGATGTGCCCGAAGAGATGGACTGGGCTACCTATGATGCTGAGCGAACTTTTCGCATATCCACGGGCGGGGGGGCATAACTTCACCTCCAAGGTTACCGCCAAAGGTGACTCAGGCTGGTATGACTTCAACGGGTTGCTAATTCGGGTAAGTGACATCGTTGAACGTTCCGAATTTGAAAGGGCGGTTCGTCATCAAAAAGGAACTGGCAAGCTATATCAGGAAACCCTGCTCAAAAACATCGAATCCGATAAACGTCGTCTGGCAAGGTTGCCCGAGATGGGTTACGGGCCCGAAGTGGTCGAAAAACTCGCACAGCAAATTAAAGAGCTAGAAACGCAGGCCTCCTTCGCCATCCCAAGAGAGCACGACCTGGACATCCCAGACGCTTACTTCCTGGGAGGAGACTATCCTGGCTATGGCTATGTCTATCGCAACCAGCGTGTGTACTACTTCGCCATGCGCCAGGCGGGTCCCCAGGGCGTGGAAGCTTTCAAGGATCTGATGAGCCGCTTTCGGCCGCGGGACCTTTACGAAGTGCCCAAGGGGCCGGGCTTTTGCTTCCCCTACGGTTTTATCGCCGATGATGGCAAGACGGATTATTCGATCAAGAACAGCTTGCGCTTCACCAGCACACCCAACGTGATTTTCACCCTGGTCACCACATCGCCGGACAATCCACGGGGAACCCCTCCCACCACCGGCACCTACGACACCGACTACTTCCCGGGCTATGACAGCAAAAAGTGGAAATTGACCCCTTTTATCGAGCGCAGCTACATCGGCGGCTACCTGGCCGGACTCGAAGGCTGGCGCCTTGACCCCAAACCCGACTCGGGTGAACAGGAACGCGCCTGGTTCGCGCTGGCACACACCGGCGGCGGCAGCAGGCCAATGGTGGCAGTACAGATATTCACCTTTAAAAAAGGCGTGGACGATCTCACCGAGTTCACCCCGCCCCCGGAAGAGGTTCTGCCCCGGTGGAAGGCATTGAGTAAAACCATCCAGGTGACGCTAGATAAATAGGTGTGGCCGGGGCAGCTACCGTGGCGAAAACGCAATTGAGGGTCAACGCAACTAGGGTTCAGATGGGCATTAGTCTCGACTGGGCTTTATCACCAGTCTGCCCATCCGAAGGAACCACATAATGCGCTATCTGATTGTGCCCGTACTGCTTGGTTTGACGTCTGTCAGCTGGGCCGATGCCCTGGACCCAGCCTTGCCAGCCGGCTGGCAAACCCAATGCTTCGGCCGTGTGCAGTTTTCCATGCCCGCGCACCTGGCCTGGTATAACCAGCAGGCTGAGCCATCTGCATTTTATAGCTTGTACGCTATGAACTCCTACGAGGCACATGGGGACGCAAGGCGGTCTTGACGAGCACCGCCCTTTCCATCTCTACATGATCTTGCCGTTTCACCCAGAAGGACCGTTCAATGTGCCGAACAACAAGCATCTGAATCGCCACCAATTTTGCTCGACACCTTGCTGCTTTCTTTTGGCACCCCTAGCATCCGTTAGCGCAATCTGCTTGATCTCATACTCGATGTAATCAGCCTTAGCCGCGCGGGATACTCAAGCACTTCGGCTTGCCCATGCCCACTCCCACCGATTCTAGACCAACGTAGCATTGAATTTCGTACCCCAAGGGCCGAAGTTGATGCTGCGAGCACCAATAAAAACAACAGGGAGAGTAAGAACATGGCGCTATGGTGGTGCATTACCTCGAACGCACGTTGCAGTTATACCGAACTGAAAAGGCGCCGCGGTCTGGCTTTGGGCTGGCGAGAACTCGGCAGCTTGCAGCAGTACATCAAGGACGACCCCCGCTGGGAACGTCAGTTCAAGGCGCGCGTTCAGATCAAAGGCGATCTGGCCTATTCATCCGACCGCCAGTGGAAGGAGCACGGTCCTTCAGTGCCGGATCTGTTCTGGCGGTTCATCAATATTCCCGCTGGCGATTACTTTGTTCTGCTCGAGTCTGGCGGCCAGTTGACCATGGGTAGAACCGAAGTGGTCGGCGTGGCACGCGCGCCAGACAGATCCATTGGGCACTACCACTATGATGAGAAGTATGACCACGCGCATCAGATTTACGATGACCTGGACTGGAAGGACTGGGACAGGGCACGTTGCGGTGAATTGAATCTGCCCAGGGTATCATTCAAATCGCTGCTCCAGGACGATGCGGAGCTGAGTCGTGTAGAGGCCGCATGGGCCACGCTTAGCGCTAGGAGTGGGTAAGGCGTAGTCCGCTCGCCCCGGCCAGCGGCTCTATACGCTGGCCCACCCTGACCGTACAATATCGCGCAAATCCATCCGGTTCAGGACTTCCCTTCCCCATGCGTACCAGCCAATACCTGATCTCTACCCTCAAGGAAACGCCTGCCGACGCTGCGGTAATCAGCCATCAGCTAATGCTGCGTGCCGGCATGATTCGCAAGATCGCGTCCGGGTTGTACACCTGGCTGCCGATGGGCCTGCGGGTGCTGCGCAAGGTAGAAGCGGTCGTGCGCGATGAGATGGATCGGGCGGGCGCACTGGAAGTGCTGATGCCGGCCATTCAGCCGGCCGAGCTGTGGCAGGAATCCGGGCGCTGGGAGCAGTACGGCCCCGAGCTGCTGCGCCTGAAAGACCGGCATGATCGGGAGTTCTGCGTGGGCCCGACCCATGAAGAGATCATCACCGAGTTGGCCCGCAGCGAAATCACCAGCTACAAGCAGCTGCCGCTGAATCTCTACCAGATCCAGACCAAATTCCGCGACGAGATTCGTCCGCGCTTCGGTCTGATGCGTGCACGTGAATTCAGCATGAAAGACGCCTATTCCTTCCATATGGATCAGGATTCGCTGCAGCAGACCTACGACACCATGTACCAGGCGTACTGCAACGTATTCAGTCGCCTGGGCCTGGAGTTCCGCCCGGTCGTAGCCGACAACGGCTCGATCGGTGGCGAAGGCTCCCATGAATTCCACGTGCTCGCCGACTCCGGCGAAGATGCCATCGTCTTCTCGGACACCGGCAGCTATGCAGCCAACATGGAGAAGGCCACCTCCCTGTTGCCCCAGGGCGAGCGCCCTGCCCCATCGCAGGAAAAGGTGCTGGTCGACACCCCCGATCAGCTCACCATCGACGCGGTCAGCCAGTTCCTCGGCCTGCCGGCCACCCAGTCGGTCAAGACACTGATCGTTCTCGCGGCGAAAGAGAAGGACAAACCACAGGCGCTGGTCGCCCTTGTTCTGCGTGGCGACCACGAGCTGAACGAGATCAAGGCCGAGAACCACCCAGCCATCCATGCTCCGCTGACCTTTGCCAGCGAGCAGCAGATCCAGCAGGCGATCGGTTGCAAGCCGGGTTCGATCGGCCCGATCGGACTGGACATGCTGGTGATTGCGGACCATAGCGCGGCGCACCTGGCCGACTTTGTCTGCGGCGCCAACGTCGACGGCAAGCACTACACCGGCGTGAACTGGGAGCGTGATGCCCGCTTCGATCAGGTCGCCGACCTGCGCAACGTGGTCGAGGGCGACCCGAGCCCGGATGGCCAGGGCACCCTGGTGATCAAGCGCGGTATCGAAGTCGGCCACATTTTCCAGCTGGGCAAGAAGTACAGCGAAGCGATGAACTGCACCGTGCTCAACGATCAGGGCAAGAACACCACCCTGACCATGGGCTGCTACGGTATCGGCGTGTCGCGCGTGGTCGCTGCCGCCATCGAGCAGAACTACGACGATCGCGGCATCCTCTGGCCGGACGCGCTGGCACCCTTCCAGGTCGCGCTGATTCCCATGAAGGCGGAAAGCTCCGAAGCGGTTCGCCAGGCCACCGAGGAGCTGTACAACGCGCTGCAGGCAGCGGGCGTCGAGGTGCTGCTGGATGATCGGGACAAAAAGGTCAGCCCCGGCGTGAAGTTCGCCGACATGGATCTGATCGGCATTCCCCATCGCGTCGTGGTCAGCGACCGCGGCCTGGCCGAAGGCAAGCTGGAGTACAAGTATCGCCGTGACCAGGATGCAACCACCATCCCGACAGGTGAGATGCTTGAATTCCTGACTTCGCGCATCAGGCCTGCATGAGGCACCGCATGACACGCCGTTGGCTGGATATTCTGGCGCTCTGGCCGGCGATACTGCTGGCCGCGGGGTGCGCGGGGCCGACGCAGCAAAGCTCTGCGCCCGAAATCAGGATAGAGCGCGAACTGCTCAACCATGCCGTGCATATCGATGCAGGCGAATCCATGGTGCTGAGCACGCCCCAGCGCATGCTGCGCATAAGCGAGCAGAGCCTCTACAGTGTCAAGGAGCTGGATGCCCATGGTCATGTTATAGACCAGCATGACAGTTATCAGAGCCTGCCCTGGGCTGCACGGCCAGTCGAGGTCATTGCGGGAGACTTCGTCGCGACCCTGCATACCGATGTCGAAGGGTCGGTCAGACTCAACCTGTTGGCAGAGGAATTTCTGGAACTCGATTTCGAGCAGCTGCGAGTCGTTCAGATCGCCGCCCAGAGCTCAAACGGCACTCGTGGCGAGTTGAACCTGCTGGTCAGCAGGGAGCTCAGAGCGCGCCTGCAGGAGGCGGTCGGACTGATCTATGAAGACCTTGAGGACGATGACGTCAACCGCTGGGCTTACCGGGTGCAGCGGCTGGCGGAGCTTGGGCTGGACGAGGAATCCAATCAGCTGGAGAACATGCTGATTCTTCTCACCACGGGCGACCCGGAGTTGCAGGGCGACTTCATTCAGGCGTTGGGGCCTCTGGGAGGACGCTGAGATGCGCCTGTGCACAGGGATGGTGTTCTGGCTGCTCCTGCTTTGGGCTAGCTTTGCCGCAGCCAACATCGCCAATCAGCCGGTGGATCAGGAACTAAAGGCCCAGCTCATGCAGGCGGTGGCCGAAGCAGACAGCTTCAATGATCGCTTCGATGCAGAAGTCTGGCTGCTAGACATGTCCACCCGGATGCAGCGCTACATCCCCAACGAACGGGAGCGGCTGTACTTCCTCCGCCAGGTGCATAGCCAGGCGACACGGGCCGGACTCAAGCCTGATCTTGTACTGGCGGTGATCCATGTGGAAAGCCTGTTCGACCGTTTTGCACTTTCCCGGGCTGGCGCGCAAGGGGTGATGCAGGTAATGCCGTTCTGGAAGCACGAATTGGGGCGCCCGGACGACAACCTGATTGATCTGGCGACCAACCTGCGTTACGGCTGCACCATCCTCAAATATTATCTGGACAAGGAAAAGGGCGACCTGCGGCGAGCCTTGGCGCGCTACAACGGCAGCCTGGGTAGCCACGTCTACCCTGATCGCGTGCAGGACTACTGGTATCGCTACTGGTACGTGAAGGACTGACTTCTCAGAGTTGCACGAAGCCAGCGATTGCCTGGGGCGCACACGCAGCCAGCGCGACACTCTCGACCCGGGCACGACTAGGCCCTTTGCGCAGCCAGGCGGCCATGGCCTCCACTGCTTCCGGCTCGCCACTGAAGAGCACCTCGACCGCGCCGTCATCGCGGTTACGAACCCAGCCATTGAGGTCGAGCTTGCCGGCCTGGCGTACGGTTGCTGCCCGAAAGCCTACCCCCTGGACCTTTCCGGTCACTACCGCCTGCAGACTAAGCTCACTCATTGCTCGGTTCCTGTTCCAGGGCTGCGATCAACTGGGATTTCGACTGCGGACCCTGCAGCGTCATGGCCAGCCGGCCTTCTGCGTCGATCAGGTAAGTCGTCGGTAGTACTGGCGGGCGGGGTAGCGCGAACGCCTCGGCAAAATCCTGCCCCAGGACAGGGAAGGCGATGCCCATATCATCACTCAGACGCCGCAGCGTTTCGCCTTCAAGTCCGTCGAAATTGATACCAATCACCTTCACGTCAGGACGACCCTGGGCCAACTCATTCAGCTCGGGAAGTTCCTCCCTGCACGGGGCGCACCATTCCGCCCAGTAATTGACCACCGCCCAGCGCCCCTCCAAATCCTCTCGGGTGTGGGTGTTACCCTGATGGTCAAGCCAGCCCTCGCCCCTCCCGCAGCCAGCCAGTAACGCGAAGAGGCCGACCAGCCAAACACGCGATCTAATCATGCAGCCTTTACTCCTGTTGCGCCGGGCGCGGCACCCGGTCTATGTCGTTTTCATCCAGCCAGCACTTGAGCGTCCCGCCCATGATCCCATTGCGGCATCGTTCGAGCTCCGCCATCGCCTGGACAAAATGCGGATACCAGGGATTCTGCCCCTCCAGCCGCTTCGGCAGCTCCTCGATCGATGGCATTGCCTCGGGTAATTGTGCGAGAAACTCGTCCATATCCAGGCTATCCAGGTCACGACTCAGCACAAAGCCCCCGCTCTGCGTCCGCGATATGTAGTGTTCGGATTCGAGCCAGCTTGTCAGGTCCCGCCAAAGATCGTCGTCGAGGGGCCAGCCAGCGGCTTGCGCATGCCGAAGATCGACCACCTGCCCCTCGCGCTGGGCGGTGAGGAATACCCGCAAAAGTCCCAGCAGACTGACCAGCCGAGGATAGTGGACTCGGCTCCAGGCACTACTGCTGCCGAGGTTGGCCACCAGCTCGGCGCCAAACAGGATGATCAGCCAACTGATGAATATCCAGAGCAGAAACAGCGGGAAGGCGGCGAACGCGCCGTAGATCAGCTGGTACCCGGGGAACAGGGTGAGGTATAGGCCGAAGCCGGCTTTGGCCGCCTCGAACGCCAGCGCGACCAGCACCCCGCCTATCAACCCATGCCTCAGCGGCACGCGAGTGTTGGGAACCGCCACATAGGTCAGGGTGAAAGCAGTCATGCTCAACAGGAGCGGCACCCAGCTCAGCACCCAGCGTCCAGCCTCGCCAACAGCCGTCTGGGCCGCCAGAACGTTCATCGAGGCTATATAGGTGCTGACCGCAAAACCCGCCCCCAGTAACAGCGGTCCCAGGCTGAGCACCGCCCAGTAGAGCAAAAAACTCGAGACGCCCTTGCGCGGCTGACGCACCCGCCAGATACCATTGAACGCCTTTTCAATCTTCAACAACATGAAAAAGGCCGTGACAATCAGAACCGCCACCCCCACCCCGGTGAGCTGGCGGGCCTGCTGGGAAAAGTTACTCAGATGATCGCGCAGGGCCTCTCCGGTAGCGGGGACGAAATTCTGAAAGATGAAATCCTCGATCTGCCCACCCACGTCGGCAAAGGCAGGAATGGCGGCCAGCATGGCATAGGTCACGGTCATCACCGGCACCACTGCGAACAGCGTGGTGTAGGTAAGGGCCGCAGCGGTCTCGGGGCAATTGTCGGCAACGAATCGACGGACCAGATAGCGGCAAAAATGCAGCAGCCTTTCCAAACGAGGCGGCATCAAGGCTCCCTGACAGTTGAACGGTTATGGCGTTAGAATAGCCCCCCTACCCGCTGCAGGCCACTCCACCCGCCTCTGACCTTCAAGGGAAGCTGCCCATGACCGCTGTTCGTATCTACCATAACCCGCGCTGCTCCAAGTCCCGGGAGACGCTCGCGCTGCTCGAGCAACAGGGCGCCGAGATCGAAATCGTGCCCTATCTGGATACGCCGCCTGACAATGCCACGCTTAGCGAACTGCTTGGACAGCTCGGTCTCAGCGCACGCGAACTCATGCGGCGCAAGGAAGCGCCCTATGCCGAGCTTGGCCTGGACAATCCGGATCTGAGTGAGGCCGAACTGGTCCAGGCAATGTGTGACTACCCCAAACTGATCGAAAGGCCGATCGTCGTGAAAGACGGGCGCGCAGTGCTGGGCCGTCCGCCTGAAAACGTCCTGGAGTTGTTCAAATGAATGCTCCCTACGTGCTGGTGCTCTACTACAGCCGCCACGGTTCTACTGCAGAGATGGCGCGACTGATCGCCGAAGGCGTGGAGCAGAGCGGACTGGAAGCCAGGGTGCGCACCGTGCCGAGCGTATCGCCCGACAATCAGGCCAGTCAGCCCCTGGTCCCGGAAAGCGGCGCGGCCTACTGCACCGAAGAAGATCTGCGCCAGTGTGCGGGTCTGATACTCGGCAGCCCGACGCGCTTCGGCAACATGGCTGCACCGCTCAAGTATTTTCTCGATGGCACCAGCAGCCTGTGGATGACCGGCGCACTGTCCGGCAAGCCAGCTGCAGTCTTCACGTCAACCGCCAGCCTGCACGGCGGCCAGGAGAGCACCCTGCTGTCCATGCAGATCCCGCTGATGCACCACGGCATGCTGCTGGTCGGACTGCCGTACACTGAATCGGCCCTCACCGAAACCCGCGGTGGCGGCACACCCTATGGTGCCAGCCACCATGCAGGGGCGGACGGTTCACGCCGCCTGGACCAGCACGAAAGCGCACTGTGCCGTGCACTTGGTAAACGGGTTGGTCATTTTGCGACACTTCTCCAGACAGGAGCTGCCCATGGCGCGCGCGGATAAACCCTTGCCGAGTCTGGACTACCTCGAGCCGCGCGTCAGGATCAGCAAGCTGCTTGGCTGGCTTGGTTATTTCGGGCTGATGCTCACCCTGCTGATACACACAGTATTCTTCGCCGAGTTGCACGGCGCACGAACCTGGGTGATTCTGGCCGTTCAGCTGGTGCCGCTGCTGATCTTCGTTCCGGGCATTCTGGCAGGTAGCCCAAGGACCTTCGCATTCCTGTGCTTCGCCATCAACCTGTACTTCATTCATGGCGTTCTGGTGTGCTTCCAGCCCGGACGGGGCCTATACGGCGGACTGCTGGTGTTCCTCAGCCTGCTGTATTTCCTCGCGGCCCTGGGCTATGTGCGCTGGGCCTTCCAGATGCAGCGTGTGCGCAACGGCGAAAGCTAGGGCGGGCGCTACCAGCCCATAACCCGCTTGACGAAGGGGATCGTCAAGCGGTGCTGCGCCTCCAGCGAGGCCTGATCCAGATGCTCGAGCGCTTCGAACAGCGCGCTCATGTCGCGAGCACCCCGACTGAGGATAAAGCGCGCGACCTCGCCCGGCATCTGCAGGCCGCGCAGCTCCGCTCGCAACTGCAGCATCTGCTGCTTGCCCTCGTCGCTCAACTGAACCAGCTGATACACCAACCCGGATCCGAGGCGCGAGGTCAGATCAGGCAGCCCCAGGTCGAGTGCCCGCGGCGCAGCAGCAGCGGAGATCAGCAGGCGCCCCCCCTGGTCGCGAATGCGATTGTAGAGATGAAACAGAGCCTCTTCCCATTCCGGCTCGCCGGCAATGTCGTCCAGATCATCCAGACAGAGCAGGTCGAACCCCTCCATCCCGTCGAGGATGCTCGGGCCGTGCAGACGAGCCTCGCCGAGCGGCAGATACATCGCCAGCGCATGTGACTCGGCTGCTCTGTGACAGGCAGCCTGAAGCAGGTGCGAGCGGCCGCTACCTGGCGCACCCCAAAGGTAGAGGTAGCTCAGATCCAGCGCCGAGCTAGGATCAGCAATCGCCTCGACAGCCGCCAGCGCTGGCGCATTTGGGCCAGGGAAGAAATTGGCAAAGGTGGCTTCATCGCGCAGCTTGATTCCAAGGGAAAGCTGCACCGGGCGGCCGCGCCGCGAGTCGGTCGTCATGATCAGTCCGGGCGTTGCTCTCAGCGCCAGCGATAGTAGAGCGTAAAGGGATCCGGTTCCGGCTGGGCGGGGGGCACCATCTCTGGCATTTCGGCCTCTTCGACCAGAAATCCGTTCTCATCCAGACCGATCGCGTCCACCGGTATCGGCTGCGGGGCGGGGACCGGTTCCGGTTCGGGGGCAGGCATGCGCACCAGGCGCTGGCCCAGACTCAGCATTCGCTCGAGCTGTTCCTCATCACCCGGATAGGCAATTTGCACGCGGACGCGATCACCCTCGACCGACAGCAGCTCTGGCACGCTCTGCGCCCCCAGCTGCTGCAGCAGCCGCTGCAGGCTGGCGTAATCCTCGACTGCGTTGATGTCCTGCACGACCAACTGCCAGGTGGTCAGCTGATCGCTTGCCACCACCGGCACTGCATACTGCGCAAATACCGCCCTGGCGACCGCGCGCATCAGCGCGTCGGCAGCAGCTGCCGGATCGGCTTCGGCGATACGACCAGACTGTTCCTGGTCGTTGAGCCAGAAATTCCACTGAATGCGTGTCTGCTCACCCTGCTCCACAGCCAACGCCAACGTACCTTCTGCAGCGTAGCGCTCGCTGGCCTTGACCAGCGCCTCACGATCGCGCGAGCGGATTTCCGTCTCGCTGATCAGCGTCCGGTCTTCCAGATCACCCAACGGAAACGCCAGCGCCACACCCCGGTAAGCTGCGGCTGCACGCAGCGCGTCGCCCATCGTGCCCGCCTGGCCGATCAGTTCATCTCCCAGTGTCTGCGCCTCGACGCCCCAGACGATCACCGCCGGGCGAATGCGGCCCAGCATGGGAAGCTGGGCTGACGCCATCAGATCACGCAGGGCGGCGGGCTCGAATTCGACATCGACCCGGCCACCGTCGGCGCCACCAATCCGACGCATGAGATCACGCGGACTTTTCAGTGCTTCAGCAATCGGGCCGCGCGACAGGTCAACATCCTCCCCGGCGATACGCTGAAGCATGACTTCGGTTGCCTGACGCAGCGCCTCGTCTCGGGATTCACCTTCCCGTTGCGGCTGGTCGATCCGGTAGAGCCCGTCGAGCACTGCGGCGGACGCGTGCAGGGGCGCAAGAAGCACGCATGACAACAGCAGATACATCAGGGGGCGCAGGGAAGACATCGACGCTCTCGTTTCAGCATTCATGAACCGCATACATTAAAGCAATGGCGGAAGGGCGGGCAACCAGAGGATACCCCCAGCCCACCGAAGGGCCGCATGGCATGGTTCTGTCATCCTGAAATTGCTACACTAGCGCCCAATTTCCAGTCGCGCCGCGGAAGCGGTCGGCCCGCTTTCCTTTCGACGATCGAGACCCACCCCCATGACCACCCAAAACCCCAGCAAAGCATCCATCAGTTACAAGGACGCCGGCGTCGACATCGATGCAGGTAACGCCCTGGTAGACCGCATCAAGCACGTCGCCAAGCGTACCGCGCGTCCGGAAGTGATGGGCGGTCTCGGTGGTTTTGGCGCCCTCTGCGAGATCCCTGCAGGCTACCGCCAGCCGGTGCTGGTGTCAGGCACCGATGGTGTGGGTACCAAGCTGCGGGTGGCCATGGACCTGGGTCGTCATGACACCATCGGGATCGACCTGGTCGCGATGTGCGTGAACGATCTGATCGTGTGCGGCGCCGAGCCGCTGTTCTTCCTCGACTACTACGCCACCGGCAAGCTCAATGTGGAGGTCGCCGCGCAGGTGGTCACCGGCATTGGTGCAGGGTGCGAGCTGGCCGGCTGCGCCCTGGTGGGCGGCGAAACCGCTGAAATGCCTGGTATGTACGAGGGTGAAGACTACGACCTGGCAGGCTTCTGCGTCGGCGTCGTGGAGAAAAGCGAGATCATCGATGGCAGCCGCGTGCAGACCGGCGACGTGCTGCTTGCCCTGCCCTCTTCCGGGCCGCATTCCAACGGATACTCCCTGATCCGCAAGATCATCGAAGTGGCTGGGGCCGACATCCAGAACACCGAACTCGACGGCAAGCCCCTGGCCGATCTGCTGATGGCCCCGACGCGCATCTACGTCAAGCCACTGCTCCAGCTGATCAAGCAGACCGGCGCGGTCAAGGCCATGGCTCACATCACCGGCGGCGGCCTGCTGGAGAACATTCCCCGGGTACTCCCGACCGGCGCCGGCGCCGCCATAGATCTGTCCAGCTGGACCCGTCCCGCGGTGTTCGACTGGCTGCAGCAGCAAGGCAACGTGGATGAGACCGAAATGCACCGCGTACTGAACTGCGGCGTCGGCATGGTCATCTGCGTGGGCAAGGAGCAGGCTGAGCAGGCGCTGGAAGTATTGCGCAACGCTGGTGAACAGCCCTGGGTCATCGGTCGCATCGAGCCGGCTACCGAAGGCGCCGAACCGGTCACCCTGCACAACGGCCGTTGATACGGTGAGCTGCCGCATCGTTGTCCTGATCTCCGGGTCAGGCAGTAATCTGCAGGCGCTGATCGATCGAATGGACCGCACTCAGAGCGAGATCGTCGCCGTGCTGTCCAACCGCGCCGACGCGTTCGGCCTGCAGCGCGCCCATGCCGCCGGGATTGAGACCCGCGTGCTCAACCATCGGGAATTTCCCGATCGACTCAGCTTCGACCGCGCAATGATCCAGGCGCTTGACGCATTCGCGCCGGACCTGGTGGTACTGGCCGGCTTCATGCGCATCCTCAGCGGTGAATTCGTTACACATTTTCATGGGCGACTGTTGAACATCCACCCGTCCCTGCTGCCAAAATACAAAGGTCTTGACACCCATGCGCGCGCCCTCGAGGCAGGGGACACCGAGCACGGCGCCACGGTGCATTTCGTGACAGAGGAACTGGATGGCGGCCCGATCGTGCTCCAGGCCGGGGTTCCGGTACTTGCTGGCGACACACCCACCCTGCTCGCTGCGCGTGTGCAGGAGCAGGAGCACCGCATGTACCCTCTGGTGGTCGACTGGTTCGCCAGTGGCCGCCTCAGGTTGATGGAAGGACATGCGCAACTGGATGGGCAGCGGTTAGGCCCTACCGGGTTGAGACTGGACAACATGGAGACCGACATGCGAGGAACAAGAGATGCCTGACCGCAGCACCCGCGCTACCCTCCGTCCTGCCCGCTGGCTAACTGCCGCCTGTCTCGCTCTGGCCAGCACCTTCGCCGCCGCTGACCAGGTAGTACCCTTTACCGCAAGCTACGCCGCCGACATGCGCAAGGTGCCGGTCAACGGCGAAGCCAATCACACCCTGACCCGCAATGACGACGGCAGCTGGACACTGAACTTCCACGCCGGCATGTTCGTCGCAAGACTGACCGAAGAAAGCACCTTCCGCCTGCAGGACGGTCGAATTCAGCCGCAACGCTACCGTTATGAACGTCGGGGCCTTGGCCGCGGCCGCACCACTACTGCCGAGTTCGACCGTGCGGCCGGGGAAGTGCGCGGAGAGCACCGGGGCGATGCCTTCAGCCTACCGCTGGAAGAAGGTCTGCTCGACAAGGTCAGTTATCAGTTTGCCCTGCAACGGGACCTGCTCGCCGGCAAGACCGAAATGCACTACCGCGTAGTCGATGGCGATGACGTGGAAGACTACAGTTTCCGAGTCACCGGCGAGCAACGCGTGACCACCCGAGTTGGCCAGTTCGATGCGGTAGAGGTCGAGCGGGTACGTGATGAGGGCGCCAGGCGCCAGACCACCCTGTGGTTCGCCAAGGACTGGCAGTATCTGCTGGTTCGCCTGAACCAGGTCGAAACCGACGGCCAGCACTACCAGATCGTGCTCAAGGAAGCGACCATCGACGGTGAGACCGTAACCGGCATTCCGGTGCGATCCAATTGACTCACCCCACCATCCGCCGCAACGCGCCGCGGCGGATGGTGGAGACCGATCAGCCCTTGGTGAAACGCTCACCGGCCTCGGCGCGGCGTATCAGCCCTTCGGCTGGCTTCCAGAACTCACCCTTCTCGGCTTCGAGCTCGCGGATCTGCTTGAGTACCACATCCAGCCCCAGACTGTCGGCATAGCTCATAGGACCACCACGTTCCTTGGGAAAGCCATAGCCATACAAGTAAACCCGGTCGATATCCTCTGCAGACTCGGCAAAGCCTTCATCGAGAATACGCGCCCCTTCGTTCACCAGCGCCAGGATGCAGCGACGGACGATTTCTTCGTCGGCGACATCGCGCGGCTGGTAGCCGGCTTCCTCGGCGACTTCGCGGGCCAGCATGTCGGTTTCCGGATCATGGATGGCCTGGCGACTGCCCGGCTCGTACTTGTAGAACCCATGGCCACTCTTCTGCCCAAAACGCTCCATTTCGCACAGCTTGTTGTCCAGCCACACGATCGGCTCGCCGCGACCGATGCCCGCCAACTGGCGTGAGCGCCAGCCCAGGTCCACGCCCACCACGTCATACATGCGATACGGGCCCATGGCCATGCCGAAGCCCTGCAGCGCCTGATCGACCTGCCAAGGAGTAGCACCCTCCAGAACCACTTCACGGGACTGACGTGAGTACTTTTCGAGCATGCGGTTGCCGATGAAGCCATGGCAATTGCCTGCAAGCACCGCTTCCTTCCCGATCTTCTTGCCGACCGCCAGACATGCCTGCATCACATCCTGACTGGTGGCCTTGCCGCGCACCACTTCCAGCAGCTTCATGATATGGGCCGGGCTGAAGAAGTGCAGGCCCAGCACCTGAGCCGGACGCTGGGTAGCAGAAGCAATCTCGTCGATGTTCAGATACGAGGTATTGGTCGCCAGCACCGCAGAAGCCTTCACGGCCTTGTCCAGCTCGGCAAAGATCTTCTTCTTCAGGTCCATGTTCTCGTAGACCGCCTCAACGACCAGATCCATATCCTGCAGTTGAGCATAGTCCTGGGTCGTGGTGATGCGGGCCAATCGCGCCTGGGCTTCGGCGTCGTCGAAACGCTCCTGTGCCACCGAGCGCTTGTAGACGCTGCGAATGTCTTCCAGTCCTTTTTCCAGCATCTCGGCATTGACGTCCAGCCAGGTAACCGGGTAGCCGGCATTGACGAAGTTCATCACGATGCCGCGACCCATTGTACCGGCCCCGATCACACCTACCTTCCTGATACTTTCAAACGAAACCATACAGCACCTCCAGGAGTGAAAAAGTCGCTCGCTACCTTACGCAAAACCGTCTCGGTTGAGAAACCAATTGCTGCAATAGTGAGCATTCACATCATGAATGAAGACAGAGGCGTGACCGGTACCCTCATATTGCAACATTCGGGATAAATACTTGAAGGGCAGTGTCCATGTACCCATGCGTACTGAACGGAATCCCAGATGAATTCAATTACCGGCAGCCCCCGAACGACACGAAGCCTGCTTTGGCTGCTCATCGCTCTCCTCCTCGCCGCTACCCTCGTTCAACTCTTCGTACTCAATAACGCCACCTCCCAGGCCTACTTCTGGGCCAAGACCCGCTGGGGTGAGCAGACCGCGGAACAACCTTCGGTGCTGCGCCGCGACTACCGCGCGACCGTGCAGGCCCTACCCGTGGCGGGAGTCTCGAATAACCTGTCAGGACTGACTTTCGACCCAGACCGCGACCACCTCTGGGCGGTAGTCAACAATCCAACCCAGCTTCTGGCGCTCGATCGCAGTGGCAACGTATTGCAACGAGTAAGCCTCGAAGGGTTCAACGACACCGAAGCTGTTGCCTATCTTGGGGACGACATGCTGGTGGTGGTTGAAGAGCGACGGCAAAACCTCGTGGTAATCGCCGTACCCGACCGCGCGACCGACAGCATTCAACGAGACGGGCACCCTTTTCTTACCCTGAAACTTTCTGCTCCGGACAATAACGAGTACGAAGGCGTAAGCTACGACCGCGAGAACGATCGTCTGTTTCTGGTACGCGAGCGCAAGCCCATGCGCCTCTACGAGATCGGCGGATTCCGCGCAACGCTAGAGGGGGATCTCTCTCTGGACATCTACGAACATCGTGATCTGGTACGCAACAAGGTGTTCGCCACCGATCTGTCCTCAGTGCATTACCATCAGCAGACCGGCAACCTGCTCCTGCTCAGCGACGAGTCGCGGATGATTATCGAGTTCAGCCCCCAAGGCAATGTCGTCGCCTATCGCACCCTGCGGCCGGGCTTCGCCGGCCTGCAGAATCTGATCCCCCAGGCAGAAGGACTGGCCATGGACGACGCCGGAAGCGTATTCGTGGTCAGTGAGCCAAACCTTTTCTATCGTTTTGATCCGCAATAACGCGCCGCCGATCGTAACTCGCAGTTTTTTTGACCAGACCCGCCCCCGGCGTGCAACTGGTCGGGTAGAATCGCCGCCAGCACGGGTTTACCAACACACATTGCATCCAGTAGTTCAATGTTCAGACAAGGTAGCAGTAGCCCCCTTGCCGCGCTGTTCGTCTGTATCCTGCTGTCCAGCACCGCCATCGCCGCGCCGGTTTCCTTCGAGGCGGCCAAATCGCTGGCACGGCAGCAGGTCTACCATGACCGAACGCAGCACGGCACCTTCTATTGTGGCTGTTCCTGGGATTGGGCAGGGCGTTCCGGTGGGCGCGTCAATCTGCGCTCCTGTGGTTACGAAATCCGCGCCCAGGAAAATCGCGCGATACGCATAGAGTGGGAACACGTCGTCCCGGCCTCGCTCTTTGGACAGCAGCGGCTGTGCTGGCAGCAGGGCGGCCGCCGAAATTGCAAGGAAACCGACCCCATCTTCAATCAGATGGAGTCCGACCTGCACAACCTCACTCCGGCAATAGGCGAGGTGAACGCAGACCGCAGCAACTACCGATTCGGGCTGCTGCACGAAACGCCCTATCAACACGGACGCTGCGATTTCAAGGTCGACTTTTCCGAACGTGTCGCTCAGCCCCGCGAGGAAATTCGCGGCCAGATCGCCCGCATCTACTTCTACATGCACGATCGCTATGACATGCGCATGTCGGAACAGCAGCAGCGCCTGATGATGGCCTGGGATGCGCAGTTTCCCCCGCATGAATGGGAGCGGGAACGCAATCGTCGAATTGCCCGTTTGATGGGGCATGAGAACGAGTTTGTCTCCGGCAACCGGCGTTGGACCCTCGGTCACCGCAATACGGCCGATGGGGTGAGAAGTTCACTGCCCCGCGCGAACGCGCCCACGCCATCACCTGCGCTGCCGGTACTGGGCAACAGCCGCAGCAAGGTCTATCACCTGCCAACCGGCTGCCCGAGCTACGGTCAGATCAGCGCAACCAATCAGGTCACCTTCGTTAGCGCCGATGAAGCCGAGCGAGCCGGTTATCGACTCGCCGGTAACTGCCGCTGAACTCGGCTCGCTCAGTGCCGAGTCTCACTTTCCCTCTCGGCGGCGGCCATGCCGGCCACCTGCGGCACATTCTTCATGCTGCCGTGGCTGGCTGCCTTGCCGCGCATCGCGTCGGGGGTATCGGGGAAGCCACTGCGATCGCTGTAATCGTAGACTGTCACCGGATGATCCTCGGTCTCAAGGCCGCGTTCACAGCAGACATCCGCCGCAGTCACGCTGGCTACGGTCCCGGCTGCTATAGCTGCATGGAGCGGCTTGTTGCCTAACAGCATCGCCGTTGCCAGCAGGCCAAGATCTAGCGCATCCCCCCCTACCCTAGCCTGCACCCAGGGCTTGGGATCATTGGTCATGAGCAGTCCGACGCCGGTAGCGATCTCTCGCAGCCCGCACAGCCGCATAAGCCCCTTGCCCCGGGGAATGCCCAGCGTTCGGGCCAATACGCCCGGCATGGCAACCTGAACCACGCCCAGACCGATACTGAACCAGCCCAGCCGCTGTGCCGTGCGCCGGGCCGCATAATTGAGGCGGTATTCTTCCCGCTCTACTCGCTGCTTCATCATGCTGCACCTCCTCAGGGCTTGAGCACCACCTTCACGCAACCATCATGCTTGTCGCGGAAGGTCTTGTAGAGTTCCGGCCCCTCTTCGAGGCTGGCGGTATGGGTGATGACGAACGAAGGGTCGATTTGCCCTTCCTGGATGCGGTGCAGCAGGTCGTCCGTCCAGCGGTTCACATGGGTCTGCCCCATGCGGAAGGTCAGGCTCTTGTTCATCGCGGCGCCAAAGGGAATCTTGTCGACCAGCCCGCCATAGACGCCCGGGATCGAGAGGATACCGCCGGGCCGACAAACGTAGATCATTTCGCGCAGCACATGCGGTCGGTCGGTTTCCATCATCATGGCCTGCTTGACCCGGTCGTACATGGAGTCGATCGAACGCGCTGCATGAGCCTCGAGCCCTACCGAGTCGATACACTTCTCCGGGCCCTTGCCCTTGGTCAGTTCCTGCAGGCGGCTCAGCACGCTTTCCTCATCGAAATTGATGGTAATTGCGCCACCCGCCCGGGCCATGGACAGGCGCTCTGGTACGTTGTCGATGCAGATCACCTGCTCCGCTCCCATCAGGATGGCGCTGCGAATCGCCATCTGCCCGACAGGCCCCGCCCCCCAGATCGCCACCGTATCGGTCGGCTCGATGTCGCACTGGGCGGCTGCCTGCCAGCCAGTTGGGAAGATGTCACCGAGGAACAGGACCTGCTCATCGGTCAGGCCGTTGGGCACCACCACCGGGCCGACGTCAGCATAGGGCACGCGCACGTACTCGGCCTGGCCACCGGCATAACCTCCGGTCAGATGGGTATAACCAAACAGGCCGGCAGTGGTGTGACCAAACATCTTTTCGGCGACCTTGGCGTTGCGATTGGTCCGCTCGCATACCGAGAAATTGCCCCGCTTGCATTGGTCGCAGTCGCCACAGACGATGGTAAAGGGCACCACCACCCGATCACCGACCTTGAGCTTCTTGTTGTCCTTGCCTACCTCAACCACTTCGCCCATGAACTCGTGGCCCATGATGTCGCCATGCATCATGCCAGGCATGAAGCCGTCATACAGGTGCAGATCAGAGCCGCAGATGGCGCAGGATGACATCTTGATGATGGCATCGCGGCCATCTTCGATAGTGGGGTCAGGGACGTGATTGTCGCAGCGGATATCTTTCATACCATGCCAGCGCAACGCTCTCATGGAGGTCCTCCTGTTCGGGTCGATTGAGCCCGCCTGGTGATCTCCCTGCCAACCGATGCGCGCGAAGCACGCTTCTCCTGTCGCAGCCCTTGAGCTGGCTGTTCGGCGGGTACGTAAAGGGTTAGTACAGCGCCCAGTCCCTAAAGTTGCCCCGGCAGCTGCGGGGCGACGGATCAACCGACGGGCTGCGCTCGCGGGCGATACGCACAGTGGCCAGGACGGGGGCCGACCTGAGGGTGGTTGCGACAGGTTGCCGGGCGGCGCTCGTAAACCGTGCAGCGCCGCGAACTCGCGTCGAGAAACAGACAGTCGTCATTGCTGCGTCGCGCCAGGGTGAAGACACCACTGCGCTGGTGGAAATGATCGATGATGCCCTCTCGCTGCAGGCGCCGAGCTATGGATTTCATGGGTTCACCCCGCTCGAACTCATCGGCCAGACCGAGTCGGATCAGGTCATCCAGTTGTACTTCAACGGGCATGGTGCAACAGGTGGCGTGGCAACTGGCACAGAGGTGCTTCTCGAAACGCAGCCAGGTTTCCGGGCGCTCGCGGTCGGTGCCGATGATCAGACGTGATTTCATGTGGAGTATGCGGTGGGGAGAACCCGCGCATCATATCCCGCCTCCCTGGCGGAAAGAAGTTCCTTCCAGCATGTCCCAGGCGGGCGCCATACGGAAATGCGCTCAGGAACCCTGAACCTAGCCGACTCTCACTACACCGGGCAGCACCGCAGCCGCGGGAATGATCGGTAGGCTGACAGCCGACGGCATTTCCGGCCAGCGAATCAGTGCGCCCAGTTTGCGATCCCACTCCTCAGGAATGAAGCGTAGCTCCCCCGCGCCGGGCGTGAAGGTCAGTTCCCCAACGTAGATCTGCCCCTCGTAGACGTAAAAGTCGACCCTGCAATATCCGAAGGGCCTGGCCAGTACACGCGCAAGCCGCAGCAGCTCAGGCAGACAGGTCGGCGGCCGTACGATCTCCGCATCGGTACTCGCTGGCAGCCGGCCGCCTATCTTGAACGCGACCTCGAGCCAGTCCTTGTCATATAGATTCTGGGTCGGCCGCCCAAATCGGTCGTTGATGATTTGCAGGAACTCGTAGCTGCCGCCATCGGCGCCATT
>JAUVYN010000073.1 GCA_030603065.1 Pseudomonas sp.
GCCAACGCCGGATTGTTTCGAGCGAGATGGCACTGAAGATGGCCAAGAGAACCATCTTGTTCGAAAGCTAAATAGAAAGGCACATGGTTTGCCTCAATCCCCGCATCATCCGCAACTATCAACAAACCAAATCCGTAGTCACGAATATATTGCTGAAGCTTTCCGATATCTTCTTCCTTGAAGTGGCTTGGGACGTACATTTTCAGAACTCCTTTTTACCTAGTGTGCCTCCACGCACGTACGTCAAGACGGACGTCATGTACAACAGCGCGGCTTTTGCGCCCGGCGCCTTATGGAAAGCCCCACCTTTTCAGGTACTTGCAGTCGCCCCGCATTCGCCCGACGTAATCGCGTGACTGCCGCTTATCGTGATCTCAATACTACTGTCTATCGAACCAGTCGCCTGAAAGGCGCCCTGCCAGGCAGGGAAAGGCCTTCAAACACGCTACCGCCCTACCCTCCGCGCGACGGGCATGGCGATTCAAAGATGCGTTAGGGCTGGGGAAGAGAACGGCTGTCCGTGCCGAAAGGCGGGTAAGTCGAGGGCGTCCCTTGCCTGAGCCGAGGATATAACGCGCTCACGGGTTTTCCAAGCGCTGGCAACTGTTGAACCCGGCCCTCTACGGCAGGTCATACAGGGTGAGTATACGGAGAGAATCAAATGAACAAACTGCTTCCCGCTGCACTGCTGGTTTTCGGCTCGCTGACCCTGGCCGCCTGTAGCAATGATCACATCATCGGTACCACAGATGGCCGGATGATCGAGTCCGAGTCCAAGCCAGAGATCGATGAAGATACCAACATGATCCGCTACGAAGATGACGACGGTCGTGAGAACCAGCTTCCGGCCAGCGATGTACGAGAGATAAAGGAACGTTGAGCGACGCCGCCGAGCGCACCCCCCTTGTGCGTTCGGCCGACTTCCATCCGAAAGGAGACGCGACATGCATTCGAAGATACTCGCTCTGGGTCTGGGCGCCACCCTGCTGGCGTTGGTCGGCTGCTCTGACGAACACACCATCACTACCACCGACGGCGGCACCATCATCAGCCAGAACCGACCGGAAATCGACGAGAACACCGGCATGATCCGTTACCGGGATACCGACGGTAATGATGTTCAGATTCCCCAGGCAAACGTGATCTCAGTCAGCGAAAACTAGCCAGTAATAGCATTTCGACACTTCGAGACGAGTGGTCCCCTCAATGACTGGCCAGTGGGAAGGCGCGCGGCTAAAATACGCCACCCTGCCAGATAGGCAGCTTCCGCCGTATCCATCATTGAGGTCCACATGTCCGCTCCCAAAGTCGGGTTCGTCAGTCTCGGTTGTCCGAAGGCGCTGGTCGATTCCGAACGCATCCTGACCCAGCTTCGCACCGAAGGGTACGAGGTCGTTCCTACTTACCAGGATGCCGATGTCGTGGTGGTCAACACCTGCGGCTTCATTGATAGCGCCAAGGCCGAATCACTCGATGCGATCGGCGAAGCCATCGCGGAAAACGGGCGGGTAATCGTCACCGGATGCATGGGCGTAGATGAAAACGTGATCCGTGACGTGCACCCCAGTGTGCTGGCGGTGACCGGTCCGCAGCAGTACGAGCGGGTAGTAGGTGCGGTGCACGAGGTCGTGCCGCCACGCGCCGATCATAATCCGCTGGTCGATCTGGTGCCTCCGCAGGGTATCAAGTTGACGCCGCGGCATTATGCCTATCTGAAGATTTCCGAGGGCTGCAACCACAGCTGCTCCTTCTGCATCATCCCATCCATGCGCGGCAAGCTGGTCAGCCGTCCGGTGGGCGATGTGCTGGGTGAAGCGGAGCGTCTGGTGAAAGCCGGCGTAAAGGAATTGCTGGTGATTTCGCAGGACACCAGCGCCTACGGCGTCGACATCAAGTACCGCACCGGTTTCTGGAACGGTCGTCCGGTCAAGTCGCGTCTGACCGAGCTGTGCGAGGCACTGTCGGAACTCGGCGTCTGGGTGCGTCTGCATTACGTCTACCCCTACCCGCACGTCGACGAGCTGATTCCGCTGATGGCCGCGGGCAAGATCCTGCCGTACCTGGATATCCCCTTCCAGCACGCCAGCCCGAAAGTGCTCAAGGCTATGAAACGCCCCGCCTTCGAAGACAAGACCCTGGCCCGCATCAAGGCCTGGCGCGAGATCTGTCCGGAGCTGACCATCCGCTCGACCTTCATCGTCGGCTTCCCCGGCGAGACCGAGGAAGATTTCCAGTACCTGCTCGACTGGCTGACCGAGGCACAACTGGATCGCGTTGGGTGCTTCCAGTACTCCCCGGTCGAGGGTGCGCCGGCCAACGAACTGGCCGATCCGGTCCCGGACGAGGTCAAGCAGGACCGCTGGGATCGTTTCATGGCCCACCAGCAGGCAATTTCGGCAGCTCGTCTGCAGCTGAAGATCGGCCGAACCATGCAGGTGGTGATCGACGAGGTGGATGAGGAAGGCCCCATCGCCCGCTCCATCGCCGATGCGCCGGAGATCGACGGCGCTGTCTACATCGACACCGACGAGCCGCTTAAGGCTGGAGATGTGGTCAGCGTGCGCATTACCGATGCAGACGAGTACGATCTCTGGGCCGAACTGGTCTGAGGCCGGCATGATCGAAATTCGCGCCTTCGAGGCGGCCGACTGGCCATCGGTATGGGACATTCTGCGCCCGGTTTTTCGGGCGGGAGAAACCTATTCCTATGCACCGGACATCAGCGAAGCGGATGCACGCAAAGCCTGGATCGACGCGCCTGCGCAAACCTTCGTAGCGCTGGATGAACAAGGCGAGCTGCTGGGCACTTATTTCATCAAGCCTAATCAGCCGGGGCTCGGCGCCCACGTCTGCAACTGCGGTTACGTGGTGGCCGAACGGGCGCGTGGCCGCGGGCTGGCTTCGGCCATGTGCGAGCACTCTCAGCGGATCGCGCCGCAGATGGGCTTTCGGGCCATGCAGTACAACCTGGTAGTGTCCACCAACGAAGGCGCCGTGCGCCTGTGGCAGAAGCTCGGGTTCACTGTCGTCGGGCAGCTACCGGGTGCTTTCCGGCACCCGGTGCATGGCTATGTCGACGCGCTGGTGATGTACAAGCTGCTACAGCGGGACTAGCGTCCGAAGAAGGTCACTCCGCCCTTGCCCGCGCGCTTGCGGCGGTACATCGCCACATCCGCTTCGCGCAGCAACTGGCTGACGCTGCGGGTCTGTCCATCACTCAGGCTGACGCCGATGCTAGCCCCCAGCGAAAGCGCAGCCTGCCCGTAGGCCTGCTCGGTGATCGCACGACGTAGCCGCTCGCCGAGTGCGATCGCGTCTGCCTCTTCGCCTATCTGCTCTGCCACCACGACGAATTCATCCCCACCGAAGCGCGCTACGAAGTCACTGCCACGGGCTACCAAATTCATGCGCCTGGCCACTTCACGCAGCACTTCGTCTCCGGATTCATGGCCGTGGGAGTCGTTGATTTCCTTGAAGCCATCCAGATCGACCATGACCAGCGCTAGCCTGTCCCCTCGGCGAGCCGTGCGCAGCATGGCAGCTTGCAGGTGGTCATCCAGTCCATTGCGGTTGGCCAGTCCCGTCAGGGCGTCGCGGGTGGCCAGCAGGCTCAGCTTGGCGTTGGCATCGGCGAGTTCTCGGGTGCGCTGGGCCACCTTCCGCTCCAGTTCGTTCTCGTGGGCCCGCAACGTCCGCACCAGCTCCTGCTGGGCCTGCTCGCGCTGCTGCTTGAGTGTATTGAAACGACTGGCCAAACCCAGTGAAAGCAGCAGCATTTCAAGCGCCGATCCGAACTGGATGCTGTACAGGGTGATGAAGTTGGATGGTAGAAACCCCAGATTGCGCAGCGCCAGCATGGATGTGCCTGCCAGCAGCATCACCCAGGCCACGACGAAGATGCGCGCGCCCGGTACGCCGCGTACTACGCAGCGGACACCTACGGTGAACAGCACCAGGGTGGTGGCTATTCCGAGTATGGACATCTGGTACAACGCGAGCTGGACCGGCAACACCAGGCAGAGCAGCACCGTGACCCAGGCGACGACTACCGCCACATTGAGAAAGCGATGCCACCCGGGTACATGCCGCGCAGTGGCGAGAAATGCGCGGGTGAACATCATGGCGAAGGCCGCCGACAGTGTAAATCCCAGCGGAAGCATGCGGCTACCCGCCTGCCCCAGTCCCGGCCAGAGATAAAGCGGGCCAATGCCGTTGATGGCGAGCACCGCGGTGGCGAAGCTCAGTACGAATAGTGAGTAATACAGAAACGCCACCTGCCTGGTGCCTACGAACAGGAGCAGGTTGTAGAGGCCGAAGGCAATCAGCATACCCAGGTAAATGGAAATGCCGGTAATCACCCAATGATCGTGTTCATGGAAAGCCTGCGGTTCCCACACGGCCAGGTTCAGGGTCATGCTGCCACGACTGCGAACCTGAAAATACAGGGTGGCGTCTTCGCCCGGCTGCAACATCACCGGGAACAACGTCTGTCTGTGACGAATCGGCCGTTCTGCCGGCGGCACGGTGGCACCTGACACCATGGAAACGACGCCGGCTTGCGATACTTGATGAAACACCACACGTTCCAGATAGGGGTATTCGAACGCGATCAGCCACTGCCGGGGCTGGTCCGCAGTCGAGGTCACGTCCAGGCGGAGCCAGACTGCGTCATCGGTGTAGCCAAGATGCAGGTCCTGGGCGTCGCTGGTGGTTTGAAAAGCGTCTGCCCTGGGCAACAGATCGTCCAGGAATATCTCACCGGATGCATCGCGCAGCAAACCAATACGCGCTGACAGTGCACGCGACCCCTCGATCTCATTCAGGGCCAGACGCGACGGCGGTTCCGCAGCCACAGGCCCGGCCAGGAAGGGAAGCCAGAAGAATAACATTAGCCAGAACAACTGGCGGTACGGACGGCCATGTCGCGAATGCAAGCGCTGCTCCTCAGTGCATGGCGCCTGCCAGTGCTGGCACTGCGCCTGAACTTTGTCTGCCGGCAACTTTCCAAACTCCCGAGCGCGCCCGGAAGGGCGCCGGTACAAGCCACCAGCCAAGGGAACATGATATGGGAAGTCAGAAGCTTATCGGAATCGTTTTACTGGTAGTAGGCGTAATTCTGCTTTATTTCGGCTGGCAGTCGTCGCAATCGATCGGCGACCAGGTGGTCGAAACCTTCACCGGCCGCTTTACCGAGGGGACCATGTGGTTCCTGATCATCGGTGCGGTCGCGACCGTAGTCGGTTTGTTTTTCACCGTCGTCAGGCGCTGAGTTTCCGGGCCGGGTGCGCCCGGCCCGCTTCACTAGGGCTGCCGCGGTAATGACGGAGTCTGCCCATGCGTTTCGGTTTCATCGTTGCCCTTCTAAGCGGTTTACTTGGCACCGCCCACGCCAGCGAACGTGAAGCGACCCTGTGCGGCGCTTTGCGCGAACGGCTGGTCTTTCAGCTGTGGAGCGCTCACACACCATCCCCGGAGCCGGAACGGGTCAGTGCACACCCTGACATATCCTTGACCGAATTCGAGACTGGCGACGGACGCGTGCTGCGCGGCTACCGCTTTGCGGCAACTGACGATCGAATCGAAGGACTCGACCCCCGGGGCTATCTGCTGGTGACCATGGGCAACGCGATGATCGCCGACCAGGTGATCGGAGAGTTCAGAGAATTCGCTGCCGCGGGCTACGACGTCTACATCTACGATTACCGCGGCTATGGCCTGTCTGAAGGGCGCCGCCGGATAGGTGCGATTATCCAGGATTATGGAGAAATCATCGGGCAGCTCGACGAAGACTACGCGCGCGGCCTGCTCTATGGCATGTCACTGGGCGGACTGGTGATGATGAATGCCATCGGCAACGGTGCGCCCTTTCACGCAGCCGTGATCGATTCAGCTCCCAGTCGTCTTTCCGACCGCGGCTGTCCGGAACGCATCGATCCGGTCGCCCAGTTTCCGCTGGACCGGCCGGAGCGACTGCTGGTGATAACCGGCGACCGCGATACGGTCCTGGATGAAGGCATGACCGGCCCGCTGCGGGAGACGGCGCAACGGGCCGGGGCCCGCACGACGCGGAGCGACCAGCTTGGCCACCCGTTCATGGACGGCACTCAGGCCCACGCGCTACGTCTCCGCCTGATACGGGAGCACCTGCTTGGCCGATAACGACGGAAACCCGCGCTCATCCGGAATGATCTGGCGGTTGATCAAGTGGCTGATTCTGCTTGGGCTGATGACGGCGACCATACTGACCCGCCCATGGGAACATTTGCCGCCCCAGTGGAACCCCTGGGAACCGCTGCAGCTTGATCATTCGATGACCCCTGTCACGCGCTGGAAGCTTTCCCAACTGCAGGATGATCCGGCCCAGTGCGTAGCCGTGCTCGAAACCGCGCCGCAGGGCTGGCTGAGCTATACCGACCTGGAGGATTACACCCCGGTCGCGGGCTGCCCGCTGTCCAATGTGGTACGCATTCGACAGTCCGGCGTCAGCTACAGCAGCCCCTTTACGGTCACCTGCCCGCTCGCGGTGGCCTGGCTGATGTTTGAAGAGCAGGTAATGCAACCATTGGCGGAGGAGCACCTGGGCGCCCGGGTGGCACGCATCGATCACTTCGGAAGCTTCGCCTGCCGCAACGTTTATCACCGGCCAACCGGGCGACGTAGCCAGCATGCAACGGCCAATGCCTTCGATGTGGCAGGGTTCAGGCTGGAGGGGGGTGGCAACGTGACGGTCCTGCGGGACTGGGACAACCCAGCACAGCCGTCACGCTCGGCGTTTCTGCGTGACGTGCATTCGGCGGCCTGTGGCTACTTCGGTACGGTGCTGGGCCCGGACTACAACCAGCCGCACGAAAACCACTTCCACTTCGATATGAGCGGGTTCGGCTTCTGCCGCTGAAGGCTCAGCCCATGCCAAGCCGAACCGCTGGCGGGATCAGAACTCGGCGTTGTGGTAGACGTTCTGCACGTCGTCCAGATCGTTGAGCATGTCCATGAATTTGTCGAACATGGCGACATCGTCGCCGCTCACCTGGGTCATTGTCTGCGGTAAGAACTGGATTTCGTCCACCTGAAAGTCGATATCACCGAACGTATCGGTCAGCGCCTGCTTGGCCTTGGCGTACTCGGTATGGGGAGTGAACACGGTGATGCGGCCGTCTTCATTCTCGATATCGGTCACGTCCACTTCGGCCATCATCAGCGCTTCAAGGACGGCATCTTCGTCGTCGCCGGCAAACCCGAGAATTGCGCAATGGTCGAACATGTGGCTTACGCTGCCGCCAGTTCCCAACTTGCTCTTGGTCTTGGTGAAGCAGTGACGTACGTCGGCGATGGTGCGATTGGGGTTGTCGGTCAGGCAGTCGACGATCACCATGCAGTTGCCGGGGCCAAAGCCTTCATAACGTGCCAGAGCGAAATCCTCTCCCCCACCACCCTTGGCCTTGTCGATCGCCTTTTCGATAACATGAGCCGGCACCTGATCCTTCTTGGCCCGTTCGAGCAGACCGCGCAGGGAAAGGTTGCCCGCAGGATCGACGCCACCCGACTTGGCACACACGTAAATTTCACGTGCGTACTTGCTGTAGATCTTGGTCTTGGCATCGGCCGTCTTGGCCATCGATTCTTTGCGGTTCTGGTAGGCGCGACCCATTGCTGACTGTCCTTCGATACAGTAAAAGCGCAAATATTACGCGCAGACGGCAGCCATATCCAGACTGAACTGTGCTCGCAGACTCAATGCACGACGAGCGCAGCGACCCACGCCAGTACCAGGCTGACGACCACTACGATGCTGAGCGGTTTGCGCAACGCTGGATACCACATTGGCGCCAGTCCGTGACGGACGGCCCAGATGTCTGCGAAATACAGCGCAGCAAAGGCTACGAATATGACCGGCAGACCCAGATTGACCGGCAGACTCAGCGCCACCCAGCCGAGCAAAGGCGGAATGACCGAGAGGCCAAGTTGCACGGGTGCCTTGTCACTGGCTTCATCGGCACGCATGGCCAACCCCCAGTGTATGGCGCCCATGAACGCCAGGATTACCGCGGCATAGGCAATCAGCTCCTCGAGCACCCGCTCACGCCAGACATCGGGGGTGATCCACAGGCCCAGCGCACCGGTCACAAAGGGCACCAGGCCGGCCATTCCGAGACCCACCGCGAGTTTGGGTGGGCGTATCGCACTGAAAGGATGCATGGCGTGCTCCGCTTTCCTTGAGTTGTTTCGTCCTGCCGCTTCAGTCGTTGCTCGCCGCGGGCCCGGGGACCCGTCTCGGCAGACTCTTAAGCAGCCGCTGCAGGCTCAGACGCAGTTCCACCAGCATGGGCCGGTTGGGCCGATCGCCTGTCTGCGCATAGGTTAGCAGAACGTATTGATCAAAGAATTCAGCCAGCGCGGCTCTTTGCTCCGGTAGGGCCTCACAGAGTCGCCGCTGCCAGTCCCGCGGGCCTTCGCCCGGATGAGCCTGCAGGCCAAGGCGAGCCATACGCTGGTTCAGTTCCTGCCAGGCGCGCTTGCGGGGATCGCGGTCGCCGCGTTCCGGGCGCAGGGTCCATAGCGCCAGCGGAATCATGATCAGGGCTATAAGAATCAGCATGATCAGCCCAATGCGCTGCCAGTCTGCGGTGCCCAACCACCGCCGGAAGGTTTCGAGCTGGCGCTCGCTCTGGTAGCCCAGTACGCGCAGTTGCCACTGGTAGTTTACATCATCCCAGGCGAGGCGCAGGTTGTTAACCCAGCCGATCTCCCGGTAACGAACCCCGGCCAGGGGCGAACCCTCGAGGAAACTCCCCTCGCCTGCCATCGCCTGCTGCAGGCCCTGCTCGATGCGTTCAGGGGCGACCTGAAACGTCGGGTCGAAGGAGACCCAGCCCCTGTCGGGCAACCAGGCCTCGACCCAGGCGTGGGCATCGAACTGGTGAACCAGCACATAATTGCCCCTGGGGTTGAGCTCACCGCCCTGATAACCCGCCACAACCCGAGCCGGAATTCCGACCTCGCGCAACACGACGACCATTGCTCCAGCATAATGCGCGCAGAAGCCCCGACGACTGTCGAACAGAAACTCATCATTGGTGTGCTTGCCCAGCCGGTCCGGGCGCAGGGTGTAATGAAAGGGCTCGCGATTGAAGTGCACCAATAGCGCGTTTATCAGCTGCTGATCATCCGGGTAGCGCTGCCGCAGCGTCTGCGCCCAGGCGCGCGTACGGGGATCGTAACCTTCTGGAAGCGCCAGATTGATGCGCCGCTGCAACACATCGAGCGGCTCGGGATGCAGAAGACTTTCTGGCCAGGAGGTCACCGAGTAGGCCATTGTCTGATTGATTGGCCGCCGTGCCTGCAGCATGAAGTCCTGCGTCAGCATCAGACTGCTGTCGTTGGTGGTGGCACCACGCAGACTGAAAGCCCAGAGCTGACCGGTGGCACGGGTTACCACCTGATAGCTGACCGCATCGCCTTCGGCCTGCCACACGCCCGGTGCTCGGCCGGCGGTGAGCCCCGAGTGGCTCCAGCGTCGGCCGTCGAAACTTTCCAGCGTCATGGCCCGCCAGTAGAGTTCGTCCTGACGCGGTACCTGCCCCTCGAAGCTGACCCGGAAAGCGAGATTTGCAGACATGGCCAGGTCGGCGATGTCGCCCGGCGCCATGCTTTCTGACAGGCCTACCGAGCCCTGCCCGCCCGGAGCATTCACGGCCCATAGGGGGCCAACCCGAGGAAAAAAGATGAACAACACCAGCATCAGCGGCACAGCCTGAAGTAGCAGCACCCCGCCCGTGCGCAGGGCTCGTGCCGGATCATTGCGGCCAGGCGTCTGCTGCAACCCTACCAGCGCCGCGACCAGCACCAGCACCGAAAAACACTGGTATAGCGCCAGCAGGATGCTCTGATCGAACAGGAAGGCGGTGGCGACGATAAAAAAACCGAGATAGATCACCACCAGCGCGTCACGCGGGGTGCGCATTTCCAGCAGCTTGAGCATGAACAGCAAGAGCAGCAGCATCACCGCTGCGTCCAGCCCCAGCAGCGAGCCCTGCTCGCCGAAGACCCCGGCGACGGCTACCAGCATGGCCAGGGTCTTGAGCAGCGGGCCCGGATAGCTCCAGCGCATTCGCTGTATCTGTACTCGCCAGACCGCGCAGACGATCCACAACACCGAAACCCAGATCGGCAACCGCGGGAGTTGCGGTATCAGGACGACCACCTGGGCCGTCAGCAGCCAGGCCAGTGCGTTACGCGGAATGAGCGCTGGGGCAGTCATGGCGCTGCTCCGTACAGAGCCAGCGTCTGCAGGCAGGCATCCCGATGGACTTCCCCGATGCCTGGCTCGTGGCGCCGCCCCGGCAGGTCGAGCCCATAGGGCTGACCATCCTTTTCGAGACGCAGGATCCAGCGAGCGAGACAGCCGAGGCGCTGATCCAGATCGGCACCCGGCGCCGCCTCAAGCCGCAGCCACAGACTGTTGTGAAGAGGCTCGGCAAACACCTTGCTATGCAGCCCCTGCCCGCGAGACCAGGCGCGCCAGTCAAGCCGGCGCCTGGAATCTCCGGGCTGATAGCTCCTGAGTCCCTGAAAGTCTTCGACGCCTTCACCCTGGGGCTCTTCGCCCTCACCTTCCCCGCCGCGCCCGGCCCGCGGCAGAGGCGCGTCGATCGGCTGCGGATAAACCAGCGTCTGCAGCTTCAGGTCGATCAGACTCCATGCGACGAACCAGCCCAGCGGAAAGCGAGTCTCCACACGCAGGCGATCAGGTCGAAACCAGCCCCTGCGTTCGGTTGTGTGATAAAGCGTAACGACCGTGTCTTGTCCGCGGGTAACGTCGACACGCTGCGCCTGCTGGCCGGGCCAGCACAGCTTGAGCGACTGGTGATCGTGGGAGCGTGCCGACAGCGTGAGGGTAAAGGGCGCTGCCTCACCGGCAAAAACCGACCGACTGCCCGTCGCGCGCAGTTCGAGGCCTGCGAGGTTACGGTAGGTATGGTGCAGGCTGACCCAGAACAGACTACCGAGCAGGAACACCAGGGCATAGACCAGGCTGTTCTGGTAGTTGATCGCGCCGATCAGCATGATCGCCAAAAGCAGCAGAACGCCGAAGCCGGCACGGCTGGGGAGAATGAACACGCTACGGTGACGCAGACGCAGCCGCCGCGCTGGCGGAATTCGATTTTTCAGCCATTGCCGCAGCAGCCCGCGGCCCAGGCCATCGAGCCACCCGTTCAAACGGCCGGCACCTCGTTGAGCAGCCATTGGGCCAGCCCCCCGCCGCCATGCCCGCTAGGATCTTCGCTCGCCCGCAGGCGATGGCTGACCACCGAAGGCAACACCGCCTGCACGTCTTCCGGAATGACGTAACGTCGGTCTTCCATCAGCGCCCAGGCCCGCGCCGCGGCTAGCAGACCGAGGCTGGCCCGGGCTGACAGTCCCCACGCGCAAACCTGCGTTTCCCGGGTGCGATTCACCAGCCTGAGAATGTAATCGATGATCGCCTCGCTGGCGATGACCTTCGGCACGGCCTCCTGCAGCTCTTTAAGGCGTGCCGGATCGAGCGCCACTGGCAACGCATCGAGCCGAGCCTTGCGAGAGTCGCCCAGCAACAGGCTACGCTCGGCGGCAGGCGATGGATAACCCAGCGAGAGCCGCATGAGGAACCGATCAAGCTGGGACTCCGGCAGCGCAAAGGTGCCGCTTTGGGAAACCGGGTTCTGGGTTGCTATAACGAAGAAGGTTTCCGGCAGTGGGCGGGTCGCGCCGTCCACCGTAACCTGCCCCTCTTCCATTGCCTCGAGCAACGCGCTCTGGCTCTTGGGCGTCGCACGATTGATCTCGTCAGCGAGGATCACCTCGGCAAAGATCGGACCTGGGTGAAAGGTGAACTGACCTGTGTTGCGGTCGAAAACCGATGTACCGAGGATGTCCCCCGGCAGCAGATCGCTGGTGAACTGTATTCGCTGGTGGCTGAGGCCGAGAACCCGGGCCAGAGCCTGAGAGAGAGTGGTCTTGCCCATTCCGGGCAAGTCCTCGATCAACAGATGGCCTCGTGCCAGGATGCACGCCATCGCCAGCCTGACGGCATGCTGCTTTCCCAGCAGCACCTGATCTACCGCCTGCAACGCTTCCTTCAGAGCGTCCCGCATGAAATCCCCTTTTCTTGTGATCTGCCATATTAGAACCGGCACGCTCCGTGGAAAAGCTGAACGCAACCGTTTGTAACAGCTTGCTACCCGTTCACCGGTTTCTGCTCAAGCATCTCACTGCGCCCATCACGCATGGCCTCGAGCCGCTTGACCATGTAGCGCACGTGCAGATGCAGGCTGTAAAGCTCATGAGCATATGACAAGGGAACGTCCACCCGGCTCAAGTCCGCCTCGAGTTTCTGCAGACTGGATATTTCCTGATCCAGGCAAGCTTCGATCTCACCCGAGAGAATCAGTCGATCGATCCGCCGCAGATGCTCGTACCACCGGAAGACCCGGGCTCGCATACGCCAGGCGTAAATCGGGCCCATGCTGCGAAGAAGAGGCAGCATGATCACGATGAACGGAATCAGCAGAACGATGTAGCGATCAACGATGGAGGCAAACCAGAAAGGCAGGTAACGCTGCAGAAAAGGCACACCCTCCCGATGGTAGTAGTCAGCCTCGGCCGTGAGCTCCAGCTCCAACGGACCAGTTGCAGGAAAGTCGCCTGGACGATCCAGCAGACTGCCGTCGCGCAGCACGTCCCGGGCAGCCTCCAGCACCAGCGAAGTCAGCGCCGGATGAAAACCGTCATTGACGACCAGCGTGGCGACAGGGGCCAGCAGCGAGGTGTCCTGGGCTGGAATGCTGGCACCGATGTCGAGTAGTCCCTCTACCAGGACCAGATGCTCGAGAAACGGCAAACGCGCCGCCAGCGCCCGGGATTCCCGCAGGTTCACCAGGCGAAGCTCGGAATCGCTGATCAACTGCCGCAGCAACGGATTGTCCACTGGCAGAACGAAGAACGCAGCATCAAGCTCGCCGTTACGCAAAGCGTTGACGGCAGCTGTGTGCGACATTGTCTGCCAATCCTGAAAAGCTTCCTCCTGCCTATCCGGAAAGGTATCCATTTCAGCGAAAAGGCTAGCTACTACGGCCCGGGTGCCGCTCCCTTCGCTGCCGACAGCAACTCGCATACCGTCCAGATCGGTGAGGCGCTGCACCTCGAACTCGGAACGTTGGAACAGCCAAAGCGGTTCGCGATAGAGAGCAGCCAGAGCAGAGAGTCGCCGGCGCTGCGCCGGCTCCAGCAGCAGGCTGGTACCACTTTGCACCAGACCGAGCTGCACTTCCGACCCAGCGCCAACCAGTCTCTGAAGGTTATCCAGCGAGCCGCGACTGGGTCGCAGCTCGAGACGCAGCCCTTCGCGCGCCAGACGTTCCTGCAGCTCCAGTCCCAACTGATGGTAGCTGCCATTTTCGGGGCCGGTCGTCATGACCAGCGTGCGTGGAGGGGCGGGGTCGAGAAAGCGGAACAGCACCCAGAGCAATAACGCAACCAGCGGCACTATCCATAGATTGGCACGCACGAACAGCGCGCCCTGCTTCATCACATTCATTGGTCACTCCGGCGGCAGGCACTACAGTCTAACCGCCGGAGGCCTTGAGGGCGAACCACTGCCCTTACATGGACACTGCCATGCCCAAGCCAACCAGCCCAATACCAGCACCGACGACGCGGCTTACCAGCATACCGTCGCGCCGCTGCAGCCAGAGGCCGATGCGCAGGCCGGCCAGATGCAGAGCTGCCGTAGCCACGGCAAAGCCCAGCGCATAGAGACCTGCGCTGGCGTCTCCGGGCATTTCGGTGCCGTGGGCGTGACCGTGAAACAGCGCGAAGGCGGCTACTAGCAGACTGCTGTAGGCCAGGGGGATGCGTCTGGCCCAGAGCAGCGCCAGACCCAGCACCACGACCGAGGCCACGATGCCGTGCTCGACGCCCGGCAGAGCCAGTCCGGCCAGACCCAGGCCACCACCCAGAAGCATTACACCGACGAAGAGTACTGGCAGCGCCCAGCGCGCACGGCCACCCAGTTGCGCCCCCCAGAGCCCGACGGCGAGCATTGCCAGCAGGTGGTCGAGGCCGAACAGCGGATGTGCAAGACCGCTGAGCAGGCCGGAAGCGTGCTCGTGGCCGGGGTGTGCCAGCGCCAGGCCGGGCAGCGCCAGGCCGGCCGCGATCAGCAGGATTTTTTGGGTCAGGTTCATGGGTCAGGCTCCTTGCGACTGGGTTGTAGAAGCAGGCATGGGACGCAGCATGCCCTGCTCGATGATGAAGGCGATGATGTCCTCGACACCGGCGCCGCTTTTCAGGTTGGAAAACACGAAGGGACGCTCGCCGCGCATCTTCTTCGCGTCGCGGTCCATCACGCCCAGATCCGCGCCGACCAGCGGGGCCAGATCGGTCTTGTTGATGATGAGCAGGTCCGAACGGGTAATGCCGGGGCCACCCTTGCGCGGGATCTTGTCACCGGCGGATACGTCGATCACGTAGAGCGTCAGGTCCGACAGCTCCGGACTGAAGGTGGCCGCAAGGTTGTCGCCGCCGCTTTCCACCAGGATCAGCTCGACGCCAGGGAACCGCTCTTGCAATTCGGCCACGGCTGCCAGGTTCATCGAGGCATCCTCGCGGATCGCGGTGTGCGGACAACCGCCGGTTTCCACGCCCAGAATGCGGTCAGCCGGCAGCGCCTCGTGGCGCAGCAGGAAATCCGCATCCTCGCGGGTGTAGATATCATTGGTGATGACCGCGAGGTTGTAGTACGGATACAGCCGCTCGCAGAGCGTGCGGACCAAAGCGGTCTTGCCGGAGCCGACCGGTCCGCCGATGCCGACGCGCAGTGCAGGTTTGGTAGTCATGTCGTTAGCTCCTCATGAGCGAAACAGGCGAGTGTATTGATGTTCATGTCGTGCGCTGGCGAAGGCCAGGCCGGGTAGTCCGGCGCCAAGATCGTCGTCGTCGAGCAATGCTGCCCGATCGACGATACCCGGCAATTCCGGTAGCAGTCGGTCGAGCAGGCGCTGCGCATCGGTCTGCCCGAGCGGAATGAGCTTGGTCGCCGCCCCGGCCTGGTTCTCCAGCCAGCTCCAGAGCGCTCCCAGCGCCAGCGCCCGGTCACCGGTGCCCCAGTGCTGGCCGGCCATTGCCAGCGCGCTTGGCAGCGCCAGCGGCTCGCTTGTAGGCCAGGCCACGGCTGCAGGAATGCCCAGGGATTTGAGCAGACGCAGCAGCGCCCCACCCTGCTGACTGTCTTCCAGATACAGTTCAGCCGTTTCCCGACTGGCCAGCAGCCAGTCGTTCCAGTCGTTGAAGCGCTGCGCGTTGCCGGCATCCAGCGCCCGGTACTGGCGTAGCAGCACCGGCGAATCAAGACGGCCAATGGCGTTGGCCGCGAGCCCGCGCACCCAGTCGCAGGCGCTGTCCAGCCCTGTAACCCAGCCTTGCTCGATGGCATATTCCAGCCCCTGGGAATAGGCGTAACCGCCGATTGGCAATGCCGGGCTGGCCAGCTGCAGCACGCGCAGTAGAGCCAGATCGCCGGGCACGGGCAGCTCAGCCATGGGAATGACCGGTCAGACGCAACATGGGCGCCGGCGGGGTGGCCACGCTGTGGGAATGACCGTGATAGGCACCCGGCTCGGGATTGAAGGGCGCGACGATCTCTTCCACCTCCAGCGAGAGACCGCGGAGCATGGCATCCAGCACATGGTCGCGAAGGTAGCGCAGCTCGCCGCGACGAACCTCCAGCGCTACGTGACGGTTACCCATGTGGTAGGCAGCCCGCGCCAGCAGCAGCGGATCCTCACAGCGTACGCAGGACAGCGTCTCGGCCGCGGCGCGTATAACGATGACGCTGGAGTCGGTGGCCAGCAGCCGGTCGCCCTCAGCCAACACTCGCCCGCGTGGCAGGAACAGGCCGACCTCAACACCGCTCAGAGTGCGGGCGCGCAAGCGGCTGCGGGTGCGCTTTTCATAGGTCAGCTCCAGCTCGTGGTGGGCCGGCCCAGGTTGATCGAGAAATTCATGACATTCGAGCATCGGCTCTCCTCAGAACAGGTAGTAACGCTGCGCCAGCGGTAGCTCGTCAGCCGGCTCGCAGAGCAGTTCAACGCCATCGGCCTTGACCACATAGGTCTGCGCATCGACGCTGATCACCGGCTGGTAATCGTTGAGCTTCATGTCCGCCTTGCTGATGTTGCGCGTGTTACGCACCGCTTCCAGGCGGCGATTCAGGCCAAGGCGATCGGCAATGCCGCTATCCAGCGCCGCCTTCGAGACGAAGGTCAGGCAAGTGGAATCCATGGCCTTGCCGTAGGCGCCGAACATGCTGCGGTAATGCACCGGCTGCGGCGTGGGAATCGAGGCATTCGGGTCGCCCATGGGGGCGGCGGCAATCGCCCCGCCCTTGAGAATCAGGCTGGGCTTGGTGCCGAAGAAGGCCGGCTTCCAAAGCACCAGATCGGCCAGCTTGCCAACCTCCACCGAGCCGACCAGATGGCCGACGCCCATGGTGATGGCCGGGTTGATGGTGTATTTGGCGATATAGCGCTTGGCGCGGAAGTTGTCGGACCAGTCGTCATCCTCTGGCAGCGGGCCGCGCTGCACTTTCATCTTGTGCGCAGTCTGCCAGGTGCGGGTGACCACCTCGCCGACACGGCCCATGGCCTGGGAATCGGAGGAGATCATGCAGAAGGCGCCCAGATCATGCAGGATGTCTTCGGCGGCGATGGTTTCGCGGCGAATGCGCGAGTCGGCGAAGGCAACGTCCTCGGCGATGGCCGGGTCCAGATGGTGGCAGACCATCAGCATGTCCAGATGCTCGTCCACCGTGTTGATGGTGTAGGGCCGCGTCGGGTTGGTCGA
>JAUVYN010000168.1 GCA_030603065.1 Pseudomonas sp.
CTGTCGTGCTGCAGAACCCACTTGAGCAGTGCTTCCTTGTGCGGGTTGTCATCACAGGCGATGACCTGCTGTTTGATCGCCGGGGTGTCATCCCGAACGCTGTCAACCTCCAGCCAGACAGGTTCGCGCAGTACACTTCGAGCGACCCGCTGCAGCCCCTGGCTGCCCTTGGTGGCGGAAAACAGCATGGTCTGCCGTTCGGCCCGGCAGCTCTCGGCGATCTTTATGACGTCTTCGCTGAAACCCATGTCGAGCATGCGGTCGGCTTCGTCGATGACCAGGGTGCGGATTGCCGAGAGGTCGAGATTGACCCCGGCTGCCAGGTGCTCCAGAGCGCGGCCCGGTGTGGCGATGACGATGTCAGGGTTCTTGCGCAGCTTGGCCGCCTGAACCTTGAAGTCCTCGCCGCCGATGATGAGCTCGGCCTTCAGGAAGGTGAATTTCGCCAGTTGCTGAATGTCCTGCATGATTTGCCTGGCGAGCTCGCGGGTGGGCGAGAGGATCAGGGCGCGCGGTGCGGTGGCTGCCGAGCTGTCTTCGAGCAGCGCATGCAGGATCGGCAGGACATAGGCCGCGGTCTTGCCACTGCCGGTCTGGGCGATGACGTACAGGTCCTTGCCTTCTTGGGCGGCAGGAATGGTCGCCTGCTGGACGGGCGTCGGAGTGCTGAAGGACAGCGCGTCCAGCGCCTTGATTAACCGTTCGTGCAGGTTCAGCTCGGTAAACAAATGGAAATCTCGCTCTAGGATGTCGGGCGCTTGGGATGAGGCGCGGTTATTACGCACAGTGTAACAGAGGGAGGGGCGCTAGCAGCTGTAGTGCTCAGCCGAGGACTACGGCGACGGTGAAAACCAGTCCCAGCGGGAAGGCGCTTAACACTAAGGCCAGGGGGTGCTCCCATATCAGGCCTTCGAACATCCTTCCCATCACATAGGAACAGCCGAAAAGCGCCAGCAGCGGCACCCACCACCTGTAGACGGCGAAGCCCCATACAAAAAGTCCCAACGCCGAAACAGGCCCGACGAAACCGCCCAGCAGGTTGTGCAGGAAGGCTTGCACTGTGTCGTTATCCCGGGGCTTGTCGCTGTAAAGGGATCGAACGTAGGTCTCGCTGACCAGTACCATGCAGGACATTGCTGCGAAGTAGAAAATCATACGCCCCCTGGAATTCGTCGCTTCAGGTGACCTGATAATAGCGCAACGCCATGAAAATGGAGGCACCTACACGGAGGTTGCCAGCCTCGGGCTATCGATTGAACCAGTCCCAAACACCCAGGGAAAAGTTGGGGAGCAGGTCGATGCCCATGGCGGATTTGGCCAGGTACAGCATCAGCAATCCCACCATTCCGGAAAATAGTAGAAAAGCGAAGATCACCAGCGCAGTAGCCAAACGTGACATCGCACGCTCACGACGCGTCAGGTTGCGTCTGTTGCGGCCGATCAGTAGCACGTAGTAATAGCGCCAGCCCAGCAGGTCCAGCGTTCCGCGCAGGTCGACCGGGTGCTTTCCCCATCGGCGGGCGCCGAAGGCGATTCTCAAGGCATCCAGTTGCTGGTTGGTGAATGACTCTCTCAGCTCTGCTGGTAAGCGTTCCTTCAGCCCCTTTACAAACGCATCCTGCTCACTCTTTCGTAACGCCACCCATTACCCCCTTATTGACCTGAACGGCTTGCCGACAAACGGTACCTGCAGTTTGCATGTTTAATGCTTTTAAAGCGCAAGCACCGGGCGTGATTCTTGGGCTGCCATGCAGCGAGCCCGGTGCGGTGGGGCTTTCCTGGTTCGGTCGCGCACCTCGGGCCCCGTCACGGCAACGCGGATATGCCCTAACTGATGGCAAACCCGCGGCATTTTGCTCCGGATCTGTGCACTTTTTCACTGCAAGGATCATAGAAATGCACAAGCCAGCTTCCTATACGCCGGTCGAAATCACTCCTAACGAGTTCAGTTTTCTCGATCTCTGGGGCGGACTGGTAGACAACCTTCGCCTTATCACCCTGGTTACCATCGCTTTTGCCGCGCTCAGCCTGGCCTACGTGGTCCTGGCCCCACCGGTATACCGGGTCACCAGTGTCATCCAGATCGAGCCACCCAAGCCGGGCGTCGCCAGCTTTTCCGAGGTGGAGCGCTTCAACCCCGCCGAGCCACTGCCCGCCCAGCCGGAACTGCAGTTTCTGCGCTCCGCGAGCGTGATCGGTGCAGCGGTCGACGCTCTGCAGCTTAACGTGCGCGCCGAGCCGGTGCGCTTTCCACTGATCGGCAGCCTGGTCGCCAGACGCTTCGAGGAACGTGCCCCGGGGGCGTTGAACGAGCCGCTCATGGGGCTGGCACGTTATGGCTGGGGTGGCGAGGAGCTTCTGCTCAGGGTAACCGAAATACCTGATCGCCTGCGGGGGCGACGACTGACCCTGACAGCAGGCCCGAACGGGCAGTATCAACTGCAGGGCCCTGAGGGTGAAACGCTGCTCAGCGGCCTAACCGGCGAGGCGTTGACCGCCACGGGCCTGTCTCTTGAGGTGCTTTCCCTGCAGGCACGCCCTGGTACTGCCTTCAGAGTTGTAGTCGAGCGTCCGCTGTCCACCGCGCTGCGCATTCAGGAAGAGCTCGAGGTGGTGGAACTGGG
>JAUVYN010000006.1 GCA_030603065.1 Pseudomonas sp.
CAGGTGCTGGAAGAATCGGTCACCAGTGATACGGACAAGGCCGATGGTTTTACCCAGGGCTACCGCAACCGCTTCACCGCCACGCCCTGGGATGTGCCTTTCAGACCTGCCATCAAACACCCCAAGCCAAAGGTCCTTGGCCAGCAGACCGCCGTCGTTACCGGCCCCGAGGGCGAAGAGATCCACTGCGACGAGCTGGGCCGCATCAAGGTCCAGTTCCACTGGGACCGTGAAGGCCAGGCCGACGACAAGACCAGTTGCTGGCTCAGAGTGGCCAGCAGTTGGGCCGGCAACAACTGGGGCAGCGTCGTCATCCCGCGTATCGGCATGGAAGTGCTGGTCAGCTTCCTGGAAGGGGACCCGGACCAGCCGCTAGTCTCAGGTTGCCTCTACAACAGCGCCCATCCGGTTCCCTACAGCCTGCCCGAACACAAGACCCGCAGCCTGTTCAAGAGCCTTTCCAGCCCCGGCGGCAACGGCTTCAACGAACTGCGCATCGAAGACAAGGCCGGCGAAGAACAGATCTTCATCCACGCCCAGCGCGACTGGGATCAGAACATCCAGCACGACCAGAAGATCCGCGTAGGCAATGAGCGGCACGAGCGCATCGAAGCCAACCGCTACACCGAAAACCTCGCCGAAGAGCACCACACCACCCACGGCGACCGCAAGACCGAGATCAAGGCGGATGATCACCTGACCGTTTCGGGCAGCCAGCACGTCAGGCTGGGCCAAGGCCAGTTCATAGAAGCGGGCCAGGAGATACATCTGTCCAGCGGCATGAAGATCGTCCTCGAAGCCGGCTCGGAAATCACCTTCAAGGTCGGCGGCAGCTTCGTCAAACTCGACCCCAGCGGGGTGAGCCTTGTGGGTGCCAGTGTGAAGATCAACTCCGGCGGGAGCCCGGGGCGGGGGAGTGGGGCTAAGCCGGAGTTGCCGGGAGATACGGCGGTGGCGGACAGTGATGTGGCGGGCGCGGTGTTGTTGCATAAGCTGAAGCAGGCTCAGCGAAACAACAGCGCCTTGGTGGAATTGTGCCAGAAGCCGAAAGGCGGCTCTGCCGCACAGTGTCCATTGGCAGATTGCCCCTGCAGAAAGGCAGGAAGCGCATGAGTCTGATTCGACACTCCGAACTCCCGCTGATCACAGGTCCCCTGTATTGGTTGGCAGAGCCGCAAGAAGGGTTGATGGAAAGCGTCTACCAGCATGAACTGGACCCTTCCCCTGAGTATCTGTTCGATCAGACACCATGGGCCAGTTTGAGGGAGCAAGGGCCTCTCCTGTTTTGCTTGTCAGAGCTGGGCGGTCTGTTGACTGCGCTACGTGAGGATCCCGGAAGGCTCAATGGAATTCTATTGATCGGATCATCTAGTGCTGAGGAAGTGCTCAGCCATTTGCGGGCCCTGCTGCATGTCGGTTTTGGTGAACAACGAAAAGCCATAATGCGCTACTACGATCCTGTGGTGGCCAGCTACCTCTGGCCCGCAGTTTCAAGTGAAGAGCTGCCCCGATGGATGGGGCCTCTGCGACAGATATTCTGGTTTGGCGGTACTTGGGCTGATAGAGCAGAGCAGCGCTTGAGCTGGCATGAGGTATTACAGCTGTCAGCCGAGGAGACGTCGGCAGCGTTGCCCGTTTTTAATTTGAGTGAAAGCCAGCAAACGGCTTTGACCAGGCAAGGCATTGAGCGCTTCGCCTTTGATTGGCGGAACAATCACTCGGTGGAACCCTTCGCACGACTGATCCGTCGCATAGAGCAGGGTTTAGCCGTTGGGCATGATAAACCGGACACTCTCAGAGCCTGGTTGGAGGATCCCGCCAGTCAACTCATGGAGCATCATGGATGAGCAAGGTAGATAGTTTGAGTGACGGGCCGGCGTGTGAGCCGGACAAGCTGATTATTGAAGTCGTTGGCATCAACCATCCTCAGGGCCAACGCCTGATGCTGTCGGAGCATGGGAGCGATCAGCCCGCAGCAATCAACGGGCAGGCTTCAACAGAAGTGCTTGAGGATGAGGTTTTTAGCAGTACTCTGCATGTCTGGCCCTGGGAAGATGCTTCTCCCTGTGATGTCTGGCTAGAGGTGGATACGGCGGAGGGTGGCACTATCCGATTTCCGCTGGCCGAAGAACTGGGATCTTCTGAACGTCAGTTGGATGGGCAAAAGAATCAGGTCGCGGCTGTGGTCCCGCTGGCGCTCTTGCGTAGCGGAGTCCGGATGGATGATGGGGGCGTGCCGGTGGTATCGCGTCCGGGTTATCTGTATGTCTTCTTTCGAGGCACCTTGTGGCGTGAACTGGAAATTCGCCAGACCGAGCAAGGTACCTTTTACCATGATGTAAATCTTCAGAGCTGGCGGGCTTCTGGGCAGCAGGATGGCCGCCGAGCAGCCACGGGCGTTGCGCTGGAGGAAATTTGGCTGCCGGCACGGTGGAAGGGCAGCTATGTCTCTGATGTTCAGGTGGCCTATTCCGAAGTCCAGTGGACTGCACCTCGTATCCGGCGCCTGGAAGCTGATGCTCAAGCTCGCGGGCGTCGCTGCCAACCAGTCGCCATGAGACTGTCGGGTGAGTATTTCAAGAGCTTGGAGAGTGCTTCGGGGCAGGTGATGGCGGCTGGTTTGCTGTTTGCATTGCTGGCGAACAATATGCAAGGGTTGCAGGCGGCTGCAGATGCTGAACGGCAGCGTCGACGTATTGCTGGTAGAGTTTTTCCCTTGGCTGGTATTGCTCCGCAGCGTCAGCGCGATGAGATGTTCGAGTACCAATTCAATGAGCCTGCGGGTTACCTGCTGGATCTCGAAGGGCCGTACCCTCTGAATAAGATGGAGCATGCCGAGCAGACGCTCGAATCCTTTTTGCGTCAGCAGAGGTTCCCACGTGGTGAGCTGGAGACCGACGCCTTGAATATCTGTATGAAGCGCCACGTATTGGCCTTACAGGAAACAGACGCGGAAGCAGATAAACAGGGACAGAGACAGGAACATCAGCAACAGTGTCAGCAGGTGGTTGCAGCAGAGCAGAGCTGGCAAAACCTGGAGCGCAGTCCAGATATGCTGGCGCAAGTGCGTGACCGCAAGATCTGTGGAATTCTTGTCGAAGATGCCTTGTATCGCATGCGCCAACTGAAGGACCGGCTGATAGCAATACAGACCCAGATCAACCTGAGTGCACAGATTGCAGGGCAGCAGGAGCATTTTTCCAGCGCGCTTCTGGTCGACAACTACATCCTCTCCAGTCGGTTGGGACGAAAAAGTAATCCGCTGAGACGTTACGCCCAGGCCTTGGACGGTGCCGGCCTGAGAAAAGTCCGCAGGGCTTTGGCTCAGCCGCTGAAACGTAACATCAGCGAGTGTCATGAACAGATACGGACAGTGTTGGCAGAGTGCCTGGATGACACCTGCTACCAGGAAACGCTGGCCGACGCGTTCAGTCAGGATGATATTCAATACACTTGTGCGTTCGCATTGGCAGGGCAAACCTTGTTAGCTACGGCAAGTGTGCTGCGTGATCCGCTGAAAATAATGCCAACACCCCAGGTGGGGCCAGCGGACCGCTTCATGGTGCGATTCCAGCGTGAAGATCACCCCTTGCGGGCCATGCTGTTGCCGAGAACGACCCTTGAAAGCTGTATGCAACCCTACGAACTACCCGATGGGGAAGAGCGCAATGAGGGCGATGGGCGTTTCAGGTGCCAGTTGCTGGCCCGGCTTGAAGAGATGGAGTTGCCTGAACCAGGTAATCTGATGCTGCTCGAAGCGCGTGCGCTAGTGGCTGCAGCCGAGGGCGACATGATGGAGACCGTCATGACGGCGGGACTGTCCAAGTCGGTCAATCTTGCGCTGACGGTTGCTTCAAATGTGCAAAGCGCGCTGATTCAGGCAGAGGCCCGACTGCATGAGCTTGGGCTAGATATCAGGCACTACGAGGCCCTGGATGCCGACTTACAGGCGTCACGTAGCGCATTGAGTGAGCAGAGTCGTGTATTGAAGATCAGTGCCTTCCAGTTGGACGGCACTGATCTGGGGCGCGCCATGGCCCCTGGCACCCTGGGTGGCCTGCGCATTTACCGCACGGGTAATGTGAATGAAAGGGACTTGCTGATCGTGCCGCAGCAGGTCATGGGTGCGCAAGCCACCGGCGGCACGCAGATGAGTGGCCATGTTTTTGGCGATGGTGACCGTCTGGTGGCAAGCACCAACGCCACCGCTGCGACCGATGTGGGTTTGGCGGGCACTAAGCAAGCCCCTGTTGCACTCTGGGTGGTAGCTGAAGGCACGCCGACAGCGGCGCTGTTTCGCAATACCTATGATCTCTTCAATCGGACCGTTGCTGCGGAAGAGCGCGCGCTGGCAGCGGCGGCTGAGAGTGATCAGTTAGAACGCACGAGCCAGGCCCGGCGACGAGCGTTGAGGGTGCTTAACCATCCGCTGTTGCCGGCGTTTTTGGTGGGGGTGGAGGTTTATAACCTTGCGGCTTTGGTCAATATCACAAGCCAAATTAGAAGGGAAAGAGGCGGGGCTCGAGCTTTTGGCGGCATGTTGGCCGCCGCTTATGATTTTGCATTGGCGTCACAGCTTTTGGCAGAACGCATCGCAAGCGACACTGCGGCAATGCAGAGAGTGACAGGCGCTCTGAACAAACCGCTGTTGCGAAATCCGCTCGCAAAAACAAGTAAACGTTTTGCGCTACAAGTGTCGGGAAGAATGCTGCTTGGTGCCGTAGGGGCTGTAGCTGTCGTCGGCATCGGCCTCTGGGATGCCATGGATGCCTTCAATCTCGGTGACCGCAGCGGCTGGGGGCACTTGATCACTGCTGGTGGTGGGATGGTCATGCTGGTGAGTGCTTTTATGGCTGGTCCGGCAGTGGGGGCGACCGGAATGGCTGCCTTCATCGGGCCGGCAGGCTGGGCATTGATGGTTGGCATCGGACTTGTTGTAGCCGGTGCATTTATCGCCGATTGGCTCAGAGATGCGCCTATTGAACAGTGGCTCAAACTGGGGCCGTTTGGCGCCGAGGAAGTCGACGGTTTTCTCTGGATGAAGGGGGAGAAACCGGAGCATCTGCAAAATAAATACGAAGCTTTCTACCGGCTGGTCGGGCTGCTGGCCGGCATACGCATTGAAATAGGCGCAAATCCGGAGCAGGCTCGCGCTTTGCGCGAGCAGCCCTATTTTGGAGAAGCAAGTCATTACTATGCCATGCGCAGGGCCAACAAGCTGATCCGGATAAGAAGCAGCATTCCCGGCTTGTTCGGAGCATCAGACACCAGTTTTATGCGTGTCGGGGTAAGTATGACGGAAACGGTCAGCACGAGGTCTCTGGAAGGGGTGACTTCTGTTACAACTCACCCGGTGCATGGCAAGCAGTTCGAGTTGGATACCCGCTCGCTGGCTACCGAGCTCAGCTGTATAAATGTGCCTTCATTTGTTGTTCATCAGGAGCTGACGCCAGAAGGGTTGGACATCTATCTGGAAGAGCCTCCGTTGCAGCGTCAAAGCCGGTTGCAGCAGGCTGTTTCTATGAGCCAAACCCTTGCTATAGGCTGGGCGGTACGCGTGCAATTGTCCACACGAGGTGCTGATCAGCGCCACTGGGTTTTCCCCGCACCAGAACCCAAAGACCCGCTCCAGTACGACTCTTCCAGGCATGGACGTATCAATTACATCAGAACCGGCCAGGCATTCTGGGCCGATCAAGTAAGTGATTTGGTAGAGCAAACCTAATGACAGATATGGTCTCCAGCACGCTCTACGGCCCCAATGCCTATGACTCGACCCGCATTCCCGATCAGCCGCCACAGGTCAGAAGGCATACGGGTACGCTTTCCCAACGGCTGCCGTGGGGCTATACCCAGGAAATTCTTCCTATCGGATTTATTGGCGGTTTTGACCCCAAGAGCCTCAGAGAGGAAGATGAACGTGAGCGGCAGGAGCCAGGCTACCGGGCGCGACTGGCTGCAACCCTCAATGCTGTGTTTGATCATCAGCGCTATAGATATACCCCGTTGCAGGGGTGGACACAGTTGTTTATCTATATGCATGGGCTTGGAAAGTGGAGCTTTATTATATTGCTAATAGCTTTTATTTTTACGTTTCCGATAGCGGTATTCGCACTAAGTGAAATAACTATATACGAGGTTTTTACTGATGCGGTGGGACTTGCGTTTTGGGTTATGACGCCATGCTTGGTTTCTTGGTTTCTTGGGTATCTCGTTCTCAAATATGTCCCCGAACGTTATCTGCTCAAGCCTTCACGCAAGGGCCCGGTCTGGGAGATGAATCGTCAGACTGGGCTGGTAACTGTTTTCGCCCGCAAGCCAGGGCAGTTCCGCAAGCTGGGTATCGAGGGAGACTTTGTCGCACCTTTTTACGAGTTTGATGCGTTTATTCACACGATTCCCGACCGGCAGGGCTTTCCGTTGCATATGCTCAACCTTGTGCATCGTTATCAGGTGGCGGCCATTGATTTCAGTGTGCTGATGGGCAAAGTTGGGATTCAGGCCCATTGCATAGCGCTGTGGGACTTCTGGCAGCAATACATGGATATCAGCAAGCCGTTGCCCGAGGTGCCGGATTTGGAGCCTTTCCGTCCCCTTGATCCGGTCACCACCGAGCATGATCAGCGCACCGGTCGACCTGCGCGTTACTGGCGGGATATGGATGAGCAAACCTACAAGCGCAGGATTCAGGAAATAACAGAAATTTCCAAGATCAATATGGACCGCCAGAACATTATGGTGCGGCACGTGCGGTATATGCACTAACCGCAACAGGGTAGCGGCCCCGCCTGAGTAGCTTCCGCTGCATTCAAAGAATGTGGTGCCGATCAGCGGATTGCTTTGATAAACAAACCAGAAATCATAAGTACTGTTTTAGTCAGAAAGGAGAATGTAAATGGATGTTCGTATGTATATTGCGATGGCTATTCATGTGGGTGCGCTGGTTTTTCTCAGCACAGATCCGCATTACAGACCTCTCGTTCCGTGGATGGGCCCGTTCGTGGCCGTCAGTGCTGTGGGAATGCTGCTGGTGTGTGCCGGTAAAGCCAAGGTCGGGGCAATACTGTTCATCGTTGGTTGCGTACCCTTTGTCCCAGTTGGATTGATCGGTGTTTTTGGGGCGAAGAAGGTATTGGCTGATCTTTCAAGTGCTGCCGAGTCTGCCCCGGCGTCTTCCGCCTGATGGTGCAGTCTGTGGATATCCGTTGAGCGCCGCTGCCATGACCCGGCCGCGGTCGAGCAGGACAAAGCCAGTGCCTTGCGGGTGTCAGGGCTTTCGCTTTTTTCCGAGCAGCGGTATCACCGCCAGCACGATCAGCCCAAGCCCAAGCAGTCGGACGACCCCGCCCCCTACCACGCCGCCTCCGCCGCCCGTGTATCCCAGCCAGCGGTATCCACTGGCAGGATCGCTTGTAAGCAGCACCACGCCGAGCAAGGCGACCAGAGCCAGGAAAAGATAGGGGATATAGTGCATCGTGTTTCTCCTGACGGTGGTTTCAGCCGGACGTTCGGCTGGAGACTTGAACACGGCGGGCCAGGGGTTGTGCCCTATGGCGACAGTTACCGCGGATGGGTGACTATGGTGTCGCTGTCATCTGGCGCCGGCTCGTCCTCGTCCCTGTCACCCAGTATATCCCGGACGTAGATCATGTTGATCAGCACCATGGCGGCGGCGGCGAGTGGAGTCGCCAGTATCAGGCCAATGGTGCCGGCGAGAAGCCCGAACAGAATCTGCATGCTGAGGGTGATGGCCGGCGGCATGTCGACGATGCGCTTTTGCAAATAGGGGGTCAGGCCCCAGCTCTCCAGGGCCTGCACGCCTATGTACAGGGCGGCAACCCAGAGTACGGTATCAAAGCCCTCCAGCGAGGCCAGTAGCAGGGCAGGGATGACCGCGATGATCGGGCCGATGTTGGGGATGAATGAAAGCAGCCCGGCAATCAGGCCGAGGGCCATGGCGAGCTCGATACCCAGAAGCCACAGGCCCAGGGTGGTGAGTATGCCGATCAGCAGCATTTCCAGCAGCTTGGCGAGAAGCCAGCTTTTCAGGGTGCTGCCGGTTCTATGCAGTACCTCCCCTGCGCGGGGGCGGTAGCCTGGCGGTACGAGTTTCAGCAGACCGGTGACGTACTTGCCCGGACTCAGGCTGAAGCAGATGCCGATCGCCAAGGCGATGAAAAAGCTGCTGACGGCCCCCGCCACCGAGGCGACCAGCCCGGTGACCAGGGTCATGATCCCGACGTTTTCCTGTATCGCCCGCTGCGCGCGATCCTGCTGGTCCATTGCCCAGCCAAGCAGACGGTTGTCTTCAGCGCGTTCCTGAAGCCGCTCCACGGCTTCGGGGATGCTGTCGGTGAGTTCGTCGAACTGTTCGGCAATGCTCGGGGCGAGTGAGACTCCGATGACGGTCGATAGCAGCAACACGGTGGCCAGAAAGGTGGCCAGTGCGGCGGGGTAGGGCATGCCGGTTCGTGCCGCAAGCCAGCGACTGACTCCTGTGATGAGTACTCCAAAGAGAACGGCGGCGAACATCAGCAACAGAAAGTCGAAGACCAGCCAGGAAACGATGCAGACGATTGCCACAAGGGCGTAGACACTCGCCTGGATGAGGGCTCTGCTGCCCATGGTTCGGGCGGAAGAGCGGCCGTCGGGGGCTTGCATCGGTAGGCTACTCCTCGTCGCGGTCGGCTTGATGGCGTTCAGCTCTGAGACTGCCGCGGAACGGCTTTGTTCATCACAGCAGCGAGGAGGTGCGTTGAAGCACGAAGGGAGGTAACTCAGGGCAAGGCGGATACGGCCCGCGGCAGGCGGGCAGGGTCGGTGCGGTTGCCGAGATCAGCGAGCCCGATAGGTGATACGGCCCTTGGTGAGATCGTAGGGGGTGAGCTCTACGCGGACCTTGTCGCCGGTTAGGATGCGAATGTAGTTCTTGCGCATCTTGCCTGAAATGTGGGCAGTCACGACATGGCCATTTTCCAGTTCGACGCGAAACATGGTGTTTGGCAGGGTGTCGATGATGGTGCCTTCCATTTCAATACTGTCTTCTTTCGCCATTAAGCCTGGGCCTCTCGAATTCGGTTCATCATGCAGGCAAATTGGGGATGCCCGCAAAAAAGGTGAGCAAGTATGCCTGAAAAGTAGTCTTCAGCCAAGTCGAAGCGCTTGATGGGGGCGTGCGCGCTCGGATTCCGGTCCGTTCAGGTGATCGCGACCCAGCGCTGGTTCACGAGCATCTCGATTGGACGGTATTCGGTCTTATAGTTCATTTTCCTGCAGTTCTTGATCCAGTAACCCAGATACAGCGAATCCAGTCGACTGCGGCGGGCCTCCTCGATCTGCCAGAGAATGGCGTAGCGACCCAGGCTGCGGCGGTGTTCTTCAGGGTCGTAGAACGTGTAAACGGCGGACAGGCCATTGATCATCTGGTCGGTGACGGCGACTGCGAGCAGGCGACCTTCGCTACGGAACTCGTAGAACAGGCAGAACGGCCACTTGCGTACAAGGAAGGAGCTGAACTGCTCGCGACTGGGAGGGTACATGTCGCCGTCGGCGTGCCGTGCCTCGATATAACGGCTGTATAATGCATAGATTTCGTCTGTCAGCGCTGGGAGCGATGCAGTCACCTGCAAGTCCGTGTTGCGCTTGATGATCCGGCGCTGCTGGGAGTTGGGCTTGAAGCCGGCTACCGGTATGCGTGCCGGGATGCAGGCCGAGCAGTTGCTGCAATGCGGCCTGTAAAGGTGGTCGCCGCTACGGCGAAAGCCCATTTCCGAAAGCGTGCTGTAAGTGCTGACGTCGATCAGCTTCTGCGGATCGAGAAACAGTGTGGTGGCCTGTTCTTCCGGCAGGTAGCTGCAGGCATGGGGCTGGGTCGCGTAGAACTTGAGGTGGGCCAGGTCGGTCATGGTGATGAGCTTCGCTGCACGGATGGCTTCAGTATAGAAGCACCTGGCGCATGATCAACAGGCGCGCCGGTCCCGCCCCAGTGGGACGGCACCTGCGGTCCGCAAAGGCGGCTCAGGCAGGTCTGAAAAGCGGCCCGGGACATGGACTGGGCGCCCAGGCTGAACAGGTGGTCGGTCGGCATCTGGCAATCGATCAGCTCGAAGCCCCAGTGCTGCAACTGCTCGACCAGGGTTATGAAGCCGGTTTTCGACGCATTGTCGCGACGACTGAACATCGATTCACCAAAGAACAGCTTGCCCAGCGCAACGCCGTAGAGTCCGCCCACCAGCAACTCGTCTTCCCACACCTCAACCGAATGGGCCAGGCCCAGTTCGTGCAGGTGGCAGTAGGCGTCGAACATGTCCTGGGTGATCCAGGTGGCGTCGGTGTAGTCGCGGGGTTCGGCGCAGCCGGCCATCACGGCAGGGAAATCCTGATCGAAGGTGACGCGAAAGGGCGTTCGTCGCAGGAACTTGCGCATGCTGCGCGAGATATGCAGGTCCGAGGGGTAGAGGACAGTTCGCGGGTCGGGGCTCCACCAGAGCAGCGGTTGGCCATCCTGATACCATGGAAAAATGCCGCGCCGGTAGGCCAGTTCCAGACGCTCAGGGGAGAGGTCGCCGCCCAGCGCCAGCAAGCCGTTGGGGTCATCGAGCGCCTGCTCGGCTGGCGGAAAGTCGAGGGTGTCCACGTCGAGCCAGGTCAGTTGGGGCATCGTTAGAGGGCCTTGCTGAAAGTGTGCGGATTTAGACGCTTTGTCAGGAAAAGGGTATAAGTTGTTGTCATGAATAAAGATAGATGCAAAATACGCGCAAGCGCAAACCGTCGTTGACCGCCTCGTGGGTCCGCAGCCAGGCGCTGCAGAGGGCCAAATGCAGAGGTGTCGTGAATTCATCATTGGGACACCGTACAATGTCGTCCTGAAAAGAAACGGAAGCCAAGATTTTGAAGGATAAGGTCGCCCAGAAAACAGCTCACTTCGCCTGGCGAGAGCAACTCAGCCTGCGGCTGCGCGAGGGTGCACTGCTGGCGATGATCGCCCTGTGCCTGTACCTCGTGATGACGCTCTTTACTTACAACCTTGCCGACCCGGGCTGGACGCGTAGCGGCGATGTGGCCGACGTGCAGAATGCCGGTGGGCGCATGGGTGCCTGGATCGCCGATGTGCTGTTGCTGGTGCTGGGTTATCTGGCCTATCTGTTTCCAGTCATTGTGGCAGTCAAGGTATGGCAGATGTTCCGCAAGCGCCACCTGCCGTTCATCTGGAATGGTTGGCTGTTCTCCTGGCGGCTGATCGGATTCTTCCTCACCGTGTTCTCCGGATGCGCTCTCGCCGCGCTGCACGGAAGGCCGCCGGAGGGCTTCCCGGAGGGTGCCGGAGCGGGAGGCGTGCTGGGTCAGCTACTGCGTGACCTTGCTTACCCTGCCCTGAACATGCAGGGCAGCACACTGCTGTTTCTGACCCTGTTCCTGTTCGGCCTGACCGTATTCACCAATCTCTCCTGGTTCAAGGTGATGGACCTGACCGGCAGGATCACCCTTGACCTGCTGGATCTGCTCAAGCGCGGCTGGCAGGGCTGGAGTTCGCGCCGGGCCGCCGAACGGGTTGAGCGCACCATACCAGGCCGCCCGCAGAAGCTCTCCAGCCCAAGACAGGACCCGGTTTTCAGTCCGGAGGACCAGAAGCGCGCCGAGGCCTCGCGCGTCAAGCGCCAGGAGAGTCTGGCCAAGCATGTTGCCGCCCAGGAAAGCCGTCAGCCGCCGGAAATCGTGCCGCCTGAGGTCAAGCCGGTCGAGCCCAGTGTGCGTACCCAGAAGGAAAAGCAGTCGTGGCTGTTTGCCGGTACGGTAGAGCCTGGTTCGCTGCCGCCTATTTCCCTGCTGGATCCTGCCAGCAAGAAGCAGAAGGGCTTTTCTGCCGAGTCGCTCGAAGGCATGTCGCGTCTGCTGGAGCTCAAGCTCAAGGACTTTGGCGTGGAAGCCGAGGTCGAGAAGGTGCAACCGGGCCCGGTGATCACCCGCTTCGAGATTCAGCCGGCGCCGGGTGTGAAGGTCAGCAAGATTTCCAACCTGGCCAAGGATCTGGCGCGTTCGCTGGCGGTGATCAGCGTGCGGGTGGTGGAGGTGATCCCGGGCAAGACCACCGTCGGCATCGAAATCCCTAATGAAGACCGTGAGATCGTGCGTCTGTCTGAGGTGCTGCAGACCCGAGAATTCGACGAGGCGCAGTCACCGGTCACCCTGGCGCTGGGCCACGACATCGGAGGCAATCCGGTGATGGCCGATCTGGCCAAGATGCCCCACCTGCTGGTGGCCGGTACTACCGGCTCCGGCAAATCGGTGGGCGTCAACGCCATGCTGCTTTCGATTCTGTTCAAGGCGACGCCGGAAGAAGTTCGGCTGATCATGATCGACCCGAAGATGCTCGAACTGTCGATCTACGAGGGCATCCCGCATCTCCTGGCGCCGGTGGTGACCGACATGAAGGAGGCATCCAATGCGCTGCGCTGGTGTGTCGCCGAAATGGAGCGCCGCTACAAGCTAATGGCAGCCATGGGGGTACGCAACCTGGCTGGCTTCAACCGCAAGGTGAAGGACGCTGAAAAGGCCGGCATGCCCCTGAGCGATCCGCTCTATCGTCGTGAATCGATGGAAGACGTGCCGCCGACACTGGAAACGCTGCCGGTCATCGTGGTGGTGATCGACGAGTTCGCCGACATGATGATGATTGTCGGCAAGAAGGTCGAAGAGCTGATCGCGCGGATCGCGCAGAAGGCACGGGCGGCCGGTATACATCTGGTACTGGCGACCCAGCGCCCCTCGGTGGATGTGATTACCGGCCTTATCAAGGCCAATATTCCCACACGAATGGCCTTCCAGGTGTCGAGCAAGATCGACTCGCGGACCATTCTGGACCAGGGCGGCGCCGAGCAGTTGCTGGGCCATGGTGACATGCTCTACATGCCGCCAGGCACCAGCTTACCGGTGCGTGTGCACGGTGCCTTCGTGTCCGATGACGAAGTGCATCGCCTGGTGGATGAGTGGAAGAAGCGTGGCGCGCCCAACTACATTCAGGACATTCTCGATGGTGCCGATGATGGTGGCGGAGCAGGGGGCTTCGACGCCGGCGGCGGCAGCGGTGGCGGCGACGACGGCGAAGAAGATGCGCTTTACGACGAGGCTGTACGTTTTGTTACGGAAAGTCGCCGCGCTTCGATCTCTTCTGTACAACGCAAGCTGAAAATCGGCTATAACCGCGCTGCAAGGATGATCGAAACCATGGAAATGGCCGGGGTCGTAACCCCGATGAACACCAATGGCTCGCGCGAGGTCATCGCGCCGCCCCCAGCTCGCGACTAGCGGAGAACTCCTCCTATATGATGAAAAACCTGTTGCGTTCCAGCCTGTCCGCCCTGTGCCTGTTCGCGTTGCCGCTGGTTGCGGCGGCCGATCAGGGCCAGGCGGCGGAGCGCCTCAATGAGCTGCTGTCGAAGGCTCGCACCATCACTGCCGACTTCTCGCAGATGACGCTCAGTGCCAACGGCGCCAACATGCAGGAGACCAGCGGTACGCTGGAGGTCAAACGTCCCGGCATGTTCCGCTGGCATACCAGCCCGCCGCTGGAGCAGGTGCTGGTTTCCGATGGCCAGACGATCTGGCTTTATGATCCGGATCTGGAGCAGGTGACCATCCAGAAGATGGATCAGCGCATGTCGCATACGCCGGCGCTGCTGTTGTCAGGCGACGTGAGCACCCTGGAAGAGAACTTCGTGATTACCATGGACCAGGGTGGTAGCGTGGTTAACTTCCAGTTGGCGCCTCGGGACAACGAGTCGATGTTCGACAATCTGCGTCTGTCCTTCCGTGACGGTCTGCTCAACGACATGCAGATGAGCGACCCGATCGGTCAGCGCACCAATATTCTCTTCAGCAACGTCAAACTCAACCCCGAAATTCCGACGAGCCGCTTTACCTTCGAGATTCCGCCAGGGGTCGACGTCATCAGTGAGTAACAGTATGGGCCTGTTTCCCGAACAGGCACCGCACCAGCCGCTGGCCGCGCGCATGCGCCCAGCCAGCCTGGATGAGTACGCCGGGCAGAGTCATCTGCTCGGCCCGGGGCGCCCGCTGCGTGTTGCGCTGGAGCAGGGCGCCCTGCATTCGATGATTTTCTGGGGACCTCCCGGAGTCGGCAAGACTACCCTCGCCAAGTTGCTGGCCACCCTGGCCGATGCCCATTTCGTGACCATTTCCGCGGTACTGGCAGGGGTGAAGGAGATCCGTCAGGCAGTCGAAGTTGCCCGCCAGCAGGCGGCGCAGAACGGACGGCAGACCATTCTGTTCGTTGACGAAGTCCATCGCTTCAACAAGTCGCAGCAGGATGCCTTCCTGCCATTCGTCGAGGACGGCACGCTGCTGTTCATTGGTGCGACCACAGAAAATCCTTCCTTCGAGTTGAACAATGCGCTGCTGTCCCGAGCACGGGTCTATGTTCTCAAGTCGCTGGACGACGAGGCGCTCAGCGCGCTGCTCGATCGTGCACTGAACGACACCGAACGGGGCCTGGGCGCCCATCGCCTGAAGATTGCCGACGAGGCGCGGACCATTTTGCTCGGCGCGGCTGACGGTGACGCACGACGCCTGCTGAACCTGCTCGAAATCGCTGCGGACCTTGTTCCGGACGACGGTACCATCGAAGTTGCCCTGGTCAGCGATTTGCTGAATGACACCAGGCGCCGCTTCGACAAGGGCGGAGAGGCGTTCTACGATCAGATTTCGGCTCTGCACAAGTCGGTACGAGGCTCCAATCCGGATGCTTCGCTGTACTGGTATGCGCGCATGATTGACGGTGGCTGCGATCCGCTGTACATCGCCCGCCGCGTGGTGCGCATGGCCAGCGAGGACATTGGCAATGCGGACCCCCGCGCTCTCGGCATCTGCCTGAGTGCCTGGGACGTTCAGGAACGGCTCGGCAGTCCGGAGGGCGAACTGGCGGTGGCGCAGGCCATCGTGTATCTCGCCTGCGCGCCGAAGAGCAATGCGGTCTACACCGCCTTCAAGGCGGCCATGAAGGATGTTGCCAGCCAGCCGTCCCACGAGCCGCCCCTGCACCTGCGCAACGCGCCAACCAAGCTCATGAAGGAGCTGGGCTACAGCCAAGGCTACCGCTACGCTCACGACGAGGATCAGGCCTATGCCGCCGGGGAAGACTATTTCCCCGAAGCGATGGAGCCGCGCCGATACTATCAGCCGGTCAATCGCGGGCTGGAAGCCAAGATTGCCCAGAAGCTCGATTACCTGCGCAGCCTGGATCAGGCCAGCCCGAACAAGCGACGGCCCGACTGAGCCGCGTATCGGGCCTGATCCGCCTGCAAAACCCCGGTATACTGTTTCGCCACGCAGCGCCGCCCGGATGGCGGCGACCACACGCAACCTGCAACCAGAAGATGACGCCCCATGCTTGATCCCAGATTGGTCCGTAGCCAGCCCCAGCTCGTAGCCGAACGTCTTGCCACCCGCGGCTTCGAGCTCGACGTCGCCGCGCTCGAGGCACTCGAGGCGCGGCGCAAGACTGTCCAGACCCGTACCGAAACGCTGCAGGCCGAGCGCAACAGCCGCTCCAAGTCGATCGGGCAGGCCAAGGCGCGCGGCGAGGACATCCAGCCGCTGATGGCTGATGTCGAGCGTATGGGGCAGGAATTGACGGCTGCCAAGCAGGAGCTCGACGTCATTCAGGCGGAGCTCGATGCCCTGCTGCTGACCATTCCGAACCTGCCGGATGAAAGCGTCCCGGTTGGCAAGGACGAAGAACACAACGTCGAAGTTCGTCGCTGGGGTACGCCCCGTGAGTTCGACTTCGAGGTAAAGGATCACGTCGCCCTGGGTGAGAGCCTCGGCTATCTGGATTTCGAAGGCGCGGCCAAGCTATCCGGTGCGCGCTTTGCCGTGATGCGGGGCCCGATTGCCCGGCTGCACCGGGCGCTGGCCCAGTTCATGATCGATCGGCACGTCAATGAACATGGTTATGAGGAGTTCTACACGCCCTATCTGGTTCACGCCGATGCGCTGCAGGGGACCGGACAGTTGCCGAAGTTCGAGGAGGATCTGTTCAAGGTGCCGCGCGGAGAAGACCAGCGCGACCTGTATCTGATCCCGACCGCCGAGGTATCGCTGACCAATCTGGTCAGCAACGAGATCATCGCTGCAGAGCGCATGCCGCTGCGCATGACCGCACACACACCGTGCTTTCGCAGTGAAGCAGGGTCCGCGGGCCGCGACACCCGCGGCATGATTCGTCAGCACCAGTTCGACAAGGTCGAGATGGTTCAGATCGTCCGGCCGGAGGACTCGATGCAGGCGCTGGACGAACTGACTGGGCACGCCGAGGACGTATTGCAGCGTTTGGGCCTTCCGTATCGGACACTGGCACTGTGCACCGGCGATATGGGTTTCGGCGCGGTGAAGACCTTCGATCTCGAGGTCTGGATTCCGAGCCAGGGCAAATACCGCGAGATATCCTCCTGCTCCAACTGTGGCGACTTCCAGGCCAGGCGCATGCAGGCACGTTGGCGCAACCCGGAAACCGGCAAACCGGAGTTGGTGCATACCCTCAACGGATCGGGCCTTGCGGTGGGTCGTACCCTGGTGGCGGTACTCGAGAATGGTCAGCAGGCTGATGGCAGCATTGTCATACCTGAGGCGCTGCGCCCCTATATGGGTGGCGTCGAGCGAATCGGCTAAGCCTCAACGCACCGCCTGGCGGCGCGATCCGGAGTCCCTATGGAATATCTACCGCTGTTTCACAATCTTCAGGGGCGCCTGGTACTGGTGGTCGGCGGCGGCGAGATTGCACTGCGCAAGTCCCGTCTGCTCAGCGAAGCAGGTGCGCGTCTGCGGGTGGTCGCGCCGGAAATCGAAGGGGCGCTTGCGGCGCTGGTCGAGGAGGGCGGCGGCGAGTGCATCGAGCGCGGCTACCAGTCCGCCGATATGGACGCCGTGGTGCTTGTGATAGCCGCCACCGACGATGAAGACCTCAATGCACAGGTGTCTGCGGATGCTCAGGCGGTGCGGCTGCCGGTCAATGCGGTGGACGCGCCGGAGCTGTGTACCGTCATCTTCCCGGCCATCGTCGACCGCTCGCCGCTGGTCATAGCGGTATCCAGCGGCAGCCATGCCCCAGTGTTGGCGCGGTTGACCCGCGCGCGTATCGAAACGCTGTTTCCGCATGCCTACGGCAGGCTCGCCCAGCTGGCCAAGCGCTTCAGAAGCCAGGTCAAGGCTGCCTTTCCGGGTATCAACCAACGCAGGGTCTTCTGGGAGGACGCGTTCCAGGGCGATATTGCCGAGCGCGTGTTTGCCGGACAGGACGCAGCCGCCGAAGCGCTGCTCGCCAGCAGGCTGCAGGAACAGGCCGGGCAGCGTTACCAGGGTGAAGTCTATCTGGTCGGTGCCGGTCCGGGTGATCCGGATCTTTTGACCTTTCGCGCGTTGCGTCTGATGCAGCAGGCCGACGTGGTCCTGCACGACCGCCTGGTGCCACCGGCAATCATCGACCTGTGTCGCCGCGATGCCGAGCGCATCTATGTCGGCAAGGCTCGTTCGCAGCACGCCGTGCCGCAGGAAGAGATCAATCAGCTGCTGGTTCGCTTGGCGAAGGAGGGCAAGCGGGTGCTGCGCCTCAAGGGCGGCGACCCGTTCATTTTCGGTCGGGGTGGTGAAGAGATCGAAGAGCTTACAGTCCACGGAGTGCCCTTTCAGGTGGTGCCGGGTATCACCGCTGCCAGCGGTTGTTCGGCCTATGCCGGGATTCCGTTGACCCACCGTGATTACGCCCAGTCGGTTCGCTTCGTGACCGGTCATCTCAAGGACGGCACCACCAACCTTGGCTGGGCCGATCTGGTGGCGCCTGGTCAGACGCTGGTGTTCTACATGGGGCTCGTCGGGTTGCCGGAAATCTGCGCTAAGCTCATCGAGCATGGGCGCGCCGCATCTACCCCCATGGCGCTGGTGCAGCAGGGTACTACCGCTCGGCAACAGGTGCTGATCGGCACGCTGGAGTCAATGCCTGCACTGGTCGAACGTACCGAGATCAAGCCTCCGACGCTGCTAATTGTTGGTGAAGTAGTCCAGCTTCATGACAAGCTGAAATGGTTTCAGCCGCAGGCAGTGGAGCGGAGTGACGATAGCCTCGGCTAGCCTCCGGCCTAGACTAAAGAACTAGTGAAACGCAGCGGATAGCGCGTCATTATTATCGGCTTTTTTCTGAAATAGACGTGCTGAGAAGGGAGTTCTTGCCCTGTACGCCACATCACTTGAGCCAAGTGCGTGCGTCCACAATGCCGGTTGCCGGAGGCTTCGGCTCATCCTGGTTTTTCTGGTTCTCCTGTGTGGGTCGCTTGGCGTCGGTGTTGCTGGTGCAGGCGTGACGCTGGAAGATATTCCTGAGCAATCGCTTGCGAGGTACTTGTCCGTATATCGCAATGACGGCAAGCCCATTGGTCCCGACGAGGCGTTGCGCCTCGAAGAGCAGGGCATGTTCACTGCGCCGATGGGCAGATCGGGAGGTACCAATTTTGGTCTGACCAATGACGAGGTCTGGTTAAGTCTGGAGTTCAGGGCGGGGACTGGGATGTCCGGGAGGCGTATTCTCGAGATTGCCCATGCCTCGCTCGACCATGTCGAACTTTTTGTACATGACGGCGATCGCTGGTTGCATACCCTTTCCGGGGATCATCTGCCTTTCACTGCACGGCTGCTACCACACCGCCATCATTTGTTTGAATTGCTGCTCGAACCCGGCCAGGATTACAGGCTTTTCCTGCGTGTCGCATCCAGCGGAACTCTCACGGTCCCGGTCGTCCTGTGGCAGCCGGATGCGCTTTGGCACAACGATCAGCAAAGCTACGCGCTGTTCAGCCTCTACTACGGGCTGCTCATAGGTCTGCTCATCTACAACCTCTTTCTGTTCATATCCCTGCGCGATCGGCTGTATCTCATTTATGTCGCCTTCGTGGGCCTGCTCGGACTGGGTCAGGCGGGGCTGATCGGACTAAGTCACCAATTCGTCTGGCCTGACGATCCTTTCTGGGCAAATCTGTCGCCCACTGGTGGGGTTGCCGCTGCAGGCGTATTCGGTGCACTCTTCGTGCAGCGGTTTCTTGCCGGTACCCCCGCAACCTTGCGCCTGCAATGGCTGATGCCCGCCATCAGTGTAGTATTCGGGCTAATTTTTCTTTGCGCACTGCTGGGCTCGTACCATGTGGCGGCAATTGCAGTGAACGTCACGGCACTACTGTTTGCGTTCAGTTCCCTGGTGATGGGTGCGGTCAGTCTGTATCACCGTGAACCAGGGGCTCGGTTCTTCGTCATTGCCTGGGTGTCCCTGTTTGCCGGTATGATCGTCATGGCGCTGCACAACCTCGGTGCGCTGCCGTCCAACCCGCTCACTTCCAACGCTCTGTTGATCGGGTCGGCTGCCGAGATGCTGATGCTGTCACTCGCCCTGGCGGACCGTATCAACGGCATTCAACTCTCCCATCAACGGGCGTTGGCGGCTGCCGTCGAGACCAGGCAGCAAATGGTAGAAGCGCTCCGCGAAAGCGAGCGTCAGCTTGAATCGAGGGTCAACGAGCGGACCCTGGCGCTGGCTCAAGCTAACGAACAGTTACGTGAAAGCAAGCGGCAATTGGAGCAGCAGGCCAATCATGACGCGTTGACCGGACTTGCCAATCGCAAGCTGCTCAACGAGCGTCTTGCCTGGGCGCAAGCCCAGTCCCGACGCCATGGCACCCGATTTGGCGTACTGATGGCGGACATGGACAAGTTCAAAGCGATAAACGACAGCCTTGGGCACAAGGCCGGAGACGAGGTGCTTGTGGAAGTGGCGCGTCGCCTGCGCTCCGCCGTCAGGGAAACCGATACGGTGGCGCGGATCGGCGGCGACGAATTCTTTCTGGTCATCGAATCGGTCAGTCAACGTAACGACCTGGAGAGCGTTCGTGCCAAGCTGATCGATGACATCGCTCGGCCGATATTGCTCACGTCCGGACACACCGTAACGGTCGGCATCAGTATCGGTGCCGCTATCTATCCTGAGGACGCCAGCAGCGTGGAACTCCTGTTCAGCCTGGCGGACAATGCCATGTACAAGAGCAAGGTATCACTGGAAAAGGATCCCACATGGCAAGAAGAGTAGTCGTTCGACGCGGGAAGAAGGTGGGGGCGCCCCCGGGGACCCTGGTTCACATAGGCCAGAAGTATCTGGACGAGACCCCCGTCCGAGTCATTGAATACGACCAGGATGGCCTGACCGATACTACCCTGACGAGCCCCTCCGACCTCAGTGAATACCGTCGCAACGGCAAGGTGTCCTGGCTCAATTTCGACAGCGTCAATCAGCCCGAAGTAATTCAGGTTGTTGGTCAGGCCTTTGGCCTGCACCCACTGGTCATGGAAGATCTGCTCAACACGGACCAGCGCCCGAAGGTGGAGGATTACGACGGCTACCTCTACATCGTGGTGCGCATGCTGCGTTTTGACACGACGCGCAGTCAGATACAGTCGGAGCAGCTCAGCCTGATTCTGGCCGACAATCTGGTCCTTTCGCTGCAGGAGATGCCTGGTGACGTTTTCGATGGCGTGCGCGAGCGGCTCAATGCGGGTCGCCGGATTCGCTTCATGAAGGCTGACTACCTTGCCTACGCGTTGCTCGATGCGGTCGTGGATCATTATTTCACTCTGCTCGAGCACCTCGATGATCAGATCGAATCTCTGGAAAACGACCTGATCGACAATCCGACGCCGGCCACGCTTGCCCGCATTCACCATTTCAAGCGGGAAATGCTGATGCTGCGCAAGGCCGTCTGGCCTCTGCGGGAGGTTTTGAGCCGCCTCTCGCGGGACGAAAGCGAGCTGGTATCGGCTGAAACGCGGCTGTTCCTGCGTGATGTGTACGATCACGTTATCCATGTGATCGATACGATAGATACCCTGCGTGAGCTGCTTGCGAGCATGCTTGATCTGTATATGTCGAGCGTCAGCAACCGGATGAACGAGGTGATGAAGGTGTTGACCATCTTCGCCACCCTGTTCATGCCGCTGACCTTCATCGCCGGTGTCTATGGAATGAACTTCGAGATCATGCCCGAGCTCGAATGGCGGTTCGGGTATCCCGCAGTGCTTGCGGTGATGCTGGCGGTGGCGGTGGGCCTGGTGATGTTCTTCCGGCGGCGGCGCTGGCTCTAGTCAGCTGCTATGCTGAAAAACGCAGTGGAGGAGGGGCCATATATGAGCGAGAAGATGAGTGCCGAAGCGCTTGAGGCATTGAAGATTGCTTTCACCTATATGCCCAAGGCAATAGAGGTGAACCGTTACGACCACGGTGATGACTATCAGCGTATCCTCGATGACATCGAGCAGGTTCGCGAGATGCTGCTGCTCAACGACGTGGACCCGGAGGAAGTGGCCGGCGAGATCCGCCCGGACTCGACGCCCAATTCCTGCTATTAGCTATCAACAGGCAGCTCAAGGAGACAGGATGCGCGCCCATTATCTGCAACACGTGCCATTCGAGGGGCTGGGCAGTATCGAGGCCTGGCTGCATGAGGCTGGTTACAGTATCGGTGTGACTCGCCTGTTCGAGGGCGATGCGTTTCCTGACCCGGACGATCTGGATCTTTTGATCGTCATGGGCGGCCCGATGAGCGTTAATGACGAACATCGCTATCCCTGGCTAATACAGGAAAAGGCCTTCATTCGTGCCGCGATCGATGCCGGCGTTGCAGTGCTCGGTGTCTGCCTGGGTGCGCAGTTGATCGCGAGCGCCCATGGCGCGCCGGTCTACCCCAATCACGCGGCGGAAATCGGCTGGTTCCCGATCGAAGGGGTAGCGAATAGCGACCCGCAGGCTGATCCCGATGCTTTCTCCTTTCCCCCCGCGGTGACCGTGCTGCACTGGCACGGCGAAACCTTTGACCTACCCGACGGTGCTCGACACCTCGCACGCAGTGCCGCCTGTTCCAATCAGGCCTTCCAGTTGGGCCGCGGCGTGCTCGGCCTGCAATTTCATCTGGAGGCCACCGATGCACTGCTGCAGGGATTCGTGGAGGCTGATGCGGCTTCGCTGAAGCCTGCCGGTTATGTACAGTCTGCCGAGACGATCCTTGGTCAGGCATCTGATTTCATGTTGCCGGCGCAGACGCTCATGGGGCAGGTGCTGGCTTATCTCCATCGGTATGCCTGTACGCGGGTACCGGCATGACCCGGCACATGGTAAGGACGGCGCTGGTCGGATTCCTGGCCATGTTGCTGGTTGCCTGTACCGGTCTGCCGAATCGTGTCGAGCCGGTCAGCGGGTTCGAATTGCCGCGTTACCTGGGTACCTGGTACGAGATTGCACGGCTCGATCACTCCTTCGAGCGCGGGCTGAGCCGGGTAACGGCCGAATACAGCATGCGCGATGACGGCGGCGTGCGGGTAATCAACCGCGGCTGGTCAGAAAAGGACGGCAAGTGGGAAGAGGCCGAGGGGCGTGCCTATTTCGTCGATACGCCGGATATTGGCCACCTCAAAGTTTCGTTCTTCGGCCCGTTCTACAGCACCTACGCCATTTTTGGCCTGGATCAGAACAATTATGAATACGCCTGGGTTTCCGGGCACAACACGGATTATCTCTGGCTGCTGGCACGTAGCCCGCAGGTCAGTGATGAACTGCTCGAGGCATTTCGCCTGCGGGCAGGTCAGCTCGGCTTCGATACTGACGGGCTGATCTATGTTAGTCATGATCCGGTAGAGCCTTAGCCTAAGGTCTAGCGGACCAGGCTTTCCGATTCATGGTTTTATGAAAGTTTTTCGGCAGTACAGACTAACAAGAACACAAGAAGGAGCCTTGCATGAGTGCCGCGATCCTGTTGTTGATCGGCCTGGTCCTGATGTCCCTGGGATATTTCATTTATTCCAAATTCATCGCTGAACGTATTTTCCGACTCGATCCTGATTACCGAACGCCGGCCCACGAACTGGAAGACGGCATCGATTTCGTGCCGACCAACAAGTTCGTTCTCTGGGGCCATCACTTCACCTCGGTCGCTGGTGCAGCGCCCATCGTCGGGCCGGCGATCGCCGTGATCTGGGGCTGGGCACCGGCGTTTGCCTGGGTCGTGCTGGGCACCATCTTCTTTGCCGGCGTACACGACATGGGAGCGATCTGGGCCAGCGTGCGCAACCGCGCCCGCTCCATTGGCTCGCTCACGGGTGATGTCGTCGGCAAGCGTGCCCGCAGTATCTTCATGATCGTGATCTTCCTGGTGCTGCTGATGGTCAACGCGGTATTCGCGGTGGTCATCGCCAGGCTTATGATGAACTTCCCCACCGCTGTCGTGCCAGTGTGGGGGGCGATTCTGGTTGCTCTGGTCATTGGTCAGTTGATCTATCGGCGGATACTCACCTTGCCCGTTGTTTCGGTGCTCGGGGTAATCGCTCTGTACGCCCTGATCTGGGTCGGTCCGTCGGTCCCGCTGCAGATGCCTGCCGAAGTTGCGCCGGGTCTGTCCGGCAATGCCACCTGGATTCTGCTGTTGTTCCTCTACGCCGCCATCGCTTCGGTGCTGCCGGTATGGGTGCTGCTGCAGCCGCGTGACTACATCAATGGTCTGCAGCTGTTCATCGGCCTCTTCGTCCTTTACGGCGCCATCGTGCTGCTCAATCCATCGATGGTGGCACCCATGTTCAACAGCGATGTGCCGGCGGGAACGCCCTCATTGGTACCGCTACTGTTCGTCACCATTGCCTGTGGTGCAATTTCCGGTTTTCACGGCCTGGTCTCTTCTGGTACCACCTCCAAACAGCTCAATCGCGAGCCGGACGCACGCTTCGTCGGTTACTTCGGAGCGATGGGTGAGGGCGGCCTGGCGTTGGCGGCGATCCTGGTGGCCACTGCCGGCTTTGCCAGCCTGGCAGACTGGCAAGCAATGTACAGCGCCTTCGGTCAGGGTGGTGTGACCGCATTCGTGCAGGGCGGAGCTTTCATCATTCACAACGGCCTGGGCTTGCCCGAAGTGACCGCGGCTACGCTGCTGACCGTGATGGCGGCGCTCTTCGCCGGTACCACCATGGACACAGGCCTGCGCCTGCAGCGTTACATTTTCCAGGAGTGGGGCGAGATCTATAACCTCGAATGGATGAAGAAACCTCTGCCGGCCACGTTGCTGGCGGTCGGCAGCTGTCTGTTGCTGGCCTTCGGTGCTGGCGGTGCGGACGGCTCGGGCGGCATGATCATCTGGCCGCTGTTCGGAACCACCAATCAGCTGCTGGCGGGCCTTACCCTGCTGGTGATTACCGTGATGCTGGTGCATCTGCGTCGTCCCATGTGGTACACGCTGGCGCCGCTTTGTTTCCTGCTGGTGATGACCGTCACTGCACTGGTGTTCCAGCTGCGCACCTTCTACGAGCAGGGCAACTGGTTCCTGCTGGGGCTGGATATCGTGGTGCTGATCGCGGCAATTCTGGTGGCGATGGAGTGCGCCTCTGCACTCAAGCGTCACCGCGCGCAGATAGCTGCGGCTGACTGATGGCGGAGCGGGACGGAACCTCGTGGCGAGCCTGGATCGGCCAGGCCCGCTTCTTTCTCGAAGAGGCCTACGGGGCTCGTTATCGGGGTGCCATCGCGCGGGCTCAGCGGGACGAGGATGATCTTTTCATGCTGTTGGTGTTCGCGGAAATGATGGGCGTGCCGAACCCGGCTTCCTACTACACGCTCGAGCTGCAACCGTTGCTGCTCGAGCGCTTTCATGACTGGCATCGGCGGCAGGGGATGGAGCATTCGCCACTCGACAGCTTCCGCTGCTGCTGACTTCGGAAAACATCATGTTCGATCTGCTTGAACGCCGCCTGGTCTGGGTGGGTGGCAAGGGTGGGGTAGGCAAGACCACCGTATCGGCCGCGCTTGGGGTGCTGGCGGCGCGGAGGGGCAAGCGGTGCCTGATAGTTTCGACTGACCCGGCACACAGCCTTGGTGACGTGTTTGCGCGGGAGCTCGAGGACCGGCCGCGCACACTGCTGCCGAACCTGGACGCGCTGGAAATCGATCCGGACGTCGAAGTAGAGGCGCATCTCGCGCGGGTGACGGAACAGATGCGGGGCTTCGCGGCGCCGCAGATGATGGCAGAGCTGGAACGACAGATGCAGTTGACACGGCAATCCCCCGGCACCCAGGAAGCGGCGCTGCTGGAGCGTATTGCCAGACTGGTGACAGACGCCGAATCGCCCTACGACCTGATCATCTTCGACACGGCGCCGACTGGCCACACACTGAGGTTGCTGACCCTGCCCGAGGCAATGGCGGTCTGGACCGAGGGCCTGCTCAGTCATAACCGCAAATCCGAACAGCTCGGCAAAGTACTGCAGCACCTTACCCCACGCAGCGGACGCGAACTGGCGACACCCTTCGATGACCCAGCAGAAGACGGCCTGTCGAACCTGGACCGCCGGACCAGGGATGTTGCCCGCACCCTGCTGGATCGCAAACGGCTTTTCCATCAGGCCAGGCGACAGTTGGAGGATCCGGCGGTAAGCGGGTTCCTGTTCGTACTGACGCCCGAGCGCCTGCCCATTCTGGAGACGGCTCGCGCCGTGGCGACCCTTGCCGAGGTGAAGATTCCGGTGACTGCTGCGCTAGTCAACCGGGTTATTCCGGAAGAGGCCGACGGCGAGTTTCTGCAGCGCCGGCGGGTTCAGGAAGCTACCTATCTGCAGCGCATCGATGAGGAGCTTGGCCAGCTACCAAGGCCAAGACTGCCCTGGCTGGATACCGACGTGCAGGGTATCGAGGTTCTCGAACAGCTTGCCGAGCGACTCGAGGTGGCGGGCTTCTAGCTGGCCGGTTGGGCTTTCAACGCGCACAGCAACAGGTCGACTGCGGACTCGACGCGCCTGCGTTTTTCGGCCTCATCGGGGAGCGCACGGCCATTCATCAACAATCCGTTGACCATGCTGCCTTTCCACATACCGATCAACTGCTCGGCGCGCTCTTCGGGTCGATCCACCTTTAGCTGTCCGAGTCGCTGCGCCTGTTCCAGGTACTCTGCGGCGCGACGAATGAATGCAATCGGGCCGGTGCGGTAGATCAGTTCGCCGTGGGCGGGATGGCGCGCACCATGGGCGATGACGGTTCGCATAATGCGCACGCCCTGGTCCCCGGCCAGAAAATCAAGCAGCTGCATGCCTAGGGCCACCAACTGCGCCCTGACTCCCTGGGCATCGCCGGGATCGTTCGGCGCCTGCCCGGCGATCTGTTGATAGAGTCGTTCGAGCACCGCCTCCAGCAATGCATCGGCATTGCTGAAATGCCGGTAGATGGTGCCTTTGGAGACTCCGGCACGCCGGGCTGTGCCTTCGATAGTGAAATGCAGGTCCCCTTCGGCGAAGCTCTCCAGTACTGCATCCAGAATGCGCTCCAGTTTCTGCGGGTCGACTGGCCGGCCGGGAAGTGCGTTGCTCATGGCATGATCCGGTGGAGTAATTGATGCATTTTCATTCAGCGTCTGGATGATGTCACTCATGGAGATTTACGAGACGCCTGCGTTCTGTAATTATGACTGAAAAACAATACAGGTCACCCCGATGCATGCGTTTCGTCTCTACTTGCTGGTAGCGTTAGTCAGCCTGACCGCCTGTGGGCCCGAAGTAGACCCTCATGCCGAGGGCGATTCTCCAGCCCGTGTCCGGGCTGCAATGGTACAGCCTGCAGAGGGGCTGGCCTGGTCGCTCAGCGGAACCGTCCAGTCGCGCAACGAGGCAGCGCTGGGCTTTCGCCTGGCTGGTCAGATCACCGAACGGAGGGTAAGTGCCGGCGAGCGAGTCGAGGCCGGGCAACTGCTGGTCGCGCTCGACCCGCGTGACGTGGCCCAGCAGCAGCTGGCAGCCCAGGCCAGTCTGGCCTCTGCTCGTGTCCAGGCGGAAAACGCCGAGGCAACGCGCCGGCGACTGGAGATGTTACGTTCGCAGCAACTGGTCCCGGCGCAGGCCTACGAGGATGCGCAGGCCGCGTCCAGAGCGGCCGCCGAAGCGGTACGTGCTGCCGAAGCGACACTTGCCCAGGCGGTCAGTGCCAGCGATTACGCGCAGCTCAAGGCGCCCGCCAGCGGTGTCATCGTCGCTACCAGTGCCGAGGTCGGTCAGGTGATCAATGCTGGTCAGCCAGTATTGCGGCTTGCCTACGACGGCCCTCGCGAGGTGGAAGTTCAGGTGCCGGAATTGCGGCGTGGCAGTTTGCCGAAGGTTGCCGAGGCGCGGCTGTTCGGTACCGACAGGTCTGCGCCGGCACAGCTGCGCGAGCTATCTGGCGCGGCCGATCCGCTCACCCGCACCTGGCGCGCCCGCTACACCCTTGAGGATGACCCGGAGAACTGGCCGCTCGGCCAGAGTCTGGTTCTGAATCTGCAGGACAGCACCGAGACCCATGCACTCCAGCGTCTGCCACTGGGCGCATTGCTGGACAAGGGGGACAGGATGACTGTCTGGGAGATCCGCGATGGCCGCGTACAGGCCCAGCCGGTTGAGCTGGTTCGGGTCGATAGCGAATATGCTTTCGTTCGCAGCGATCTGCCGCAGGGCGCAATGGTGGTCGCCCTCGGTGCACATCTGCTGGAACCCGGTCAGGCGGTGGAGATCATCCCATGAAGGCCGGTGGCGGACGCTCGTTCAACGTTTCCGCCCTGGCAGTAGAGGAACGCTCGGTAACGCTGTTCTTTCTCCTGCTGATCGGGCTGGCCGGGCTCTACGCATTTCTCTCGCTGGGCCGGGCGGAGGACCCGGTCTTCGCGGTGCGCTCGACCATCGTCACCGCAGCCTGGCCCGGAGCGACTGCCGAGCAGATGCAGGAGCAGGTGGCCGATCGGCTGGAGAAGCGACTGCAGGAGGTGGCCTATTTTGACAAGATTCAGACCACCGCGCGTCCCGGCCGTCTGGACATGTTGATCACTTTCGAGGATTACACGCCCTCTGCCGTACTGCCGCAGCTGTACTATGAAATCCGCAAGCGGATGCAGGACGAGGCGGCGCTGTTGCCGCCGGGCGTACAGGGCCCCTTCGTCAATGATGACTTTGGCGACGTTTATTTCTCTCTGTACGCGCTTACCGCGCCCGGCCTGCCGCCCCGGCAACTGGTTCGTCAGGCCGAAACCCTGCGTGATGCCTTTACGCGCGTCGAAGGGGTGCAGAAGGTCCGCATCATCGGAGAGCGGCCCGAGCGCCTCTTCGTTGACCTCGATTTGCAGCGGCTGGCGCAGTTGGGCATCGGGCTGGAGCAGATAGCCGACGCGCTGGAAGCACACAATCGGCTGCTGCCAGCGGGGCTGATCGAGACCAGCGGCCCGCGCATGTACTGGCGGCTGGACGCTGACCTGGCCGACCCCGAGGCGGTGGCCGACGTCCCGCTGCGCATCGGAGAACAGTTGATCCGTCTGGGTGATCTGGCCCGTATCGAGCGCGGCTACGAAGACCCTCCGGGGTATCTGCTGCGCGCCTTCACCGACGATGCGGTGATGCTCGGCATTGTTCTGCGTAGCGGAGTGAATGCGCTGGACGTCGGGGCAGAGCTGGCTGATACCTATGTTCGGCTGCAGGCGGAGCTTCCGCTTGGTATGTCCCTGCGCCAGGTAACCAACCAGCGCGAAGCGATCACTCGCGCGGTGGATCTGTTCCAGTACAAGTTTCTGCTGGCGGTACTGGTCGTCATGCTGGTGAGCTTTGCCAGCCTCGGATTGCGTCCGGGGCTGATCGTGGGCATCGCCGTTCCTCTTACCCTAGGCATCACCTTTCTGCTGATGCTGATGCGCGGCATCAACCTCGACCGGATAACCCTGGGCGCATTGATCATCGCCCTCGGGCTTCTGGTCGACGATGCAATCATCGCCATCGAAATGATGCTGGTGAAGATGGAGGAGGGCTGGGATCGCCTTAGTGCTGCGGCCCACGCCTGGACTGCCACGGCGGCGCCCATGCTCTCGGGCACACTTGTCACCATCATCGGGTTCGTGCCGATCGGCTTCGCCCGCTCGGGTGTCGGCGAGTACACGGGGAACATTTTCTGGGTGGTAGCCTTCGCTCTACTCGCGTCCTGGCTGGTTGCGGTCATCTTTACGCCGTATCTGGGCGTACTTCTGCTCAAGGATCCCAAACCCCACGCGATAACGGAGACTCAGGGGCATTACCAGACGCCGGGCTACCAGCGCTTTCGGCGGCTGATTCAGGGTTGTGTAACCTATCGAAAGTCCCTGGTTGCGGGCACGGTCGGTCTGTTTCTGCTGGCGGTGATAGGAATGGTCGGACCGGTGCAAAAGCAGTTCTTCCCGTCGTCCGATCGCCCGGAGGTGCTGGTCGATATCTTCATGCCCGAGGGCAGCAGTCTGGCTGCCACCGACCGGGTGGCCCGGCGGGTCGAGGCATTGCTCGCTAAGCAGCCGGAGGTCGTCTCGCTGGCGGCCTACCTTGGTGCAGGGGCGCCACGGTTCTTCATTTCGCTCAATCCCGAGCAGGCGAATCCGGCATTCGCCAAGGTGGTGGCGATCGCCGAAGATGCGGCGGGCCGCGATCGCCTGATGCAGCTGCTGCGGGAGGAGGTTGCGGCGGGCGCGTTCCCGGAGGCGCGAGTCCGCATTCATCGATTGCTCTTCGGACCACCAGTGGCCTGGCCAATCACCTTCCGGGTGCTGGGGCCGGATCCAGCGGTCATTCGTCCGATCGCGGCAGAAGTTCTGGAGACTGTGCAGGCCAATCGGCATGTGGTTGGCGCGCACCTGGACTGGGGAGATCGGGTGCCCGCAGCCCATCTGGTTCTCGACAAGGACCGGCTTCGCGCAATGGGGCTGACCCCCCGCGAACTGGCCAGCCAGCTCCAGGTGCAGTGGGGCGGGGCGGTGGCCACTTTCCTCAGGGAAGACAGTCGCAGTGTGCCGCTGTTGCTGCGGGGCGAAAACCTGCAACTTACCGGGTTCGAGGATCTGCCGGTGCGTACCGCTGACGGGCGAAGTATTCCGCTCTCCCAGGCCGGGCTGATCGAACTGCGCAGCGAGGATCCGGTGCTCAAGCGATATAATCGCGAGCCCTACATTTCGGTCCAGGCGGACGTAACGGGCGCACAACCACCAGACGTAACCTGGGCGCTTTGGTCAGAGCTTGAAGCGCTGCGCGACCGCCTGCCGCCTGGCTACCACCTGGAGATCGGTGGAACCGTCGAGCAGTCGGCGAAGGGGCAGGCGTCCATTCGCAAGGTACAGCCGGTAATGCTGGCGTTGATGCTCGTTGTCATCATGTTGCAGATGCGTAGCTTCTCCGGCACTTTCATGGTGCTGGCAACTGCGCCGCTGGGCGTCATCGGCGCTGCGCTGGCGCTACTGCTCGGCAATCAGCCGTTCGGCTTCGTCGCCTTGTTGGGACTGACCGGGCTGGCGGGAATCCTCATGCGGAACACGCTGATCCTGACCAAACAGATTGACGACAATCTTGCTGCGGGCATGTTGCCGGCCGAGGCTCTGGTGGAAGCGACGGTCCAGCGTACCCGTCCTGTGCTGTTGACTGCGGTGGCGGCAGCGTTAGCGTTCGTGCCGCTGACCTTCGATGCCTTCTGGGGGCCTATGGCCTACGTACTGATCGGCGGCACACTGGTCGGAACGCTGATTACACTGCTGTTCCTGCCGGCACTATATGCGCTCTGGTTCAGGATAAGACTCACGCAAGCCTGAGCGCTCCTCTAGATGCCGTGCCGGCTGAGCAGGTTGTCCACCTGGCCGGCACTGGCCGGTTCGGTAACGGTTTCCAGCAGTTCGCCGGCAGCGTTCAGAAGGCTGATATCACCATCGCTGGTGCCGTGCCGGTCGGCAAATGATCGGCCATCTGGCTGACCCAGGTGCGCTATGCGAAACGCCGCCCTTTCGGCGTAGTCGTTCTGAATCGGCTTGAGGATCTCGAGCACCTGCGCGCCGCCCAGGTAGTTGACGTCACGAGTAAGAACCAGCACTGGCTGTCCCTGGCCGATCACCGTTAGATCAGTGGAAATGCCGGCACGGGGAAGCTGCGTCCAGGCGATAGCTACCATGGCGAGGATGAGCGCGATCACGAAGGTCAGCATGACCGGAGTAGGAATGCCCTTGCGAGCCGGGGTGGGGTTATCGCTCATGGTGTCCTCTCAGTGTGCGGGGCGCCATAGTATAACCCAGCACGTTTGCATTCTCGCCGACGGCACCGGCCGCGCCCGCCCGAAATGGTAACTCGAGACGAATCGCCCCTTGCTGCCGGGGCTGCACAGGGCTTCAAAATGTCTCTTGTCATTTTCTGCTCTGTGAAATAGAGTGCTTTGTAATAACAACAAAGAGTGATTCGATCATGCCACCTTCCGCTGAAGAGGCCGCTCTGGCCCTGCGAGAAATCGCCGCTATTCGCGAGCGCGCTGCGGGTTTTCAGGACTACCGTGCCGAGAGCAGCCAATTGCTCGTCTGGGGCTGCGCTTACATCATCGGCTTCACGCTGTCCGCCCTGTTTCCCCAGTATCTGTTACTGGTCTGGCTGCCGGTAGTGGCAGCAGCATTGGGGGGCGGTGCCCTGGTGGCCCGTCGCAGCTCCAGGGCGGTACCCGGTATCGCCTGGCGTTATCTTGCCCTGATCGGCAGCATCATCCTCTTCTGTGTCCTCATCCATTGGGTCGTCTGGCCGATCTCGCCAGAGCAGGGCGGCATGATCGCGCCGCTGCTGATCGGCACATTGTTTCTTCTTCGTGGCGTCATGCTGCGTCCGCGCTATCTGGTTATCGGGGGTGGGCTGATCGGCGTGAGCCTTCTGGGCTACCACCTGTTCCACGCGATCTTCTGGTGGTGGATGGCGTTCGCCTTTGGCGGTGGGGTGCTGCTTAGCGGCTGCTGGCTAAGGAGATTCTGATGCAGGCGCCCAATGAGATCATTCACCAGCCGGTGCGCCTTAGGATAATGGCCGCCCTGAACACGCTCGGTGCCGGCGAATGGCTGGAATTCGTGGCCCTGCGGGCCATCATCGATACCACCGACGGTAATCTCGGTGCGCATCTGACTACGCTCGAAAACGCCCAGTATGTACGTATCAAGAAGGATTTTCAGGGGCGACGGCCGCGCACACGGGTGGCCGTTACGCCCAAGGGGCGTGAGGCCTTCGCCAGTTATGTCGCTGCCTTGCACGCGATCATAGCACCCGCCATGCAGGATTCGGAGCCGCCCGGTTCCGACGATTGATTTCACATCAAGTCCCGATAACAAAAGTCACAAGGGGTCATCATGCAGGTTCTTACCGTTGGTTCCATGGCCAGCCGCTGGCCGGCTCGTCTTCGTCTGGTCGCGCTTCTGCTCCTGCTTGGCGGAACTCTTCTCGGGGGCGGGCTGGTCTTCGCTCAAGCGGAAACCGCGGCGGCCCCGGCGGTCGCTTCGGCGCAGACCCTGGCAGCACCAACGGGCGAGCGTTTTGGCGTGCAGGAGATGTTTGCCCAGGCCGACTGGGTGGTGAAGGGCGTGATGATATTTCTGGTGTTTTGCTCGCTGGTCACCTGGGCGGTGCTGTTCGAGAAGATGGTGGTTTTCGCCCGAGCCCGCAATGCTAACCGGCGCTTTCTCGATGCTTTCCGCCAGGGCGATCTGCAGCGTCTGGAAGAGCAGGCGGGTTCCAGTGCGATGGGCAGGATGTGGCAGGTGGCGCACGCCGAGCTCGGCCATTTTCGGCAGGCCGGGTCCGAGCAGAGCGCGGACCGCATCAATCGCCTGCTGCAGCGCATGTCATTGAACGCGAGCATCGTGCAGGAGCGTGATCTGGCGCGTCTCGGCAGCATGATGGGGGTGTTGGCGACCATTGGCGCCACAGCGCCCTTCATCGGACTGTTCGGTACCGTCTGGGGGATCCTCAACAGCTTTGCGAGCATCGCCACCATGAAGTCTGCCAGCCTCGCCATTGTGGCGCCGGGTATCGCCGAGGCATTGCTGGCGACTGCGCTCGGCCTGTTCGCGGCTATCCCGGCGGTAATGATCTTCAACAAGTTCGCGCGGGACATCAACGGCTTCGTGGGCTCGCTCGACAACTTCACTGCGGAAATGATCGCCAGCACCTCGCGCCAGCTCGATGGGGTGAGCTGATCATGGCCATTCACTTCGATTCCGGGCCGACGGTCAAGCGCCACAATTACCAGCAGAATGCGGAAATGAACATCACGCCCTTCGTGGATGTGATGCTCGTCCTGCTGATCATCTTCATGGTGGCAGCCCCGCTGGCGACCGTCGAGGTGCCGGTGGATCTGCCAAGCAACGCTGCTGCAGCCAGCCCGCCACCGACCGACCCGATCTACGTGAGTGTGCAGGCAGGGGGCGGGTTATTCGTGCAGGAAACTGCTGTCGAGTTGGGCGGGCTGGTTGCCAGTGTTCAGGCTCTTACGGCTGGTCAGACCGAAACGCGCATGTACCTGCGTGGCGACCAGGCGGTTGACTACGGCACCCTGATGGGTGTGATGAACACACTGCAGAAGGCGGGCTACACGCGTATCAGCCTGGTTGCCTCAGAGGAGCTCGAGCCCTGATGAGGACGCCTCTCACATCCGCTGGCTGGCCGCTTCGGGCTACGGTGGTGCTGGGTTCGGTGGCGTTGCATGCGGCCTTGCTGGCCTGGCTGCTCAATGGGCGAGCGCCCCATGCGCCCCTGAGCGAGCCGATCATGATTGCCGTGGAGATGGTCGAATTGCCTCCACCGCCTCCAGACCCAAAACCGGAACCAGAACCAGAGCCGGAACCAGAGCCAGAACCGGAACCTGAACCTGAACCAGTCGTTCAGCCTGAGCCGCCAAGGCCGACGCCGCCACCGCCACGCCCGGCACCGCAAAGGCCAGCTGCCGCGGCGCCTGCTGCCAAACCCGCGGGTCCGCCGGTCCATTCATTCGGCGCGAACAATGACTGGGCTGCCCCGCCAGCGCCAACGCCGAGCGAGACATCCGGTCGCGGGCGACCGGTTCCCGCAGGGTACGCAGAGGCGGTGAAAGGTCAGGTAATTGCCGGGCTGCAGCGACCGGACGGTGCGGTCTATGCGCCTCCGCCGGGATACAAGGGCGACCCGAACGATTTCAAGCGCCAGTGCTTCATCCCTTACGAGATCACTGTGGATGCATCGGGCCGGATGCTTTCGTTCGAGATAGATCGTTGTGGTGACGAGTTGCTCGATGCGGCGGCTGAACAGGCCATTAGGGCGGCCGGACCATTTCCGCCACCACCCAACCAGGGCGCTACTCGGTATGTCATTTACGGTAACGCCATTTTCATTCGTTGACAGGAGCCACCCATGAGCTTCGAACAGCACGCGCGCCTGCTGGCGCTTGCCAGTGCAATCATTCTGGCCAGTGCCTGCGCTACCGAGCCGGTATCAGGCCCGGTGCCCTTCCATGACAATACGCCGCGCGCGGTGACCCCACGCGGCCAGACCCTGGCGAGCTTCGACTGCGCTGGAGCGCTGCCGGCTGTGCATCAGCATGTTTGCGCGAGCCAAAACCTCGCTCAGCTCGATCGACAGGTTGATGAGCTCTACCGCGCGCAATCGCGTTTTAGTGACCTGCCGGGGCAACTGCTTCTGGAAGCCAATCAACGCGCGTGGCAGCTCAGTCGGGAAGGTCAGTGCGCTCTGCAGTCCAGCACATCGGGTACGGCAATCGATCCTCACGCTGTGGCCTGCCTGGAGTCGACCTATCGAGTGCGGCTACGCCAGCTGCAGGAGTGGCCGGTGTCTCAGGCCAAGGCTCAGGGAAGTGCGCATCCTATGGCCAGCTACGCCGAGTTTCGTCTGCAGGACGACCGCAGCCCGGAAATCTGCCGTCCGCTGGAGAGTGCGTTCAACGATAGCCTGCGACGCCAGGGCCGGGCGACGCCGGCGACTCTGAGCGGCGCGGCGCTGGTTGCTGGGTCCAATGCAGCTACCCAGCAGGCGGCCGTGAACGGGTTGTCTGTGCACGTGACTCTGCAGAATGCGGGTACCTTCGGTGGACATGAAATCCGTGCACTCGGTTTGAGTATCGACGGTCGGCCGGTGCTCGACGAGCGAACCCTGCCGCAATGGATTGCAGAGCAGCCGAACTATGGGGGACGGGCTCACGCGTCCTCCTCACAGACCGGTGATTACGGTGCCATCGACGTGTTTACCCTGGATGGCCGGGCATTGGTGATGGTCAGCGAGACCTGGGGATTCTACTCGCCGGCTGCCCGCGGCGAATCGGCGTATGCGGGTATCTATGCTGTCAGTCAGTCCGGCTTGCAGCCGCTATGTCTGTACCAGACCTACCTCACGCCGCCACGCACCAATACGCTGGCAGGGCTTGGGGTATATGCCGCCCTTCAGTCCGAGCTCGACGCCATCGCAGGGTTGCCCCTGCCCGGATACGCACAGCACGAGCGGCGCGACAATTTCCAGTCCTGGAAGGAGCGCCAATGGACGCTGCTCAACCTGCCTTTGCTGGGGGCGGACGAGCTGTCCCGATTCGGACGTGAGGCCGCCATTCGTCAGCGTCATGACGCCGCGCTCGAAGCGCTGTTTCAGTGGTCCGAGCGTAACCTGCGCAACAAGACGATCTATCGGCGGGTGCTGCCGATGATGCAGCCGGCGCACCAGGAGCTGCGCCAGATGTTCGTTGAGCAGGGCTTGAGTGTGTCCGAAGCCCAGTTCGCGGCCGATCTGCTATTCCATGAAACCTTCGCACGGGCGATGGAAAATCTGTTGGCTCCAGCGCAGCCACCTGCGCTGCCGGTAGCGCCTTTTGCTGATTACCGGCCCCGCTTCGCTATCGCGCCCACTCCCGGCGAGCTCGAGCGCGGCCGCAATTTCGCCACCCTGCACAGCGTGCTGCTGAACAATGCGCCGGTAGCAGCGGTTCGCGACTTCATCGATTACGAAACCGCCAATCTCGGACTGGCCCGGGGTAGGGGGCCTGACAACGATTCGGCGGTGATGGCCGCCGTAGGTAATGTCGATGCCTTGCGTCTGCTGCTGGCCCAGGGCTTCTCGCCGGATCAGCCGAACGACTGGGGCAAGACGGCTCTGATGACCGCAGCGCAACTCAGCCGACCCGAAGCGGTCAAAGTACTGCTGGAGGGTGGCGCCGATCCGCACCGTCAGACCCTCGGTCGGCAGTCCGCCGGGGTCGGAGGGCCGGATCGGGCCGAAGCTGCGGGCCCGCAAAAAACCGCCCTGCTTATGGCGGTAGAGGACGGCGAAGCAGGCGTTATCGAGCCGCTGCTGGCGGCCGGTGCAGCCCGCCAGGCCTGGGCGGGTTATCAGCAACAACTCTGTGGAGCCTTGAAGCAGAACGCGCGGCTCGATGAAGCCCAGCAGGCACGTTTCAGCGCTCAGCTTTGCGATACGCTGCCTGGCGAGCCAGTGCTGAGCCGGGCTGCACCAGGCAATCTGCGCCTCGGTGAGACGTTGGTGATCCGCGATGAGGGGATGGAGTATCCGGTCACCCTGGTCCAGCGCGACGCGATGACACTGTTCGGCCGGCCGGTAGAACTGAAGCCACAGGAGCTGCGTACCAGGCTGCAGGGGCTGGCCCAGAGCACGGGCACGGCTGCAGTACGGCGTGGCGGAGCACGACTCGCCGGTCCACTGACCCTGGTATTTCCAGACCTTTCGGCCAACACCGAGAGCCGGCTGAAAATGGAGGTGAGCTTTCCGATCAACAACAGTGCAGCATCCGTGTCGGGTTACACTGTCAGCCGGCGCGAGCAGCAGCAGGTGTTGCGCGTGCCCTTCGACACCCAGCGCAACGATGTCGAAGGTACCTGGCGCGCACTGCTCAGCGCAGCCCTGACCCAGGGATTCACGCCGACCGGGGAAGGATACGTGGTGATTCATACGAGAGGTACCAGCAGTACCGAATACCAGTTGGTGGTTACCGACTGACGATCGGCGCGACCGGTATCGATCCGCGGGGTCTCATATGGACCCCGTTACAATACAGGTTGCGTTAAGTGACAAGAGCTTCACTTCTACTGATTTTCTGCCTGCTGCTCGGGAATCTTCCGGGTTGTGCTACATCATTGCCCAGACATGACCTGCCGCCGCAATTGGCTGTCCCGCCCGGTGCCGATTCATCCATTGCGCGCTATGTCGCCGCGCAGGAGGCCGCACCGGGCACCTCCGGATTTCGGTTGGTGAAGAACGGGAGTAACGCGCTGGCCATCCGCCTCCAGATGATCGAGACCGCCGAGCAAAGCCTGGACCTGCAGTACTACATCTACGCAGCGGACCGAACCGGGGCACTTTTTGCCGAGCGGCTGCTGGCTGCCGCTGATCGGGGCGTGAGAGTACGCCTTCTGCTGGATGACATAGGCAATGGCTTGGCCGACTTCCGCGTCGCGGCGCTTGCGCAGCATTCCAACATTCACATCCGTCTGTTCAATCCGACCACGATACGCCATCCCTGGCTGCGCTACCTGAGTAAGGTGGCAGAATTCGGTCGGATCAATCATCGCATGCACAACAAACTGATGATCGTCGACAGTCAGATGTTCATCACTGGCGGTCGCAACATTGGCGACGAGTACTACGAACTCACCGAGCGGAACTTCCAGGACCTCGATGTTCTGGGCATCGGCGCGGTGACGCATGAGGTGGTGGCCAGTTTCGACGAGTACTGGAACAGCCACAAGGCGGTACCAATAGGTCGGCTAGCTGGTAATCAGGGGGAGGGGGTTCTGCTCGAATTGCGTCAGGTGCTCGCTCGTATTGCAGCTCACCACGCTGACGGCCCTTACATGGATGCGGTGCGTGACTCGCCCTACAATGATTTTCCGCACGGCATGCCTGGCGTCTGGCGCTGGGGCTATGCCGACTGGCTGTACGATCCACCCGCCAAGGCGGACCCCCAGGACCCGCGGAACAGGATTCCCTACGTCGGGCGTGGCCTCACCAGCCACGTAATAGCCGCTGAATCCGAGTTGCTGCTGATGACGCCATATCTCATTCCGGGGCCACAGGGCGAGGCGATGCTGACCCGCGTGGCGGATCGGATAGAGCTTCGTATCCTGACCAATTCCCTGGCTACGACGGACGTGCTTGCGGTACACGGCAATTACGCACCTTACCGCGCACGCCTTCTCCAAGGTGGTGTACAGCTATGGGAGCTCAAGCCGGTGGCTGGCCAGGCAGAACAGGCGAGACCCTTTTTCAACGAGTCGGTGGCCAGCCTGCACGCGAAAGCCTTTGTTTTCGATCGCACCACGTTTTTCATCGGCTCGATCAATATGGACCCCAGGTCGATCAACCTCAATACCGAGTCGGGCGTGCTGATTAGCCAGCCTGAGCTTGCCCAGGAGATGGCCAGGCTGTTTGAGCTGTGGACATCGGACGAGTATGCCTATGCACTAAGCCTGAACGAGCGCGGGCAGTTGCGCTGGTCGTCCGGGGACGCGATGCTGACCCGGGAGCCAGAGGCATCTCGGTTGCGTCGGTTCGGTGCCTGGCTCATTCGCTGGCTACCGATCGAAGAGCACCTCTGATCAAAGCAGCGGGCTCATGAAATACATAAGCCGTTCCAGGCTGCGAACTGTTCGGCCACGTCTCTGCCAACTCTCCAGCGTCAGTCGCTCGCAAGAGGTCTGGTAACTTTGCAGAAGTTCGCCGATTTGTCGGCAACTCTCCTGGGTAGTGAGCGCAACCGTGAGTTCGAAATTTAGCTGCAGGCTGCGTATGTCCAGGTTCACGCTGCCTACCAGGGCCAGTTCGTCATCCATGAGCATCGCCTTGGTGTGCAGTAGTCCGCCATCGAATAGCAGAATTTCCACACCGGCCAGCAGCAGGATTTCATAGTAGGAGCGACTGGCCCAGCCCACCATTACCGAATCGTTTCGCCGTGGCAGCAGCAGCTGCACCCGCACACCCCGCTGGGCGGCCTGGCAAAGCGCGTTGAGGATCGCTTCGGAGGGCACGAAGTAGGGTGTACTGATCACGATGCTGCGGTTTGCACGGTAGATGCTGGTCAGCGTGGCCTGGCCGATGAGATCTTCGCCGACACCTGGCCCAGATGGGATTACCATCAACCAGTGGTTCGATGGCACGGGCGTGTTATCGATTTCTGGCAGGCGCCGCTGACCGGTCTCCACCTCCCAATCCCAGGCAAATACCTTGGCCAGACCCGATGCTGCCTGTCCCTCCATGCGCAACATGACGTCGATCCACTGGCCTACGCCGGCCTTGCGCTTGAAGCAGCTTGGATCGGCCATATTCATGGAGCCGGTAAAGGCGACTCGCTCATCGATCACCACGAGCTTGCGATGCATGCGCAGGTCAATTCGGTGAACCAGCGCGCGGATGAGTTTGACCGGTAGCGCGGGCACCACTTCGATTCCTGCGGCGACCAGCTTGCGACGCCAGGGCGAGCGGAAGAAGGGGCGGCTGCCAGCATGATCGATCAGTAGTGACACCTGCACGCCGCGCTCGGACGCCTGGATGAGCGCTTCGCTCAGTTCGTCCACCCGACCGCCGGGATGCCAGATATAGGTTTCGATACGAATCGACTGGCGGGCGCTACGAATGTCTTCGCAAAGCCGGTCGAAGATCTCCTCAGGCGAACGCAGCAGCTCCAGCCTGGAGTAGCTTTGTGCGCTGATGTGAACCTGGGTGGTCAGCAATTGGTTGATTGCCAGACTGAGCTCGCTCGATGGCAGCGCGGAGCCGGGTGGGATGCGAGTGTCGAGGCTCCGCAGATAGGGCTCCACCATTGCCCTGGCCCGGGACGCACGGTCGCGGCCCAGGTTCAGTTCGCCGATCATCATGTAGAGAACTGCCCCAACGATCGGCAGGATGTAAATCACCAGCAGCCAGGCCAGGGTGACGCTCACCGGCTTGCGCAGGGCGATCACCCGAATGGTTACCCCGGCGATGAACACCCAGTACAACACCGCGAGGATGACGCCGATGATGTTCTGCAGATTCGCCATGGGTGTCCGGTCAGCTCAGCGGAAGAGAAGGCAGTAACGGTTTCACAGGCAGTTGTCCGGCTTTGGCAGTCCGGCAAACTTGCTCGCCAGCTTCGCTGGGCTGCCCGGGAACAGCTTCAATAGATACAGGCTGGTGCCTTTGTCTGACCCCAGATGCAGGCCAACGTACTTGACCATTGGGCGCATCGCTGGAGAGAGCTGAAATTCCGCGTAGAACTGTCGCAACAGGCGAATCACCTCCAGATGTGCTTCGGTCAGTTCAATCCCGTCCTGTTCTGCAAGCGCAGTGGCGACCGCTTCATCCCAGTCGGCCAGGTGAACGAGAAAGCCTTCCTTGTCGATCGGGATCTGCCTGGCACCTACGCTGATTGATCGGCTCACCAGCTGATCACCTTCGAATGCTCCACGCATAGCTCGACCATGCGCAAATAGTCCACCACCATCACCCGGCCAGGCAGATCATCCAGCGCCAGTCCGCGTGCCAGCAGATCGTTCTCAAGCGCAAAGAGTTTGACGCTGCCGGGTAGCAGTCGCAGCGCGTCGACCGAGCGAGTGTCTGGTAGCAGGCCGTAGACCGCATCCTCGATCAGCAGAAGCGACTGGCCTGGGCCGACCGTGCGCAACCAGCAGTTGAAGGATGGGTGAGTGGCGGGGGAATGCCGAAGTATATGTAGCGGATGGGCGGTCACAGCGTCACCACCTGATCGTAGTTTTCAAGCAGTGCGGCAATCTCCGTCGAGTCGATAGGCCGTGCCGGAAGCATGCAGCGATCGGATGTCAGTCCGCGATCCTTGAGCGAGAGCGAGCAGGCAAAGAGTTCGTCGACCCCGAACATGGGTAGAGCCTGAAGATTGGCGGTCAGGGATTTCGCGTCGATTCGCGACGCGTCTTGCCCCTTGGCCAGCTGCAGCACACCGTCAGCCATGAATAGCATTCCGGTCGGCACGCCGAAGGCGGCAGCGGCAAGCGCCAGGTCAAGCGCTTCTCTGGCGGCCAGGTGAGTGGGGGGCTGACGGCTGATGACGAGCAGGCTTCGCATGTCAGTTTCCAAAGGTCACTGCGCGATCGGCGCTTTGCAGGGCGTCGACCCATTGACCGAGCCCACTCAGAGTGTATGGATCGCCGGTACTGGCCGCAGGGGAGTCCCAGCGCTGTGCCTCGGCCTCATCCAGCACGCCGCGTCGTAGTGCCGCGGCGATGCAGACCACAGCATCGAGCTTTTCCCTTTCGACGAAGCTGCGCCATTCAACGCAAATGTCGATTTCGTCCTGGGGTTGCACACCAAGCCGAGATGCAACGTACACCCCGTCGCGATAGAAGAACAGACGGCTGATGTTATGGCCCGAAGCGATGACCGCTTCGGCGAACCTGAGCGCGCTACGCGCGGCCGGATCCTGGGGGCCGGCGAGCAATGCAATGGCAAAGTTCATGAAATGGACCGGTCGAAAACGATGAGGCCCGCAAAAGCGGGCCTCGGAAGTATAACGCAACTGGGTTTATCAGTCGTCGCCGCCAAAAACGCCCAGCAGTTGAAGCAGGCTGAGAAACAGATTGTAGATCGACACGAACAGCGTCACGGTAGCCATGATGTAGTTGTCTTCACCACCGTGAATGATGGCGCTGGTCTGATAAAGAATGATCGCAGAAGAGAACAGCACGAAGCCGGCGGATATGGCCAGTGACAGACCGCTGATCTGCAGGAAGAAGCTCGCTACTACCGCACATAGCAGGACCACGAAGCCAGCCATGATGAAGCCGGACAGGAAGCTGAAGTCCTTGCGGGTGATGATGGCATAGGCCGACAGGCTGAAGAATACCAGCGCGGTCATGCCCAGCGCCATGGTCACCAGCTGACCGCCGTTGGGCAGCGCCAGATAGGCGTTCAGAATCGGACCAAGGGTATAACCCATGAAGCCGGTCAGCGCGAAGGTGAGCAGCAGGCCAGCACCGGAATTGCGGAACTTGCTGATAGCGAACAGCAACCCGTAGAACCCGACCAGCGTGATGATCAGCCCGGGGTGCGGCAGGTTGAGGCTCATGGACGTGAAGGCGACCAGAGCGCTGAAAGCCATGGTCATGGCGAGCAGGCTGTAGGTGTTCCGGAACAGCTTGCTGACTTCAGCTTCGCTGGCCCCTGTCTGCTGCAGAGTGCTATGGCGTTGCTCGATGTTCATGTTTCAGACTCCAAATGGTTGCGCAGTGAGATCCCTGTGCTCGGATGATAACGTCTAACCGTGTCAAATCAAGGCATCTGACCGCTGCCAGGCACCTTTCGCTGCCTGGCTTTGTGACTAAGTGCGACCAGGTTGGCAGATTATCCATACCTTTACCCCTTGTGCGGTCACTTCGGATATCGGCCGATGCCTTAGACCATTGACTGCACTGGAGTTTCCGGTAATATTGCCGCCCGTGGAGGGATGGCAGAGCGGTTGAATGCACCGGTCTTGAAAACCGGCGAAGGTGAAAGCCTTCCCAGGGTTCGAATCCCTGTCCCTCCGCCACTACATCGCCTCAAAGCCCCGTATATCGGGGCTTTGTTCTATCTGGCGCTTGTCGCCTTATCTGAGCCTGACATACGGCCCGCCCCATACCTTTGCACATAGCATGATGTCCCTCGCAGCTGTTCAGGCGTTCACACCAGCGAAGAAATACTGAAATCTTCGGCCAGTCGCAGCATGTTGCGGCCTGCCTGCTTGGCCTGGTAAAGAGCGGCGTCGGCGAGGGCGAGCAGGGTAGCGCTGGTGTCCTGCGGGCCAGGGACGCCGCACCAGACGCCGACACTGAAGTGATGGGTGATCTCCTGGCGGTCGTAGTGCGTGGGAGTGGTCGCTATGTCGGTGCGCAGGTCATCCAGGGCAATGGTGACCCCTTCGCGGGATGTATCAGGCAATATCAGCAGGAACTCTTCCCCGCCATAGCGGCCCAGGCAGTCGGACTGGCGCAAGCGTTTTTTCATCACGCTCGCGCAGTGTTTCAGCACGGCATCCCCCGCCAGATGGCCATAGCTGTCGTTGATGCGTTTGAAATGGTCGATATCGATGATGGCGACCGCCAGCATGCTGCCATTGCGGCGGGCGCGTTCGATCTCCTTTTCCAGTTGCTCCATGATTGCGCGCCGATTGGGCAGGTAGGTCAGGGAATCCTGTAGCGCCATGTTTTTCAGGATGCCCTCGATGCGTTCCTTGGATAGCAACACCAGTCCAAGGGTCAGCATCATTACGGTGACGGTACCGATGCTGAGCGATATTGTCTGACGGAAGTTGCTGACGTCGTAACGCATCTCGTCGGACATGCCGGTCACTATCGCTACCACACGGATCAGTATGCCGAGGATACTGATGGCTGCTCCCACCGTCAGAAGCAAATGTGCTCGGCCTTCGGGCTGGCGGTTCTTCCGGGCCCACTGGACAATCATCAGGCACTGTACGATGAGTATGCCGGATGCGGTCAGCATCCGTGGCTCGCGTGTTTCCAACAGAAGAATCATGAGCAAGCCCATGATTATGGGCGGACAGAATACTCGAAGCCAGGGGACCGCCTGCTGGTTGATCCTGAACAGACTGGTGGAGTAGAAGGCCAGAGCCGTAGAAAGGAGGGTATTGGCAACGCTATAGGTCAGCCAAAGCGGCGCGTTCCCATGTTGCATGAAACCGATGTAAGCCAGTGCGTGGGCAATCAGTCCTGCGCCCACGGTCAGCAGGCCATCGCGCCGACGACCGACTACCAGCAAACAGCAGGCCATGATCAGCGCTACCCAGGCCACCGAAGCGAAGATGGTCGGCGAATGGGCAATCATGTGCGCTGCTTCCAACCGGGTAACCTTGTCATGCAAGCCGTCCCATCCTGGGTCTTATTGTGATCGCTGACGGCTATTATCGGCCTATTGTCGTCCCTTCGCCAGTGAGCGAACGGCCTGGAGCTCAACCAGGCACAGCGCTCGGATCCATCGACTCGGCAGTTCGGACGCCGACCCTTGGGATTTCCAGCGTGAATGCACTGCCTCGATTCGGTCCATCACTGGTGACGGTTATGTTTCCGCCGTGCAGTTCGATCAACTGCTTGACCAATGCCAGCCCGATTCCCAAACCGCCGTGGGCATGTTGCACGTGGTCGGTCACCTGCTCGAACATGCGGAAAATCGCAGCCGAGGCATCCGGCGTCAGGCCCAGTCCGTTGTCGCTGACTGTTACTCGGCAGCTGCCGCTGGTGATGCCCAGGGTGACTGCGATATGTCCGCCGCCCGGGGTGTACTTGGCGGAGTTGTTCAACAGGTTGGCGATGCATTGGGTGATCCGCACCTGATCGGCCAGCAATTCAACAGGCTCGTCGGGAAGATTCAGTGCTAGCGTGTGGCGCTGAGCTTCAATCGCAGGCCTTGCCATTTCTACCGCACTCAGTACAGCTTCACGAAGATCAAACGGGGCGTTGCGCAGTTCGATCTTGCCCTGAGTGATCCGCGATGCATCCAGCAGGTCATCGACGAGTCGGAAAAGGTGTGCCATTTGTTCCTGCATGAGGCTGCCGATCCTGGCAGTCTGCTCGTTGGCGGGCGCGCGCTGAAGGAGTTCGAGCCCACCTCGGAGTGCAGCCAGTGGATTGCGCAGCTCGTGCGCCAGCACCGCAAGAAACTCGTCCTTGCGCCGGTCGGAAAGCTTGAGAGCGTCTGCCTGCGCCTGCAGCAGATCACGCTGCTCCGCAATCATTTGCCGTTGCCGATAGATTTCAAAGAAGACGTCGGTCTTGCTACGCAGAACATCCGGCTCGATCGGCTTCTGGATAAAGTCCACCGCGCCGGCTTCGTAACCCTGGAAACGTCGCTCGGCACTGTGAGTGCCGGCAGTGACGAAGATGATCGGGATGCGTCTGGTGCGCTCGTTTCCGCGCATCAGTTCGGCCAGCTCGAAGCCGTTAAGCCCGGGCATCTGTACATCGATCAGAGCCAGTGCCACGTCATGGTCCAGCAGCAGCTCAAGCGCTTCGTCGCCGGACTTGGCCATCAGCAGGACGAGATCATCACGGCGCAGCAGTGCCTCTAGCGATAGCAGGTTCTCTGCCAGATCGTCGACCAGGAGAAACTTGACTGGTGTACTCATCGGGCGATGCTCTCAAGGTATGCCGGGATGTCCGCGAGCGAGATGATTCGCGCGTCGGGGCACAGTTTGAGGGCGGCTTCGGGCATGGCGCTGGCGTACGCTTCATCGGGCGGTTGCACGATGGCGGTGCCGCCCGCATCGTGAATCGAGCGCAGCCCTCGGGCGCCGTCATGGTTGGCGCCGGTCAGAATGACGCCGATCAGCGCGTTCCCCCATACATCGGCTGCGCTCTCCATGGCCACATCGATGGAGGGACGAGAAAACAGAACTTCGTCCTCACTCGACAGTGCGATGCTGAGCCTGTCCTCTAGCAACAGGTGATAATTCGGCGGCGCGAAGTAGATGACCCCTGGTTGCACGGGCTCCTTGTCCTCCGCCTCGATGGCCCGCAGTGCGCATTTGGCGTCGAATATGTCCGCCAGGACGCTTGGCTTGTCCGCCGGCAGATGCACGATCACGAAAATCGGTAGCGGGAAGTCGGCCGGGAGCGCGGGCAGGAGAACGGATAGCGCTTCCAGCGCGCCGGCAGATGCCCCAATGATTACAGCGCCTTTCGCTGGGCGAGTCATGCGTTGGTCCTTTGGTAGATTTTCTCCTCACGTACGAAATCGCGAAACGCGTCGGCGTGGGTGGAGAATCTGAGACTTTCCTTGGCACCGAGCCCAAGGAATCCGCTGCGCAGCAGGGAATCTTTGAAAAGCCCGACCGCACGGTCCTGCAGAATACGATCAAAATAGATCATCACGTTGCGGCAGGACACCAGGTGCATTTCGCCGAACACCTGATCGGTAACCAGGCTGTGGTCCGAAAAAACCACGTTGCGACGCAGGCTCTTGTCCAGGATGCAACGGTTATAGTTGCTGTGATAGTAGTCGGACAGCGAGGTCTTGCCACCGGCCTGACGATAGTTCCGGGTGAACTGTCGCATGCGCTCCGCATCGTAGATACCCGCTGCCGCCTGATCCAGCGCCTCCTGATTGATATCCGTTGCGTAGAACAGGGTACGCTCCTCCAGCCCCTCTTCGCGAAAAAGGATCACCAGGGAATACAGTTCCTCGCCGGTGCTGCAGCCCGCCACCCACACCTTGAGCGATGGATAGGTACGCAGGTGTGGAACCACCATTTCGCGAATGGCGCGGAAGTAACTGGGGTCTCTGAACATTTCGCTGACCTGAACGGTCAGGTAGCGCAGCAATTGCGGAAGCATGTCCGGATCATGCAGAACGCGCTCCTGTATTGCGGAGATGGTGCCGAAGCCAAGGTTCTGGCGAGCCTGGCGCAGCCGCCGTCTTATCGACGACATCGCATAATGGCGAAAGTCGTAATGGTAGCGATGATAAAGCGCCTCGAGCAGCAGGCGGATCTCGATATCCTCGACCTTATCGTAGGTGTCGGTCATTGCGGCATCCACACTCGCACCAGCGAGAGCAGTTTTTCAACATCGAGCGGTTTGGCCATATAGTCGTTGGCACCTGCTTCGATGCAGCGCTGCTGATCGTCCGGCATCGCCTTGGCGGTCAGGGCGATGACCGGCAGCTTCTGCCAGTTGGAGTTCTTGCGAATATGCCGGGTTGCGGTCAGACCATCCATCACCGGCATCATGACGTCCATGAGTACCAGGTCGATGTGGTCGTCTGGCTGGTTGAGCGACTGCTCCAGCTTCTGCAGCGCCTCTTCGCCGTTCCGGGCAATTTCGACGAGCGCACCGCGGGGTTCGAGGATATTGGTCAGGGCATAGACGTTACGAACGTCGTCTTCGACGATGAGGATGCGCCTGCCTTCCAGCAGCGCATCCCGGTTACGCGCCTTGCGGATCATCTTCTGTTGCTCGTCCGGAAGTTCGGACACTACCTGATGGAGAAACAGAGTTACTTCGTCCAGAAGCCGCTCGGGCGATTTGGCACCCTTGATGATGATCGACTTGGAATAGGCTCGCAGCCTCTGCTCTTCCTCTCTAGTCAGTACCCGGCCGGTGTAGACGATGACCGGCGGGAAGGGGTGCTCGGCGTCCCGACTTATCGTCTCGAGCAGTTCGAATCCCGAGGCGTCGGGAAGCGACAGGTCCAGAACCATGCAGTCGAAGGTCTGTTCCCGCAGTAATTTGAGGCATTCTGCCGCGGTACCAGCGCCTACCGTTTCCACGTCATGGGATCCGATCAGATTGCTGACGGCCTCGCGTTGCACCTCGTTATCCTCGACGATCAGCACACGGCGAAGGTTCTGCGAGATCTTCGCATCGAGCGACTTGAGCACCTCCATCAGTTGATCGCGCTGCACCGGCTTGAGAGCATACCCAACCGCGCCGAGCGACATTGCGCGCTCGGAATAGTCATTGGCCGAAATGATGTGGATAGGAATATGCCGTGTGCGGACGTCGCGTTTCAGGCGGTCCAGTACCGACAGGCCGGACTGGTCGGGCAACCCGACGTCCAGGACGATAGCGCTGGGCACGAACTGGCGGGCAAGCTCCAGCGCCTCCTGAGCGGTTTCCGCAACCAGTGCCTGGAAGTTCGATTCCCGCGCCAGATCACGCAGGATCATGGCGAAGGAGCGGTCATCTTCGATGATGAGCAGTCTTCGCGCTGTTTCCTCCGTTTGCAGGCGGTCATCCTGAACTACGCTGGATGAGGCCGGTGTCGTCGTCGCGACGGGAGCAACGGACGTTTGTGGCTTGGCGCTGGGTACTGGCTGCGCAGCCTGCGTAGCGGCACGTGCGGCTTCGCCGGCGTAGCGTTGCGGTATTACGACGGTGAAGGTACTCCCTGATCCGACACGACTTTGCAGATGAATAGTGCCACCCAGAAGCCTCACTACCTCGCGAGAGATCGACAGTCCCAGCCCTGTACCACCGAACTTGCGGCTTATGGTGCTATCCGCCTGGTGGAAGGCTTCGAATATACGCGCCTGCTGCTCCTCGGCGATGCCGATACCGGTATCTGTTACCGACAGGGCGATCTGACCTTCGCCCATTGCGCGTATTGCCAGCGTCACGCTGCCTTTATCAGTGAATTTGATCGCATTGGCGATCAGGTTTTTGAGTACCTGCTCCAGCCGTTGCGGGTCGGTTTCGATAACGGGCGGAACATCCGCTGCGACATCCAATGAAAACGCGAGCCCCTTCTCGTTGGCCACAGGGTCGAAAAGGTGGCGAAGGGAGTTGGTCATGCGCTCGATTGCCAGCGGCTCGGGCCGAATTTCCACATGGCCCGCTTCGATCTTGGAGAGGTCGAGAATGTCATTGATCAGATTGAGAAGGTCATTGCCGGAAGATTGGATGGTCTGGGCATATTTGACCTGTTCGGGTGTTAGGTTCTCATCTGCGTTGTCAGCGAGCAGCTTCGCCAGGATCAGGGAGGAGTTGAGCGGAGTGCGCAGCTCATGGGACATGTTGGCGAGGAAGTCGGATTTGTACCGACTGGCCTGCTCGACTTCCTCGGCCTTGAGCTGGATTGCGACATTGGCCTTCTCCAGTTCGTCCCGTCGGGCCTCCAGTTCGTGGGCCTGTTCCTCCAGTTGAGAATTGGTCTGTTCCAGCTCGGCCTGCTGCTGTTCGAGGCGCGACTGCGATTCCTTGAGGGCCCGGCTCTGTTCTTCGAGTTCCTCGTTGGATACGCGCAGCTCTTCGCTTTGCACCTGCAACTCTTCAGCCTGGCGCTGGGTTTCCGAGAGCAGGGTGCGCAGCTGGGTGCGGAATTCGGCGGACCTGATGGCCGCGGCGATGGTGCCTGAGGACTGCTCGAGAAGCTCCAGAATGTGGTCACCTATCGGATGCAGAAAGCCAAGTTCGACTACAGCTTTTATTCTCCCTTCCAGCAATGCCGGTGCCAATACTAGGAAGCGTGGGGTCTGCTGCCCTAAGCTGGAGCCGAAGGCAATGTAGCCTTCCGGGAGTTCTCCAACCGTGACCGGCCGGTGATCTGACAAAACCTGACTAAACAGGTTGTCGTTAAGGTCGACGTGTTGTGGAATGCTGGTGCCCTCAGGTACGCCATTGGTGGCGGACAGCGAGTACCGATCGCCATCACGCAGGTAGAGGGTGCCGGCGACCGCGCCCAGATGTCCGGTGAGAAAGCGCAGTATGTTCTGCCCCAGCTCCCTGGTTGACTGTTCTCCCATGACCACAGATCCAAGTTCAACCTGGGCGCCCTGCAGCCACTGCTCGCGGCGCCTTGCCAGTGTGCTGCGGCGCATGAGTGCTGCGATGATGAGAGTCAGTACGATCCCGAGAAACCCTGAAAGCCCGCTGGTAACGAAGGCGACCCGGTAGGCGTTGTGCATTGCTGCCAGGCGTTCTGTCCGGAGTTCGCGCTCTTCCTCGCGCAGCTCGGAAATCACCCTGCGAATGGCATCCATTTCCGCCTTGCCTCGCTCCAGGTTTGCCCCGGCAATGGCTTCGGTCTGGCCCTGGTTACGATAGATGCCGAGTATCAGATCCAGTTCGTTGAAGCGGGTGTTAATGTATCCGCGAAGCTCTTCGAAACGCCAGCGCTGCGAGTCGCTCTGGTTTATGAGGTCCTCGATCTGCTGCAGCCGGTGCTGCACCTGAGATACCGCGCGGTTGTACGGCTCCAGATAACGCTCGTCTCCGGTGAGCAGGAAGCCGCGCTGGCCGGTTTCGGCATCCTGAACGTCTATAAGCAGACGGTCGATCGTGACGATCACGGTATGCGTCTGCACCACGCTTTCGTTGCTGCTTCTCAGCAGTTGGGTGGTGTAGATGGCGGTCGCGGTACTGAGGATGAAAAACAGAAACACCAGGGCCAGAATCATGGCGACTTTTGGGTCGAGGCCCAGTGTGCCTTTGCTGTTCACGTTCGCGTTTTTTCTGTGCATGTAATGACTCGCGCCTTCCATATCAGCGTTAGTGCACTGCACGATCCATGCACGGAAAAAATGACGATTCCCTGGATGGTCCGAGCGCTGCGCTATCGACTGGCAAACATTGCCGGAGTTACCCACAGCGGCACGGGGCAGCAGACTGTCCCAATTGGCTGCGAGCAAGAGTCTAACACCAAATGCCAGCAGTGATCGGAACCGGGTCCCGCAGTGTTTCGGCAGGGTCATCGAGGTTCCCCTGAGGGGGCGGAGCGAGAAAATAAGATCGCGGTGCGGATGGATCCCTCCGAGTGGCCGAATGCGAGCCCGTAAGCGATCTGTGTAACGAAGCTGACCGCGTCCGCCGGGTACCTCTTTTGGGGGCATCCAGCTGTTTCTGTAGGTGGTATCATGGCGGCCGATGCATCTGTTCGTGCAGAACATGGTTAAAGCCACGCGGACCAATGGCCATGACCATGATCAGCGAAATTCAAGACGATGAGTCACTCAGAGAGCGCGTTCGAATGTTGATGGGTAGCACAGTACGCGGTTTGTTGATTGCGTTGTTGGCGAGCACGCTGCTCACCTTCAGCTCACTCGCGTCTGCGTTGCTGAACATCGACCGCTGCCTCGCTGTTCAGGATGAGCCCGCTTCGCTGCATCACGATTGCTCAGGTGCAGAAACACATTCCGACTGGCTGGAAAGCGCAGCACAGCTGTTGTGTGACAGCGGCCTCGACTGTCAGCTTAGCGCTGCGGTGCTCCCGTCATCCGCCATGCTTGCGGGCGCTTGCCCCGCACCGCGCCCATTCGCCACCCTTGCCACATCTGTTGCCCTCGCTGCTCCCCAGTCCTGCTGGCGCCCCCCACGCGGCTGACTCTCGATAGTTGACCCGGTTCTCGCCGGCCTTCGCCGGCGCATGCCCGTTGCCGCCTGTGCAGCCGACAGTTGAGAGTGAATAGTCATGTTTCGTACCGCAAAACGCCCATTGACGTTACTGGGCGGGCTGATCCTGTGTATCAGCCTGCCGATCAATGCACTGACCCTGGAAGAAGCCCTGCGCCTGGCGCAGCAGAACGCGCCCGAGCTCGAGGCCAGCGCGCTGGCGCAGTTGGCCGCTCGGGAAGAACGGTCGGGGGCCGGCCGGCTGCCGGACCCGCGCCTGAGCTTCGGTCTGGAAAACTTGCCCGTTCAAGGCGATCAGCCCGGCAGCCTAAGCACCAGTGACATGACCATGCAGGTCATCGCCCTGAGTCAGGAAGTCCCCAACCGTAACAGGCGCCGTGCCGATTCGATGCGCGCCGCTGCGCTTCTCGATCTGGCCGACGCCGAGCGTTCGCTGGTTCAGCTTGCGGTCCGTTCTGCGGCCGCCAGCGGCTGGTTGCGCCTGCATCAGGCCGAGCGGGAGCTGGCACTGCTGGAGGAGTTGTATGAACACAATCGCCTGCTCGATCTCACCGTCAGGGCGCGACTGGCTGCAGGGGTCGGTCCGGTAGCCGATCGCCCGCGGGCCGCGCTGGAGCTGGCGAGGCTGGACGAGCGACGGGAGGCGCTGACTGCTCGGCTGGAGCAGGCGAGGGCAGAGCTGCGCCGCTGGACCGGTCCACTCGACGGACAGCAGGGCACCAGCGGTGGCTGGCCGGTGTGGGAGATCGCGCCCAAGGACTACCTGAGCCGTCTGGATACTCAGCCGGAGCTTGCGATATTTGCCCCGCTTGGACAGGAGCGCCAGGCCAGTCTGGCGCTGGCCGAGGCCGACCGTCGTCCGGACTGGAGCTGGAGCCTGGCCTATCAGCGCCGCGCGGCGGGCCTGGATGACATGATGAGTGTCCAGGTCAGTGTTGGCCTGCCGATCTTTCCCGGGCAACGGCAGAATCCGCGCATCGCCGCCCGCCAGGCCGACCTGGCGAGTCTTCATGGCGAGCGCGAAAGCACTCGGCGGCGGCTGGTCGCCGAGCTGGAGTCTGCGGTGGCGGATGTCGCCCGCCTGGAATCGGCCGTTCATCGCATGACTACCACGCTGCTGCCGCTCGCCGCCGAGCGCAGCGATCTTAGTCTGGCCGATTATCGCGCTGGTCGCGGCAGCCTTGATGAAGTCATCGGCGCCCGCCAGGCACATACCGAACTGCATATCGAGCGTATAGCGCTGGAAGCGGAGCTCGCAGACCTGCGTACCCGCCTGCACCTGACTTTTGGAGAACACTGACATGGTCCGTTCATTTTCCCGTGTGGCCGGCCCTTGGCTGCTTGTCCTTGCCGCGTCCGCGCTGGCCAATCCCCACGATCACGGCGGCCACGCCGGACAAAGCTCGGCCGCCCAGCCCGAAGAGCGGGAGGTGCTCTACTGGTACGATCCGATGTTTCCGCAACAGCGATTCGAGGCACCCGGCAGATCACCCTTCATGGACATGGACCTGGTCCCGCGTTATGCCGAAAGCGGCGACACGATAACCATCGAGCCGGAGGTCGCGCGACGGCTGGGGGTGCGCCTGGCCACTGTCGAGCGAGCCAACATGGAACCGACCATCCACGTCAGCGGGGTGATCGGCTATGACCAGCGACAACTGACCATTCTGCAGGCACGGGCCAACGCCTGGGTGGTTAGGGTACCGCCCAGAGCGCCGGACGAGCTCATCGAGAAGGGTGAAGTACTCGCTGAACTGCTGGTGCCTGAATGGGTGGCGGCACAGGAGGAATATCTTGCCCTGCGCCGGTTCGGTGATGACCAGTTGCTGGCGGCGGGTTCGCAGCGCATGCGCCTCGTGGGGATGCCGGAATCGCTCATGCAGAAGGTAAAGCGCAGCGGGCAGGTGCACAACACCTGGGTAGTCGAAAGCCCTGTTCGGGGAGCGATCCGCGAACTGGGCGTGCGGGAAGGAATGACGCTTGCCCCGGGTTCCGGCATCGCCCAGATCGTGGGTGTCGATCCGGTCTGGCTCGATGCGTCGGTGCCTGAAGCTCAGGCGGGCGAGCTTGCAGAGGGACAACCATTGCAGGTTCACCTTGCGGCGATGCCGGGCATCACGCTCGATGCCCGCGTAAGCCAGGTCCTGCCGGAAGCCGATCCGGCCACGCGGGTGGTACGCCTGCGGGCGGAACTGGCCAATGCCGATGGTCGGCTGCGCCCGGGCATGACCGCGCGAGTGACCATTGCCCGGACGGCGAATGAGGAAAGCCTGCTGCTGCCGGCCGATGCAGTGATTCGCAGCGGCCGCCGAGATGTGGTGCTGGTCTGGGAGGAGGCCGGCCAGTATCGCCCGGTCGAGGTCCTGCTGGGGCAGGAAAGCGGCGACCGGGTGGAGGTCCTTGCAGGGCTGGAGCAGGGGCAACGGGTCGTTGCTTCGGCGCAGTTTCTGCTCGACTCGGAGGCAAATCTGCGCGGCCTGCTGGCGCGTGCGCTCGATGAGTCAGACAGCGAGGCGCTACACAGCGCAACCGCCGTGTTGATCTATCAGGATGAGGATGGCCTGATGCTCGAGCACGAGCGCTTCGAAACCCTGGGCATGGACGGGATGACCATGCAATTCGAGGTGGCCGATGGGGTAGACACCAGCCACCTTCAGGACGGTGATCACCTGCGGGTCTGGGTACGACAGGATGCCGACGGCCTGCCGGTGGTGCGGGTCGAGAAGCTGGAGGATCAGCCATGATCGCTGCGCTGATCCGCTGGTCGGTCGGCAACCGACTGCTGGTGCTGCTGGGCACGCTGTTGCTGTCTGCCTGGGGCATCTGGTCGATGTCGCGCATGCCGGTCGATGCGCTGCCTGATCTGTCCGATACCCAGGTGATCATTCGCACCACCTGGCCTGGCCAGGCACCGCAGATCATCGAAAATCAGGTCACATATCCGCTGGCGACCACCATGATGGCGGTGCCCGGCGCGGCCACGGTGCGCGGTTATTCGTTCTTCGGTGACAGTTTTCTGTATGTGCTGTTCGAGGACGGCACCGATCTGTATTGGGCGCGCTCACGGGTCCTCGAGTATCTGAATCAGGTGCAGGGGCGGCTGCCGGCCGGCGTGGTGCCGGCGCTGGGTCCCGACGCGACCGGTGTCGGCTGGATCTATCAGTACGCACTGGTGGATCGCAGGGGCAATCATGACCTGTCGCAGCTGCGGTCATTGCAGGACTGGTTCCTGAAGTACGAGCTGCAGGGGCTGCCGGGCGTGGCTGAGGTGGCGACCATCGGCGGCATGGTGCGTCAGTATCAGGTGGTGCTTGACCCGCAGCGAATGGCCAATCTTCAGGTCACCCAGCAGCAGGTGGCCGAAGCAATTCAGGCCGCCAACCAGGAGGCCGGGGGCGGGGTGCTCGAACTGGCCGAGACCGAGTTCATGGTGCGTGCTTCGGGTTATCTGCAGACGCTGGATGATTTTAGGCAGATCCCGCTGCGACTGTCCGAACGTGGGGTACCGGTTCTGCTTGGCGACGTGGCGCGCATTCAGCTGGGCCCGCAGATGCGTCGTGGCATTGCCGACCTGGACGGGGAGGGGGAGGTTGCCGGCGGCGTGGTGATTCTGCGCAGCGGCGGCGATGCCCGTGAAACCATTTCACGGGTGCGCGACAAACTCACCGAGCTGGGCCGTGGGCTGCCGGATGGGGTCGAAATCGTCGCCACCTACGACCGCGGCGAGTTGATCGACAGCGCCATTGCCAACCTCACGCGCAAGCTGATCGAGGAGTTTCTGGTGGTGGCGCTGGTGTGCCTGATCTTTCTCTGGCATCTGCGTTCTGCTCTGGTGGCAATCGTTGCCCTGCCGATCGGCGTGCTGGTGTCCTTCGGTGTGATGCAATGGCAGGGGCTCAATGCCAACATCATGTCACTGGGAGGGATCGCCATCGCCATCGGCGCGATGGTCGATGCAGCCATCGTGATGGTCGAGAACGCGCACAAGAAGCTCGAGCACTGGCATGCCGAGAATCCGGACAGCCAACCGGACCGCGCGACGCATCACCGCCTGATCGTCAGTGCGGCGACCGAGGTGGGGCCGGCGCTGTTCTTCAGCCTGCTGATCATCACCCTGTCGTTCATTCCGGTTTTCGCCCTGCAGGCGCAGGAGGGCAGGCTGTTCAGTCCGCTGGCCTTCACCAAGACCTACGCCATGGCGGCCGCGTCTGGCCTGTCGGTGACGCTCATCCCGGTGCTTATGCTCTACGCGGTGCGTGGCAGGATACGGCCGGAAGGTCAGAATCCGGTAAACCGTCTGCTGGTATGGGTCTATCGTCCGGCGCTGGAGGCTGTGTTGCGTTTTCCGCGGACTACGCTGCTGGTCGCGCTGGTGCTCTTTCTGACCAGCCTGATCCCCCTTTCACGCCTGGGCGGTGAATTCCTGCCACCTCTGGACGAGGGCGATCTACTGTATATGCCGACTGCGCTGCCGGGACTGTCAGCCCAGCGTGCCTCGCAACTGTTGCAGCAGACCGATGCGATGATCATGTCGGTGCCCGAGGTCGAGCGGGTGTTCGGCAAGGCCGGCCGTGCCGAGACGGCAACCGATCCGGCGCCGCTGGAGATGTTCGAGACCACCATCCGCTTCAAGCCACGCGACCAGTGGCGTCCGGGAATGACGCCCGAGAAGCTGATCGAGGAACTGGACCGCGCTGTGCAGGTTCCGGGTCTGGCGAACCTGTGGATTCCGCCAATCCGCAACCGGATCGACATGCTCGCCACCGGCGTCAAGAGTCCGATCGGCATCAAGGTGGCTGGGAGTGATCTGCAGCGTATCGACGAGGTGTCCCAGGAGGTCGAGCGCGCGGTGCGCGGCGTGCCCGGCGTCAGCTCGGCTCTGGCCGAGCGCTTGACCGGCGGCCGCTATCTCGACGTGCAGATCGACCGTGGCCGCGCAGCACAGTTCGGACTCAACATCGCCGACGTGCAGGCGGTGGTGACCGGCGCGATCGGCGGGATGGATATTGGCGAGACGGTGGAAGGGCTGGCCCGCTACCCGATCAACCTGCGCTATGGCCGCGACTGGCGGGATTCTCCCCAGGCCGTGCGGGATCTGCCGATCTTCACTCCCAGTGGCTCGCAGATCACCCTCAGCATGGTCGCCAATGTCGCGATTACCGACGGCCCGCCGATGCTGCGCAGTGAAAACGCGCGCCTGTCGGGTTGGGTGTACATCGATGTGCGTGGCCGTGACATGCGCTCGGTGATGCAGGATCTGCGGCAGCGCATCGACGAAAGCGTCCAGCTCGATCCCGGCATGAGCATCAGCTACTCGGGGCAATTCGAGTTCATCGAGCGAGCCAACCAGCGGCTCATGTGGGTGGTGCCGGGCACGCTGGTGATCATCCTGCTGCTGCTCTATCTGGCCTTCGGCCGGATGAGCGAGGCATTGCTGATCATGGGCACCTTGCCCTTCGCCCTGACCGGTGGGCTCTGGTTTCTCTACCTGCTGGGTTACAACCAGTCGATTGCGACCGCCGTTGGCTTCATCGCACTGGCCGGGGTGGCGGCGGAATTCGGCGTGATCATGCTTCTGTATCTGCGCAATGCCTGGCATGCCAGCCAGGCGCGCGGCGAAACCGATGAACAGGCGCTGCTTGCCGCCATTCGCGAGGGGGCGGTGCAGCGGGTCCGGCCCAAGGCGATGACGGTGCTGGTGCTGATCATCGGCCTGCTGCCGATTCTGCTGGGCACCGGCACGGGGAGCGAGATCATGAGCCGTATCGCGGCACCGGTAATCGGGGGCATGGTCACCGCGCCGCTGTTGTCGATGCTGGTACTTCCGGCGGCCTACTGGCTGCTGCAGCGGCGCAGGCTGTCGCGCAGCGGGGGGCAGGACTAGTCGGTGGTCCGGTCCATTTCGGCGAACAGGCGGATGCTCAGCAGGATGCCGCCGACAAGGTAGGCGGCACCGCCCCAGGCGGCCATCAGAATGCCACCGAAGCGCTGGTCGTCCAGCTGTTCGAAGCCGAAAGCGCCGATACACAGGTCCGGGGGGTAAATCAGCTCCCGGGCCAGTATCAGCAGCAGGCCCAGCATCGACATGTGCATGAAGGTCAGAAAGAACCCGAGGATCGCCAGCGCCATGGCGCCGACCGACCGAGTGCCGAAGCCGAGCAGCCAGACCGCCAGCCCGACCACCAGAAAGCTGATCTGCTGCAACATGAACATTGGCAGATGCCGCGCCGCGGCCTCGTGCAGGGTTGGCGCATGCCAGCCCCAGACGACGACCATTTCCAGCAGAAAGGCAGCCAGGGTCCAGTGGCCGAGCTGGCGCAACCCGTCCACTCGCACGCCGGCCTGGAACAGCCCCAGGGCAAGCAACGGCGCGGCCAGCGCCACTACACCCAGATGCAGGATCATGTGTGCCGAAAAGGCGGTGCGGCTCATTGCCGGCAGGGGGCCCAGCCAGAGTGCCGCGAGCACCAGCAGGCCCAGCCATAGCGCCCAGGGAGTGGTGCGCGAGTGCGGTTGATCGATGCTGTGCAACAAGTAGCTCCCGAGATTGATGGTAGGTAACGTGGTTAGCCCTGGTCGATGGTCGTGGTGATCTGCCGAGCCATGCTCTGACTGTCGTCGCGCCGGGAAAACCGCGCGGCGAGCTGCCCGTCAGGGTCCATCAGATAAATGGAGGTGCCATGATTGATGAAATAGGTATCGCCGCTAGGCACGCGTTCGAAGTACACACCGTAGGCGTTGGCCATGACCGCAATGTCCTCTTCGGAGCCGGTCAGCGCCAGGATCCGCTCATCGAAAAACGCGGTGTAGGCCGCCAGCACTTCGGGCGTATCACGTTGCGGGTCGAGCGTCACGAATAGCGGTTGGACTCGACCCGACCGCTCACCCAGCAACTGCAGGGTACGGGAGATGTCGGCGAGGGTGGTTGGGCAGATATCCGGGCAATGGGTAAAGCCGAAGAACACCAGCGTCCACTCTCCGGCAAAGGTCTCCTCGGTCACCGTTCGGCCGGTGTGATCGGTCAGCTTGAAGGCGCCGCCGATGTCGCTGGCGCTGCGCGCTACCTCGTCACCCGGAGCAGGCCAGTACAGATAGGCCAGGGGCAGGCCGGCAAGCAATGCGATAAGGCCTGCAAAAAACCAGGCCAAGCTGTCCTTTGCCATGTTCGATCTATCCGCCGTAACGATTCATGCTCTGTCGACTGACAAAGGTTGCACCGGGTTCCGCTGGAACCTGCCGGTCACACTCCGGGTCTACCGCCCACACCCGGCTCCGCGGGGAGCCAAACCAACCGAAGGAGATGCCCATGAACGCTTCCGAATTCGAATCCTGTATCCGCGCCTGCCTGGATTGCGCCGTCGCCTGTGATACCTGCGCCGCGTCCTGCCTGCGTGAAGACGACGTCGCCATGATGGCGCGCTGCATTCAGACCGACATGGATTGCGCTGACATGTGCCGCACGGCTGCGGCGCTGATGGCTCGTCAGAGCGACTTCGCCAGGGCATTTTGCAAATTGTGTGCGGATGTGTGCCGAGCCTGTGGTGAGGAATGTGCAAAACACGACGCCGACCATTGCCAGGCCTGTGCCCGAGCCTGTCACGCCTGTGCCGAGGAATGCGAGCGGATGGCGGCCTGAGACGGATAACTTGACACTGGCGGCGCACGTCCGGAACGTGTAGCATTTTCGACATGAGTCCTGGAGTGACGTCGCCAATGCCCTCTGGCCGCCTGCGGTCCATGCTGCTGCTGTTGCTTATGCTTGTGCTACCCGCGCAGGCACTTGCAACTGCGCTTGTGCCCGGTTGTCTGGCATCCATGCCTGCCGGTCATGACCAGTACGATTACATGGACCATTCCTCGGCTCACGGCGATCACCACGGAACAAGCATGCTTGCCGACCGTGATTCGGTCCAAGATTCTGGCCATCTTCCCTGTCCGTTCTGCTCCGGGACCTGCCACGCCGCCGGAGCTCTCACCAGCATGAATGCCAATGCTCGGCTTGTATTGCCTGACGCCGGGCCGCCGCCGCTGTTCTACGTTTCCTTCCACGGCTTCGTCGCGGATATCCCCAAACGACCTCCTCGCGCACATCTCGCCTGATTCGTTCCGCTCAGGATTGAGCGGCTTCGTCCCTGTTGGGAATCAGCACGAGAGGTTCGCATGTTCAAAATGTTTATTCATGGCATCAGGCTTTGCCTGGGCCTGGGCCTGGGCCTGACGACCGTCGCCTGGGCAGATCAACCGCAGCCCTGGGAGGATGTTCCTCTGGGCTCTGCTTCTTATCAGTCTCCCTTGTCCGCTTACCGGGGTTTCCAGCCACAGGAATCCGGCGATTGGCGAGCAGCCAATGACACCGTTGCAGAAATCGGTGGGTGGCAGGCCTATGCAGCGGAAGTGTGGGAGGCTGGGCAGGCGCCGTCTGCAGAGGCCGAGTCCGATAGCGACCCGGATGACGGGCCGCTCCATGATCACCATCACCACTAGGGTGCGCCCATGAATGATTTAATGTTATGGCCGCGTGCCCGTCTCGCAGGTCTGGTGGTGGCAATGACTGTTCTCGCCGGGTGCGCAAGCCTGGCCACGGAGCAAGCTGTTCATCAGGTCAGCCAGCAGAGCGCACCCCTGACCAATGAAAGGGCTCTGCGTCTGGAGCGCGACGCGCAGTCGGCCAGCCTGACACGTCAGCGTATTGACGAGCTGCTTGCCGAGCCCCTGGCCCTCGAAGGTGCCGTCGAGATCGCGCTGATCAACAATCGGGGCCTGCAGGCGACGCTGCTTGAACTCGGCATCGTCGATGCGGAGCGGGTACAGGCAAGTCGTTTGCCCAACCCGGGTTTCTCCATCGGCCGGATGACCCGCGGCAGCGAGGTCGAGTGGGAGCGTGGTCTGCATCTCAATCTGGCGCGTCTGATCGCGCTGCCGATGACCAGGCGAATAGCCGAAGGGCAGTCCGAGCAGACGCAGCGGGAAGTCGCGCTTGCCGTAATGCGACTTGCTACCGAGACGCGCACCGCCTGGTACAGGGCGGTGGCTGCGGAGCAGAGTCTTGTCTACAGCCGGCAGGTCCTCGAAGCGGCCGAAGCCAGCGCCGAGCTGGCCCGCAGGATGGCTGCGGTAGGCAATTACAGTGCCTTGCAGCAGGCGCTCGAACAGAGCTTCTACGCCGAAGCGGCATTGGGACTGCTGGCAGCTGAGCGCGAGCGCAACTCCAGTCGCGAGCACCTGACCCGCCTGCTTGGCCTGTGGGGCCGGGACATCGAGTTCGAGCTGCCGGCGCGCCTGCCGGAGCTGCCGCACCATGCGCTGCAGCTCCCTGATATCGAGCGTGAAGCGATGGTCAGCAGGCTTGACGTGGAAGCTGCGCGACTGGCAACCGAACGCATGGCGCAAAGCCTGCGGCTCGGGCGCGCTACCCGGTTCATCAACGTGTTCGAGCTCGAACTTGCCCATAACAGTTCCAATGAGGAGCCCACCCAGCGTGGCGTGGAGATCACCGTGGAGGTGCCGCTGTTCGACTGGAGCGGTGCCCGCCTGGCGCGCAGCGAGGCGCAGTACATGCAAAGCGTCCAGCGGGTGGCCGAGACGGCGATCAGTGCCCGCTCGCAGGTGCGTGAAAGCTACTTCAACTATCGCAATGCCTGGGATGTGGCTGCGCATTATCGGGACGAGATAGTGCCTCTGCGAAAGCGCATCAGCGAGGAGAATCTGCTTCGCTACAACGGCATGTTCATCGGCGTTTTCGATCTGCTGGCAGATGCCCGGGAGCAGGTCAGCACAGTGAACCGATACCTGCAGGCCCAGCGTGATTTCTGGATCGCTCAGGCCGAGCTCGACCTGGTGCGCTATGGCCCGGTGACGGCCAGCCCAGCCGTTGCTGCTGCCGCAGCGCCAACTCCTGCCAAAGGACACTAATCATGGTTTCAAGACGCGATTTTTTCATGGGCGCCGGAGCGATCACCGCCGCGGTAGCCACCTCATCGGTCAGCCGCTTTTCCCTGGCGGGGCTGCCGGAAGCGGTGATCCAGGACAGGCCCGACACCATGCCGCCGCTGGAACCGTCCACTGGCAGGCCCTATCGGCCGGTCGTCACCCTTAATGGATGGACCTTGCCATGGCGGATGAATGCCGGGGTAAAGGAGTTTCACCTGATCGCAGAGCCGGTCGTGCGCGAAATGACGCCAGGCTTCAAGGCGCATCTCTGGGGCTACAACGGACAGTCGCCGGGGCCGACCATCGAGGTGGTAGAGGGCGATCGAGTACGCATCTTCGTCACCAACAGACTGCCCGAATACACCAGCATCCATTGGCACGGCCAGCACCTGCCCAACGGCATGGACGGCGTGGCCGGTCTGAATCAGCGCGCCATACCGACGGGCAAGACCTACGTGTACGAGTTCGTCGCTGCGCGCCCGGGGACTTACATGTATCACCCCCATGCCGACGAGATGGTGCAGATGGCCATGGGCATGATGGGCTTCTGGGTGACCCACCCGCGGGAGCCGAGGGAAGACATTGCCGAGGTAGACCGCGACTACTGCTTTCTGCTCAATGCTTACGAGATCGAACCGGGCAGCCGCACGCCGAAGATCATGGAGATGCTGGATTTCAATATCTGGAGCTTCAACAGCCGTGTATTCCCGGGGATCGACCCGATGGTTGCGCGCACCAACGAGCGGGTCCGCATTCGCGTCGGCAACCTCACCATGACCAATCACCCGATCCATCTGCATGGACACGACTTTCATGTGACCGGTACCGATGGCGGCGCGGTGCCGCCGAGTGCCCGCTGGCCGGAGGTGACCACGGATGTGGCGGTGGGGCAGATGCGCCAGATCGAATTCGTCGCCAACGCGCCGGGGGACTGGGCCTTTCACTGTCACAAGAGTCATCACACCATGAACGCCATGGGCCACGACGTACCGACCATGATCGGGGTGGACCACCGCAAGGTGGTCACCCAGATCAGCAACCTCATTCCCGATTACATGGTCATGGGCGAGCGGGGCATGGCCGACATGGGCGAGATGGAGATGCCGCTGCCCGACAACACAGCGCCGATGATGGCCGGGGACGGGCCCTATGGCGGCATCAACATGGGCGGCATGTTCACCATGGTGAAGATCCGCGACAACCAGCCAGCAGGGGATTACAGCGACCCGGGCTGGTACCAGCAGCCGGAAGGTACCCAGGCCTATGAATGGACCGGGCCCCTGCCTGAACCGGCGCGGTTCAAATCCGAGCCGAGCGGCGTGCCAGCCGCTGAAGTGAAGGTTCGAAAACCAACCGGCCATGCCGACCACTGACGACTTCCGTTCAGGAGCATCATTATGAAACGACTATTGATCGCCAGCCTCGCGCTGGCCATGAGCTCGACCACCTCCAGCGCCTTTGCCCACGCGCCAGGCACCCACGCAGAGCGCGCTGACATGCCGCCTGAGCAGACTGCCTGGGGCATCGGTGCGGATGAAGCATCGGTCGATCGCGAAGTTGTCATTCGCATGGACGATGCGATGAGGTTTTATCCCCATCATCTGGAGGTGGCGGAAGGCGAAACGCTGCGGCTTGTCATTCATAACGAAGGTCAACTCTTGCACGAATTGGTACTGGGTACCCGGGAAGAGTTGGAAGAACATGCCGAGATGATGGAGCAGTTTCCGAACATGGAACACGATGCGCCCTACATGGCGCACGTCGATCCGGGGCAGTCGCAAGACATCATCTGGACATTCAATCGCGCAGGCCGTTTCGAGTTCGCCTGTCTTCTGCCAGGCCATTTCCAGGCGGGCATGAAGGGCGCGGTGCAAGTCACATCAACACATCAAGATCACCACTAAACTGAGGGTATAACCATGAACAAATATTCCATTGCCGCGTTGATGGGTGCGGGTCTACTGATTGCCATGTCCGTGCAAGCCGGCGCTGATGCGCCGATGAGTGAAGGGGAGGTAAGACGACTGGCGGAGGATCGCGTTACCTTGCGCCACGGCCCCATCGACAACCTGAAAATGCCACCCATGACTATGGTGTTCAGGGTTAGTGATGCTGCACAGCTGGAAGGGCTGGAAGTGGGCGATGCGGTGAGGTTTCGGGCAGAGCAGCAGGAAGGCAGCTACGTCATTACAGCTTTGAAGAAGGCGAAAGATGCAGAGGTTGACGAGCACGCACGGCATCACTAGAAGCGCGGTTCACCATAGCGTTTTCGTCAGTAGCCCAGGCCGGGGTTCGCCTGCTGAGCCATAGCGATTAAGCGGAGAGACAATCTTGGTCGCTGAGAGGGACATTATAAGTCGGACCACTAAGGGGCGCCGCCCATGGCGGCGCTGGCTGATGTGGGCGAGCCTCTTTCACTTCGTCGGGTTTGCGTCATCTGTCGATGCCTTGATGTCAACACGCACCTCCCAGGGTGCCGTGGCCTGGATAGTATCGTTGAATGCACTGCCGTATGTGGCAGTGCCAGCCTATTGGGTGTTTGGACGAACCAAGTTTCAGGGGTACGTCAACGCCCGGCGTGACGAGGATTCCGAACTGGGTCAGGCGCTTCTGACAAAGATGACTGAGCTAAGGCGGCAGCGCGCAGAGCTGAATCATGACAACAAGCATTTGGCGGGCGTGGAGCGCCTTGCCAAGCTGCCGTTTCTTCAGGGTAACGAGGTGTCGCTGCTGATTGATGGAGAAGATACCTTTGCCAGTCTGTTTGCCGGCATAGAAGCTGCCGAGCGCTACTTACTTGTACAGTTTTATATCGTTCGGGCTGATGATGTGGGCATTGCCCTGCAAACGCGCCTGATCGAAAAGGCTCGGGAGGGGGTGGACGTCTACTTTTTATACGATGAAGTTGGTAGCTACGCGCTGCCTGCTGACTACCTCCGGGCGATGCGCGAAGCAGGGATCCAGGTGCATCGCTTTCATTCGACCCGCGGCGCGGGGAACCGATTTCAGTTGAATTTTCGCAATCACCGTAAAATCGTAGTGGCTGACGGTGCCCGTGCATGGGTAGGAGGCTTCAATATTGGCAATGAATACCTGCAAGGCCATTCGACACTGGGTCCCTGGCGTGACACCCACTTGTTGGTCGAAGGGCCGGCAGCGCTGGCGTTGCAACTGGTCTTCAGTGAGGACTGGCACTGGGCGACCGAGGAGATACTCGATCTGCCATGGGAGCCCAGTGTCCCCGGTCACCATACCGTTCCTGTTTTGATACTGCCGTCGGGGCCGGCAGACAGTTTCGACACTGCCAGTTTGATGGTTCAACAGGCGATTCACTCTGCCAACCATCGAATATGGATATCCAGTCCGTACTTTGTCCCCGATGAGAGTGTCTTGTCGATGCTCAAGCTGGCAGCAATAAATGGTGTGGATGTGCGCATCCTTATCCCGCAGCGACCTGACAATCTTCTGCTCTATTTCGCAGCATACGCTTTTTTGGCGCCCTTGCTGGAAGCCGGGGTTAAGGTTTACCGCTATGAAGAGGGATTTTTGCACGGAAAAAGTTTTTTAGTTGACGACGTTGGCGCTGCTGTAGGTACGGTTAATCTGGACAATCGCTCGTTTCGACTCAACTTCGAAGTGTCAGCACTGGTTGTAGATTCTGCCTTTGCTGCAGAGGTGGAGGCCATGTTCGAGCGGGATTTCGCTCGGGCGCGAGAGATGCAATTGGCCGATCTCGAGATTTTGTCGATCTGGTACCGGATCGCAGCGCGTGCGGCCTACCTTTTTGCACCGCTGCTGTGAAGTTCTACCAACTATATTGATCTGTATCAGGTGGAATTCTGGATCGAAGGTTATCCTTCCGTGGTTAATTTTGATATTGGTCTCACGTTGATGGTTACAAAAAACTCTGTCTATGGCAGCACCTCCTCGTGAGACAGCGAACTCAGTGCCGCCTTGAAGTTCAACGGAGAACGTTATGCACGAAACAATGCACGGTAGCGAAATGTGGTTATCTGGAGCGTTGATGATGCTGGCCATGGCGGCCATAGTAATCATACCGTTCTGGTTTATTTTCTCAAAGGCTGGCTACTCCAAGTGGCTCGGTTTGCTTATGGTAGTACCACTGGTCAATATTATTCTGCTGTATTTTCTTGCCTTTTCCCTGTGGCCAACCCAGAAAACGCCGAGATAACGATGTGCCTTTATACGTTGATAGCAGGATTTCAAGTTATAGCCCGGGGTATAGGAACATCGAAGCAAACGGCGATCCTCTTCCTAGTGGGATATATCCTTGGGCGTGAGCGCCTGAATTTCGGAAATAACGGAAAACAGAAATGAATCCTGTATCTAGCCGAACGACTGCATTAGCAAAACTGACTGTGCCCGGCATGGGATCAGACCACTGTGCTGGCATTGTAAAAAGGTCGCTGAAGCGCCTGGAAGGCATGGGAGATATCACTACCAATATCGCCTCGCATCGGGTGGAAGCCACCTATGATCCAGACAAGCTGAAGCTAGCCGACCTTCGTATAGCGGTGGAAAAGGCCGGATACGACGTCGCCCAGGTTGCTTCTGCAAGCGAAGAGAACAATGCCGAGAACGATGCCGATATCGAGGACGAATACCTGCGCCAGGCGTTGAAGCGCTTATGGATTGCCGGCGTGCCGGCCACCCTGATCATGTTGTTGATGGTCCCTCATATGTTCTGGCAGCCGATTCCCGGCTACCTGGTGATAGTTGCCGTACTCGCGTTTCCGGTGGTGTTTCTGTACGGTGGCGCGGCTACCCACAAATCCACATGGCGCTCGCTGACCAACCGCACCTTCAACATGGACGTGCTGATCTCCTTGGGTAGCATACCTCCCTATGTGATTGGTCTGGCAGGCTTCTTCATCACCATGACTTCTTTTATGGAGATGGCTGCCACCATTATGACCTTCCACTTGCTCGGCCGTTATCTTGAGGCCCGAGCCAAAGGTAGAGCGTCGCAGGCGATTCGCAAATTGCTGACGCTGGGTGCCAAAACGGCACGCGTAGAACGCGATGGGCAGGAGCAGGAAATCCCGGTGAAGGAACTTCAGCCGGGAGACATCATGGTGATCCGCCCCGGTGACAAGGTCCCTACAGACGGCGAGGTGGTGGAAGGCGAAAGCCATCTGGATGAATCTATCGCTACCGGTGAATCGGTACCCGTCTACAAGACGTCGGGCGACATTGTTATCGGTGCGACCATCAACAAGGAGGGCCGCCTGCGCGTCAAAGCCACTAAAGTGGGTGGCGACACCTTTTTATCCCAGGTCATAAAACTGGTGGAGCAGGCGCAGGGCTCACGAGTCCCTATTCAGGAATTCGCTGATCGCATGACCGGACGTTTCGTGCCGATTGTAATCCTGATATCGCTAGCGAGCTTTGTGGCTTGGATTTTTGCCGCTGATGCGTTGCGTCCCATTCTCGTCTGGGGCTCGGCATTTCTGCCCTGGGTCAATCCCGATGCGAGCACCTCTGCAGTGGCAATTATCGCCGCCATTGCGGTTCTGGTTATCGCTTGCCCCTGTGCTCTCGGTCTGGCGACGCCCACTGCGTTGATGGTGGGCTCCGGTATCGGCGCCGAGCGCGGCATTCTGATCCGCTCCGGCGAAGCCATCCAGACCTTCAAAGACGTCAAGGTGATGGTGCTTGATAAAACCGGCACCATCACCCGAGGCGAACCCAGGCTGACAGAAATTGTCGTCGCCGACAGGGTGAGCGAGCAACAACTATTGCAGTGGGCCGCGACGGTGGAGAATGCCTCCGAACACCCCATTGCCCGTGCGGTTGTCCAGGGTGCAATAGAGCGGAATGTCCAACCCGGCGAGGTGACAGAGTTTCGTTCGACCGGCGCGCGCGGGGTGTCAGGCAGGGCAGATGGAGCGCTGGTGCTGATCGGGAACCGTAAGCTGCTTGCTGAAGAAGGGGTTATCGGTCTGGACGCGCTGGATAAGGATCTTGATGAGCTGGAGGGAAGAGGCCGCACCGCTGTACTGGTCGCGGTTGATGGCAAAGCCCGCGGGATTGTCGCGGTAGCGGATACCATCAAGGAAGAATCTGTAGCTGCGATCCGCGGGATGCACGAACTTGGCTTGCATGTGGTGATGGTAACCGGCGACAACGAACGCGCCGCACGCGCGGTAGCCGCTGAAGTGGGCATCGACGAAGTGCAGGCAGGTGTCCTGCCGGAAGGCAAGGTTGATGCTATCCGGGAACTGCAAAAAAAATACGGTAACCACGTCGCCATGGTTGGGGACGGCATCAATGATGCGCCTGCGCTGAAACAGGCGAACGTAGGAATTGCCATAGGCGCAGGCGCCGATGTGGCCATCGAAGCGGCTGATGTCACCTTGGTGCGGGGCGAGTTGACTGGTGTGGTTGACGCCATGCACCTTTCTCGCGCGACATTCAGCAAGATCGTGCAAAACCTGATCTGGGCCAGTGCCTACAATGTGGCTGCTATCCCCATCGCCGCTGTTGGCTTGCTGCACCCCATGATCGGGGTCGTTGCCATGACGGCCAGCTCGCTTTCGGTGATTGGGAATTCGTTGCTGCTCAAGCGTGTGAAGTTGTCTGTAGTCAGCAAACCATAAAAGAGGAATCAGGATGGTCAGAAAACCCGGTTACTGGACCAGCCTGCACGGCCTGGCCACCCTGGCTCTGATAGGCGCCGCGGTCTATTTCATCTTCGTGGAACACGGGGAGCACGTGCTGCCCTACCTCCCATTCATGATTATTCTGTTGTGTCCGCTCATGCACATTTTTATGCACAAAGGGCATCGCGGGCACGATCATGGGTCTCCCGGCGACTCGAATGCAGAAGACGCCTATCGCCGCGGGCTGGAAGAGGGCCGTAAGGAATCCGCCAAGCGCTTGTAGTCACTGCTGGAGACAGAGCGGTGCGTGAAGGAATCAGCTCCAGCCACGCGAGGGCACGACGACTGCGGGGATGCTATTGAGGGGGCTGGCTGGCCGGACGAATGTGAGCGTATGGCCACCTGATCGATTCGCAAACGCGGCGATGAAACTGAAGTAGCACGACTGCACGTGGACCTAAAGCCTGGCTAGACACCTGATCGCAGCCGCGGCGGCGGCGGTCCTGTTCTCCACGCCGAGCTTGCGAAACACCTGTTCCAGGTGCTTGTTCACCGTCCTCGGACTCATGTCGAGAATCTGGCCAATCTCCCGATTGGTCTTGCCGTTGGCGATCCACAGCATAACGTCCGCCTCGCGCCCGGTCAGCCCGAAGGCTTCCCGCAGGCGCTCGGTGGCGTCGCTGTCCTGCTGGCGGTCGACTAGTCTCAGCAGATTTTCCTGTGCCGAAACCTGAGCGAGGAACTCGATGTTCAGAACGCCCTGTCCGTCGTGCTCCACCGCCAGGTGGTGCCCGGGCTGGGGTCTGTGTGCCAGCCAGGCCGCAACCTCCCGGGCAAAGACCATAATGGCGTCGGGCTGAGCATAACCGCACTGATTCATTCGCTGATGTACCTGGGGAGTGGCCCAAAGTAGTTCACCCTGGCCGTTCACGGCGAACAGAAACTGCCCGGCCTGGTCCAGGGCGAGCCGCGCACTCTGGGCGATGCGCGCATTGGTCAGATGTACGCGCATGCGTGCCAGCAACTCCTCGGCATTGATCGGCTTGGTAACGTAATCCACGCCCCCGGCATTCAGGCCCATCACCACGTGTTCGGTATCGCTGAGTCCGGTCATGAAGATGATCGGTACGCCATGCAGTGCCGGGCTGGCCTTGAGCTGCCGGCAGGTCTCGAAGCCGTCCATGTGCGGCATCAGGGCGTCCAGGAGGATGATGTCCGGCACAATATTGCGGGTGATGTTGATCGCCTGGGAGCCTTCCAGCGCGACCAGAACGGTCATGCCAGCGGTTTCCAGAACGTCGTTGAGCATTCTGATGCTGTCCAGCGCATCGTCCACGATCAGTACGGTGGTCCGGGTTGCTTCACGGGTATTCATGGTCATTGACCTGCAGCCGCTGGCGGATGGCTTCGAACTGGAAGGCGTCGGCCAGGGCGATCAGTTGGTTGTAGAGATCGGCGCGTTGAGCATCGTGTTCACGCAACAGATAGAGCGCTTCGAGCAGCCCCTTCCGGTGGCCGATGGCGAGAAGCTCTCGAAGGTGTTCGAAGGTCGGCAGTGCCACCGCAGTGCCTGGTGCGTGCGGTAGTCGGGTCGGCTCTGGTGCCGCCGCATCATAGGTCCATTCGAGGCCCAGCAAACGACCTGTCAGATCGAGCAATTGGCCCAGTTGCACGGGTTTGATGAAATAGCCCTGATGCTGCACGGGTTCGCGCATCTGGCCTCCATCAGCGGCATCTGCAGATATAACGATGACTGGAGCCTCGCAGCCATGCTCGCGAAGCTGGCCGAGCAGGCTCCAGCCGTCGGTACCCGGCATGTTGAGATCGAGCAGAATCAGATCTGCTGGCTGCTGCTGGAAGATCTCTACTGCAAGCAAGGGATTGGCGAGCGTAGAGACGTCGAAGCCAATCGGGCGCAGCAGGTTGTGCATGAGCTGGCGGTGTGAATCTTCGTCATCGATCACCAGAACCCGGCGAGTAGGGCCGACATAACCGCGGGGCGGCCGGCGCGCCGCAGGCTCTTCGCGATACAGGTCCTTGTGCACGCTTGATAGCAGCAGAGCGACACGAAAGGTGCTTCCTTCCCCCGGAGTGCTCTGCACGCTAATGTCGCCGCCCATGATTTCGCAGAGAAGCTTGGTGATGGTCAGGCCCAGGCCGGTTCCGAATGCGGTTGACCCCGGATTGCGAACCCTCTCGAACGGTTGGAAGATTCGCTCAATGTCGTCGCTGCGAATACCCTCGCCACTGTCTTGCACTTTGAATTCGGCCACCCCACTTCGGTAGCGCAGCGTCAGGCTTACATGCCCCTCGTCGGTGTACTTGATCGCATTCGAGAGCAGGTTGATCAGTATCTGCCGAAGTCGCTTTTCATCGGTGCGTACCCAGCGCGGAAGAGGAGTAGGGCAGTCGAAGCGAAACGCCAGCCCCTTGGCCTCGGCCTGGAGCCGGAACATGTTCACCAGCTGATCCATGAACAGGTCGATACGCACGTCGGTGGTATGCAGCTCCAGCCGCCCGGCTTCGATCTTGGAAATGTCCAGCAGCCCTTCGATCAGGTCCGCCAGGTATTCGCCGCTACGGCGGATCACTCCCAGCGCCTGTCGACGGTGCTCGGGAATCTGCTGATCCTGTTCGAGCAACTGGGCATAGCCGAGCACGGCGTTGAGCGGCGAGCGCAACTCATGACTGATACCGGTCAGATAGCGGCTCTTGGCCTGGTTCGCAGCTTCCGCCTGCTCCTTGGCAAGCTGCAGCGCACGGTCAGTGAGCTCATGGGCTTCGATTTCCTCGCTCAGCAGTCGGTTCTGCCGCTGCGACTCTTCCTGGGCCACACGGCGACTGTCGTTGATCAGGACGAACAGCCAGCTGATGACGCCTGTGATGATCAGCAGGATGAAGAACACCTGCCAGAGCGTTCTACCCAGCAGATCCTGAGTAGCCGAATCGGCGAAGGGGGTCTGGTAGTAGATCAGCGAAAGCAGCAGCGCGGTCAGCCCGTTGAGCAGCAGAAAAAGTGCAATGAAATGGCTGAGGCGTGAGCCAATCCCTGGCATCAGTCGTTCCGGCAGCAGCACACCAAGCAGCTTGCGGGTCTGGTCGGCATAACCGGCGCCGGGTTTGCAGTAGTCGCCGCAGCGGGCGTCCAGCGAGCAGCACAGCGAGCAGATACGGCCGCCGTAGGCCGGGCAGTGGGTGATGTCTTCGGGCTCGAAACGGTTTTCACAGATGCAGCAGGCCAGCCGACCATCGGACTCTGGCTGGATGCGAATGATTTCACGCGCCAGGTAGTAGCGGCCCCCGGTGAGCCAGGCGATCAGCGGAGCACATACCAGCGCCGTGCCCAGCGCGATGAAATGGGCCAGCGCCTGGAATATTTCGCCGAACAGCCCAGTGAAACTGAGCATGCCTGCCAGCGTCGCCAGCAACATGGCACCGACGCCCACCGGGTTGATGTCGTAGAGATGTGCGCGTTTGAATTCAATGTGTTTGGGCGAAAGTCCCAACGGCTTGTTGATCACCAGGTCTGCGACCAGGGCCCCGGCCCAGGCAGTAGCTATGACGCCGAAGTAGCCGAGGGTCTCCTCCAGAGCGCGGTACACGCCAAGCTCCATTATCAATAGCGCAATGCATACGTTGAATACCAGCCATACCACCCGCCCAGGGTGGCTGTGCGTCAGTCTGGAGAAGAAGTTGGACCAGGCGATGGAGCCGGCATAGGCATTTGTCACGTTGATTTTCAGCTGGCAGATGATGACGAAAATTCCCGCTGTAGCCAGCGCGACCTGGGGTGAGCTGGTGATGTAGCCGAAGGCGATCATGTACATGCGAGTCGGGTCCGCGGCTTCTTCTGCCGGTACGCCATGGCTGAGGGCGAGCACCGCCAGAAAGGAACCGGCCAGCAGCTTCACCGCGCCCACCAGAATCCAGCCCGGCCCACCAGCCATGACCGCAGCCCACCAGTGCAGCCGTCTGCCAGGTTCGGCCCGCGGGACGAAACGCAGAAAATCCACCTGCTCCCCGATCTGTGCAATCAGGGCGAAGAGCACGGCAGACGCGGCGCCGAACATGACCAGATTGAACCCGCTTGCCGGATCACTTCCCGGCTCGCTCCCGGCGAACTGGCGCCAGTCCTCCACCGCGCTGGCATCAGCATAGATGATGAAGGCGAAGGGCAGCAGCTGCAGGACTATCCAGAATGGCTGGGTCCAGAGCTGAAAGCGGCTGATCAGGGTGATGCCGTGGGTCACCAGAGGAATGACCGCCAGCGCACTTATCACGTAGCCGAGCGCCAGTGGCACCCCGAACAGCAATTCCAGCGCCATGGCCATGATCACAGATTCGAGCGCAAAGAAGATGAAGGTGAAGCTGGCGTAGATCAGTGAGGTGATGGTCGAACCGAGGTAGCCAAAACCGGCACCGCGGGTTAGCAGGTCGCTGTCGACGCCGTAACGCGCCGCGTAATAGCTGATGGGAATTGCGGTGAGCAGTATCACCAGACTGACCGCCAGAACCGCGGCGATGGCATTGGTGAATCCGTAATGGAGAGTAATGGCTCCGCCGATCGCTTCCAGAGCCAAAAAGGAAATGGCGCCCAGCGCGGTACTGGCAACTCTGGAGGCAGGCCAGCGCCTAGCGCTCTTGGCGGTGAAACGCAGCGCGTAGTCTTCCAGGGTCTCGTTGGCCACCCACTGGTTGTAATTGCGTCGCACTCGAAAGATGTGCTGCCTGGCGGTCATTCCCTGCTCCTTGAACCAATGTGCCGGCGCGGTGCGGGTTCTGCACCGCTTGGGTGCATTCCGGTGCGGCGATCGCGGGCTGGCATGCCTTTCCAGGCATGCGTTCGTGCGTCATCCAATATACGTGCCGGGTTGTTTGTTAAAGGCGCGGGCTCTTTGTAAATGTCATGGCGCTGCGCTGCCATGCGTCAAATGACGTAGGCAGGTGGGGTATTTGTCGAATGGGCAGCCCAGAGGGGGCTCAGCAGAATGTGATCCGAGGGTGTTGTGGGCATCATCGGGTCTGCCACCGGTGGTGCTCCTTTTTTCAGGTTCTATCACACGAGGAATCACCATGGAGCATTCCAATATCAAGCTGACTCGCCGCAGTTTTCTGGCCAGGTCGATCGCAGCGATTTCTGCCGCAGTACTCATGTCCGGCATGTCATTCACCGCGATGGCCAAGCCCACTACCGCAGAAGTGAATACCACGGGGCTGGCGGTAACCGACGATACCGTCAGGGTCGGCATTCTGCATTCGATCACCGGCACCATGGCGATCAGTGAGGAGGGTTCGGTACAGGCAGAGATTCTTGCCATTGAACAGATTAACGCCATGGGCGGCGTGCTCGGTCGCAAGATCGAATACGTTCAGGAAGACGGTGCCAGCGACTGGCCGACCTTTGCTGACCGCGCCAACAAGCTGCTTCGCCAGGACAAGGTGGCTGCAGTGTTCGGTTGCTGGACGTCTGCCTCACGCAAGGCGGTACTGCCGATCTTCGAGCGCAACAACGGCATGCTTTACTACCCGACTTTCTATGAAGGGCTGGAGCAGTCGCCGAACGTTATCTACACCGGCCAGGAGGCCACTCAGCAGATTCTTGCCGGCCTGGATTGGGTAGCCGAAGACAAAGGCGCCAAGACGTTCTATCTGATCGGGTCCGACTACATCTGGCCCCGCACCTCGAACAAGATCGCGCGCATCCACATCGAGCAGCACCTCGGTGGTCAGGTAGTAGGTGAAGATTACTTCCCGCTCGGTCATACCAGCTTCAACTCGGTGATCAACCGTATACGCCTGCGCAAGCCTGACGTGATCTTCGCCTCGGTGGTGGGTGGCTCCAACGTGGCCTTCTACCGTCAGCTCAAGGCAGCCGGTCTGGACATGACCAAGGAGGACTTCACTCTGCTGACCATTTCGGTCACCGAAGACGAGATCCTCGGTATCGGCGGTGACAACATCCAGGGCGCCTACGCCTCGATGAAGTACTTCCAGAGCCTGCCGAACGAGAACAACGAAGCCTTCGTCAAGGCGTTCCGTGAGCGCTGGGGCCAGAACGCAGTGATTGGTGACGTGACCCAGGCCGCCTACCTTGGCCCCTGGCTGTGGAAGGCCGCAGTTGAAGCTGCCGGCTCCTTCGATGTGGACAAGGTTCGTGCTGCCTCTCCCGGCATCGAGCTGACCACTGCGCCTGAAGGCTATGTCCGCGTCCATGAGAACCACCACCTCTGGTCAAAGACCCGCATTGGCCACGCCCAGCGTGACGGCCAGTTCAAGGTGGTCTTCGAGACCGACGAGCTGATGGAACCGAACCCGTTCCCGGCTGGCTACCAGTAACCAGCAGCAGGGCCCGCCCGATTCAGGGCGGGGCCCTTTCGCGATGCAGCTTCCTGTCTATCCGCCGGAGGAAAGGACATGTTCTCTGAGTTTTCTGCCGCCGAGCTGACCGCGATCTTCGCCATGCAGGGCTTCGCCGGCCTCATTCTGTTTGCGGTTTTCGTGCTGATGGCCCTGGGCCTGGCCATCATCTTCGGACAAATGGGTGTGATCAACATGGCGCACGGCGAGTTCATGATTCTGGGTGCCTACGTCACCTACATGACCTCGAACCTGTTCGCCAGCCACTTCCCTGACCTGTTCGGTTCCTACTTTCTGTTTGCCATCGTATTCGCTTTCTGCGCCGCGGCGTTGCTCGGCGTCATCGTCGAATGGGGGCTGATTCGTTTTCTCTACCATCGCCCGCTCGATACCCTCCTGGCGACCTGGGGTCTCAGTCTGATCTTGCAGCAGGCCTATCGCTCCATTTTCGGCGCGAGGGAGGTAGGGGTGGTCATTCCCGACTGGCTGATGGGCTCCTACCGGCTGACCGACATGATCGAGGTGCCGATCAACGGCATGTTCGTGATGGCACTGGCGCTGTTTGCGACCATCACGGTGGCGGTGCTCATGTACCGCTCCCGGTGGGGCAAGCAGGTGCGAGCTGTGGTGCAAAACCGCGACATGGCCGGAGCCGTGGGAATCAATACCGCCAGGGTCGACCGCATGACCTTCGCTCTGGGTTGCGGCATTGCCGGGGTAGCTGGCAGTGCCTTCACCATGATCGGCTCCACCGGGCCGAGCTCGGGGCAGCTGTACATCGTCGATACCTTCCTGGTCGTGGTCTTCGGCGGGGCTGGCAGCCTGCTCGGTACCGTGGCCTCGGCGTTCAGCATCTCCCAGTCGCAATCGATCATGGAATTCTTCATGGGCGGTTCCATGGCCAAGGTGCTCACCTTGCTGGTGGTGGTGCTGATTCTCATGTTCCGGCCGCAGGGCCTGTTCGCTCTCAAAGTGCGCCGTTAGGAGGATAACGCGATGCCATTCTCATCCTTCAGGGATTATCTGCCGCGCCAGGATCTGCTGTCCTTCCTTGTGCTAGCGCTTCTGTTGGTCGTGGTGCTGCCGTTGTCGTTGGATGTCATGCGGCTGAATCAGGTGGGCAAATTCCTCAGCTTTGCCTTCGTGGCGGTCGGGTTGGTGCTCTGTTGGGGGTACGGAGGCATTCTCAGTCTCGGCCAGGGCGTATTTTACGGACTGGGCGGTTATGCGCTGGCGATGTATCTGAAACTCGAGGCTTCGACCCCCGAAAACACCGCGATCCAGACCACGCCCGGCATTCCCGACTTCATGGACTGGAACCAGATCACAGCGCTGCCGTGGTTCTGGGAGCCCTTCAACAGCCTGACCTTCGCCGTCATCGCGGTGGTGGTGGCGCCAACCATCGTTGCCTATCTGATTGGTGTGGCGATGTTCAAGCGGCGCGTCGGGGGTGTGTATTTCGCGATCATCACCCAGTCCATCGCAGCCATTCTGACCATTCTCATCATCGGCCAGCAGGGCCTCACTGGCGGGGTCAACGGCATTACCGATCTGCGCACGCTCAAGGGCTGGAATATCCATACCGACAGCGCCACCTACGTTCTGTACTTCGTCTGCGTCGCTCTGCTATTCGCCTGCCTGTTCATCGCCCAGTACATCCGCCGCAGCAAGACCGGGCGGATCCTGGTCGCCATGCGAGGGCAGGAGGACCGGGTGCGTTTCTCCGGTTACGACATAGCCAACTTCAAGGTCTTCGTGTTCTGTGTAGGCGCCGCCTTTGCCGGCATCGGTGGTGCAATGTTCACGTTGCAGGAAGGTTTCATGTCACCGAGCTTCGTCGGCGTGGTGCCCTCGATCGAAATGGTTATCTTCTGCGCCGTTGGCGGCCGCCTTTCGATCATCGGAGCAGTGTACGGCGTGCTGCTGGTCAGCGTGGCGAAGACGCTGTTCGGCGAGAGCTTCCCGGATCTCTGGCTGTTCGCCATGGGGCTTATCTTCATCGGTGTAGTACTCGGCCTGCCCAATGGCATAGCCGGCCTTTATGCCACCTATGTGGGGCCGCACGTGGAGCGGCTGATGGACCGGGTACTCGGCAGTGCCGGGAAGGCTCCTGAACAAACCGACCCAACCCTTTCCAGCCAGGGAGTAACACCATGAGCGGCTCCAACACTGACTTCATCCTCGCGGTGGAGGGCCTTACGGTTTCGTTCGACGGTTTCAAGGCAGTCAACAACCTGAACCTGTACGTCGACGAGAACGAAATCCGCGTGATCATCGGCCCCAACGGCGCCGGCAAGACCACGGTGCTGGATCTGATCTGCGGCCGCACCAGGGCCACCGAGGGCTCGATCCGCTTTCGCAATCGTGAACTGACCAAACTCAAGGAGCACCAGATCGTCAAGGCCGGGGTAGGGCGCAAGTTCCAGAACCCCTCGATCTACCCGGACCTGACAGTGTTCGAGAACCTGGAGATTTCCTACCCCAGCGGGCGCGGTGTATTCGGCAGCCTGGCCTTCAAGCGTAGCGCCGAGGTGACCGCGCGGATCGAGGAGGTTGCCAACCGTATCTTCCTCTCCGAACACCTGGGCACCCAGGCCGATCTGCTCAGCCACGGCCAGAAGCAGTGGCTGGAAATCGGCATGTTGCTGATCCAGAAGCCGGACCTGTTGATGCTTGACGAACCGGTTGCCGGCATGTCGGTTGCCGAGCGCAAGCAGACCGCCGTGCTGCTGCGGGAAATCGCCAAGGAACACACCATGATCGTCATCGAGCACGACATGCAGTTCGTGGCCGAGATTGCCGACAAGGTCACGGTGTTGCACCAGGGCAAGATCCTTGCCGAGGGTTCGCCGGAAAAGGTCAAGCAGAATCCGAAGGTCATCGAAGTCTACCTGGGCCATTGAGAGGGACAGTCAATGTTGAATGTATCGAGCTACAACGTGGCCTACGGGCAGAGCGAAATCCTCCGGGATCTGAATTTCACCGTCGGCAAGAACGAGATCGTCGCCATCATGGGCCGCAACGGCATGGGCAAGACCACGCTGATGAAGAGCCTGATGGGGGTCATCCCCACTCGTCGCGGAAGGGTCGACCTGGAGGGTACCGACGTCAGTGCCATGAAGAGCCATGAGCGGGTCAAGGCCGGTCTCGCCTATGTACCACAGGGGCGCATGATCTTTTCGACCATGACGGTGAAGGAGAATATCGAGACCGGCCTCACCGTCACTGGCCGGCGCACCGTTCCGACTGATCTGTACGACCTGTTCCCGGTGTTGCTGGAGATGCGCTCGCGGCGCGGCGGCAACCTGTCCGGCGGTCAGCAGCAGCAACTGGCGATCGCCCGTGCCCTGGCCAGCAATCCCAAGCTGCTGCTGCTAGACGAGCCCACCGAGGGCATCCAGCCGTCGATCATCAGCGACATGGCCCGCACCCTGAAGATGATCCGCGACCAGCGGGGCCTGTCGATCATCGTCTCTGAACAGGTGCTCAAGTTCGCCCTGGATATCGCCGACCGCATTCTGGTCATCGAGAAGGGTGAGATCGTCCATGAAGAACTGCGCGCGACCGTGGATGAAGCCAAGGTCGCTTCCTATCTGGCGGTCTGAACCGCCCCTACGCCAAGCAAAGAGGAGAGCGCCATGCGTCATGGTGATATTTCGAGCAGCAAAGACACCGTCGGCGTTGCCGTCGTCAACTACAAGATGCCGCGCCTGCATACCCGGGAACAGGTCCTGGACAATGCGCGCAACATCGCCGAGATGATCAAGGGCATGAAGCTGGGCCTGCCGGGCATGGATCTGGTGATCTTCCCCGAATACAGCACCATGGGGATCATGTACGACAACGAAGAGATGATGGACACCGCCGCGACCATCCCCGGCGATGAGACCGCGATCTTCGCCCAGGCCTGCCGCGAGGCTAACACCTGGGGCGTGTTCTCGCTGACCGGCGAACGCCACGAGGATCATCCGAACAAGGCGCCCTACAACACGCTGGTGCTGATCAACAACGAAGGCGAAATCGTCCAGAAGTATCGCAAGTGCATCCCCTGGTGCCCTATCGAGGGCTGGTATCCCGGCGACACCACCTACGTCAGTGAAGGGCCCAAGGGCATGAAGATCAGTCTGATCATCTGCGACGACGGCAACTACCCGGAAATCTGGCGCGACTGCGCGATGAAGGGCGCCGAGCTGATCGTGCGTTGCCAGGGCTACATGTACCCGGCCAAGGAGCAGCAGATCATGATGGCCAAGAGCATGGCCTGGGCCAATAACTGCTACGTGGCCGTGGCCAACGCCACCGGGTTCGATGGCGTCTACTCCTACTTCGGCCACTCGGCGATCATCGGCTTCGACGGGCGCACTTTGGGCGAATGCGGCGAGGAGGACATGGGCGTGCAGTACGCTCAGCTGTCGCTCAGCCAGATCCGCGATGCACGCGCCAATGACCAGTCGCAGAATCACCTGTTCAAGCTGCTGCACAGGGGGTACACCGGTATGTTCAATTCCGGGGACGGCGACCGCGGCGTGGCTGACTGCCCGTTCGACTTTTACCGTACCTGGGTAATGGATGCGGAGAAGGCGCGCGATCAGGTCGAGGCCATGACCCGCAGCACCATCGGCGTCGCGGATTGCCCGGTCGGGGAATTGCCGATAGAGGGCAGGGAAAAGGGCGCAGGCGCCTGATATGCCCCGGGAATGTCGAGCTCCCGCTCGACATGAACCCACCAGCCAGCACCGGACTATCGAGCCATGCCCTTCGCCAACGAACGCCTCGCAGCCAACAAGGAACAGTTGGCGCAACGCGCAACAAGAACCGGCCTGCGCCAGACGCGCTTCACCTTCGATCCGGGCGAGGTGATGCAGCGCCTGCGCGCGCGCATCCTCGGCCAGGATGACGCGCTGGCCGCCATTGAAGACATGCTGCAGGTGGTACGCGCGGACATCGGACCGGAACAGCGCCCGCTCGGCGTCTGCCTGTTGATGGGGCCCACCGGGGTTGGCAAGACCGAAACCGTGCGGGTACTGGCCGAAGCCATCCACGGCAGTGCAGACGCGCTCTGCCGCATCGACATGAATACCCTGAGCCAGGAGCACTACGCCTCGGCGCTGACCGGGGCGCCACCGGGCTATGTCGGCAGCAAGGAGGGCCATACCCTGTTCGACGCAGACAAAATACGGGGGAGTTTCAGCAAGCCCGGGATCGTGCTGTTCGACGAGCTGGAAAAGGCCAGCACCGAGGTGATTCGCACGCTGCTCAACGTGCTGGATGCCGGGCTGCTGACGCTGCCGGCGGGCAACCGCACCATCGACTTTCGCAACAGCCTGATCTTTCTCACCAGCAATCTAGGCGCTGCAGAGCTGGCGCGCTATCAGGGCCGGTTTCGGCGGGGCTGGCGGCGGCTGCTGCGACCCAGTGCGGCGCAGCAATCCGCGATCCTCGAACAGGCGCTGAGTCGGCGTTTCGATCCCGAATTCATCAATCGCATCGACCATGTTCTGCACTTCCAGCCGCTTCCCGCGGCGGAGGCAGATGCCTTGCTGGAGATCGAGCTATCGCGCCTGCGCAGCCGGCTTCAGAAGCAATCCGCAGCGATACAGCTGACCCTCGATGCCAGGCGCTGGTTGTGTCGGAATTACGACCCGCGGTACGGCGCGCGAGATCTCAGCCGGCGGGTGCGCCAGCATCTGGCCCCGGCAGTAGCCCAGGCGCTGCTTGCCCATGCTGATGTTGATCATTTTCTGGTGCGTTTCGGTGATCAACGGCTGGAAGTCCTGCCTGACCCCGCCTACGTCAAATGACGTAGGCAAGGGTGTCATTTCACGAATGGTCCGCGGCTGGAGGGTTGGCGATAGTGGATCCGCGGAGCATTCCGACCCCTATCTGCCTCAAGGAGCTGAAAATGGCTGAAACCATCATCAAGATCGACCTGAAAAAGTCGCCCTATGAAAATGACATGGTCCACAACCGCTGGCACCCGGATATCCCGATGGTCGCCACCGTCAAGCCGGGCGACGACTTCATCATCGAGTGCTACGACTGGACCGGCGGCCAGATCAAGAACGACGACAGCGCTGACGACGTGCGTGACGTCGACCTGTCCCAGGTGCATTTCCTCTCCGGCCCGGTTGGCGTGGAGGGCTGCGAGCCTGGCGACCTGCTCGAGGTGGACATCCTCGACATCGGTACCTTCGCAGAGAGCCAGTGGGGCTTCAACGGCTTCTTCTCCAAGCAGAATGGCGGTGGCTTTCTGACCGAACACTTCCCGGAAGCGCAGAAGTCGATCTGGGACTTCAACGGCATGTTCACCAAGTCGCGTCACATTCCCAATGTCGAGTTCGCCGGCCTGATCCACCCGGGTCTGATCGGCTGTCTGCCCTCTAAGGAAATGCTCGAGGAGTGGAACAAGCGCGAGACCGAACTGTTCGAGACCGATCCCGAGCGCGTGCCGGGGCTGGTCAACCTGCCTTTTGCCGACACCGCGCACATGGGCCGCATGACCGGCGATGACAAGGCCAAGGCCGCCGCCGAAGGCGCACGCACCGTGCCGCCGCGCGAGCATGGCGGCAACTGCGACATCAAGGACCTTTCCCGCGGCGCCAAGGTATACTTCCCGGTCTATGTGAAGGGCGGCGGACTGTCAGTCGGCGACCTGCACTTCAGCCAGGGCGACGGCGAGATCACCTTCTGTGGCGCCATCGAGATGGCCGGCTGGATTCACCTGCGGGTCAACCTGATCAAGGACGGCATGGCCAAGTACGGCATCAAGAACCCGATCTTCAAGCCCAGCCCGATCAAGCCGCGCTACGACGACTACGTGATCTTCGAAGGTATTTCGGTAGACGAACAGGGCAAGCAGCACTACCTGGACGTGCATATTGCCTACCGCCAGGCCTGCCTGAACGCCATCGAATACATGACCAAGTTCGGCTACAGCCGCGCCCAGGCCTATGCGATTCTCGGTTGCGCGCCGGTGGAAGGTCATATCAGCGGCGTGGTCGACGTGCCCAACGCCTGCGCCACCCTGTGGCTGCCGACGGGAATCTTCGACTTCGACATCAACCCCAGCGCCAGTGGCCCGCAGGCCAAGGCCTCAGGTGGCATGGACGTACCGCTGTCGAAGGACAAGGAGTAACCGGCCATGCCCGTGTACGACTACAAGTGCCGCGAGCACGGCCTGTTCTACGCCCTCGCCACCCTGGACGAGTTCGATCAGCCGCAGCCCTGCCCGGACTGCGGCGAGCTCTCGGCCAAGGTGATCCTGCTGCCGACCAACGTGTTCAAGGTCGACGACACCGAGCGCAAGGCGCGCGATCGCAACGAGAAGGCCATGCACAGTCCGATCCTGTCGACGCCCGACTACCGCGCCGAGGAGCAGGCCAGGCATGAGCACAAGCACGGCAAGGGTTGTGGTTGCGCCCATCAGAAGATCGGCAAATCCAAGCTGTTCTGGACCGCCGACGGGAAAAAGATGTTCCCGTCAGCCAGGCCATGGATGATCAGTCACTGAAGGGGACCTGCCATGCAAAGCCCCGCTATGCGCGGCTTTGCATGGCGTCGTGCCGTCGAGCTGTTTAAGCTGAGTACAGGTACTCAACAGCGGAAACATGCGGGACCGGCCATGCCCACCTTTACCGACAAACTCAATACTCTGGCAAACCACCTTTGGGCGCTGGCGCCGCTGAGCAGGCAACCGGCTGACGTGGCCAGTATCGGCCTCGTTGCCCACCGTGGCGCGCATGGGCGCAGGGGCGACGGGGCGATGATCCACTTCAGTGGCCTGCGTGATGCGTGGCGCGCATGGGCGCAGGGGCGACGGCAGGGTGCTGGAGAATACTCTGGAAGCATTCGAGGTTTGTCTGGAAAGCGGCGTCTGGGGCGCTGAGATGGATATTCGACTCACCCGCGACGGGGAGCCGGTCGTGCACCATGATGCGCACTGTGGTCGGCTTTTCAACCGGCCGGATATCGTGGTAGCCGAGACACGTTTCCGTGATCTCCGGCAGGCGCTGCCGCAGATTCCGCATCTGGATGAGGTGCTTCAATTGAACGCCGGGCGGATGCACCTGATGCTGGAGATCAAGGAATCCTGGCGGCTGCGTTCCGGGCTGCCCCAACCGATCACCCCCTGGCTGCAATCGCTGACCCCCGGCACGGATTATCACCTGCTCAGTCTGGTGCCTGATCATCTTGAAGGATTCAAAAGTATTCCGCGTTCGGCCTTTGTAGACGTGGCCGAGGGCAATACGGATGAGATCCTTCGACTGAATCGGGACCTGGGTCATGGAGCGATTGCCGGTTCTTTCGCGCTCATCGGAGCGAAACGTCTACGTCACCTGCGTGAAGAGGGCCGCAAGGTTGGCACCGGCATGGTCGAGAACCCCTACGTGCTGAATCGCGAAGCGAACCGAGGTGTGGACTGGGTGTTCACGGACAACATCCTCCAGCTTCACCGCGCCCTTCCGCTACAGGCGAAGTAGCGCGGCGTTCCTTATCACAGGCTTGCAGCTCGTAGCCTTTCGTAGCGCTTGTTCACGGCTTCCATCTGCAGGCTCAACTCTGCAAGGGAGGCGTTCAGATCGGCCAGTTGGCAGGGCATCGCGCGTTCCAGCTTCGCACTGGGGTGTGTCAGATAGGATATGAGCAGGGGAATCAGCAAATAGATGCTGCGTACGCCGTTGACCGGATAAGTGGGGTCGTAAGACGCCAGGCGGTTGTTACGCAAAGTGTGCATTAGCCTAATACCCAGCTCCCTGTCTGAATAGTCAGCCAGCATCCGGTCCATGGGCTGCGGCCCGGAAGGCTGTAACGAGCCCGGCGTCCCGCCCAATTCGCGGGGCAGGAAGAGGGCGGTCAGCCGGCCGCAACACATGCCCTTGATGTTGTCAGCAGCCCTTGAGAAGTACAGGGCGCGCTGATAGAGGGAGTCGGAAGCATCCAGACACTGCACCGCACTGATATTCAGCGCCCTCAACGTAGGGACCTTTCTGTGTGCTCGGTAGGCATCGATCATGGTGGAACGGGCCGCCACGAAGTCGGTAGCCGCCTTGAATAGGCCGTATGTGTCGGGGCACAGATCCTCTAACAGCCAGCGCGAATACAGCCTGCTGACCAGTTCCGCGAGCATGCGTTCGGTTGACATCTCGCTCGCACGGCCGAGCTGATGCTTCCCCAGACCGGCGCGCGTGACATCGTCCAGCATCATCACCAGCACGTCCAGGCCAGTGGACCATGGTCCCAACAATGCCGACCCGAGGGCGCGGGCCGCTTCCTCCGCTGTCATGTTGCTATGGTGGACGTCGAGCAGCGGCTGGCTGAGCCGATAAAGGTGCTGATGGTTTTCCATCCTGTTCCGGGCCTCGCATGTTTTCCGGGTTGGTTCCCAACCCAAGCAAAAACAGCGCCAAGCCTGCGCATCGGCCACCAGGCCACGGCTGGCGGCAGTCCGGCTGCTCTCCGTGTCGGAACGCGTCACTTGGCTGCCAAATTTTGGTCATGTCGTCCGGGGCGTATCAGATCGACGACTGCTCGTCGCTGGCAGTTGGCAAGCTTTTCACGAGGATGTATCGTCCCGCCCTTTGCCCATATGCCCTGTCATGTTCTGAAACTTTTCGTCCGCTTCGGGGTATAAGAAAACATCATCAAGAGGAGCTGTCGAACATGGAAGCCTTGCTGCCGAAAACTCTTAGCACCGTTCGTGACAACGAAGCGGCCATCGTAAACAGCTGGATCGATAGCCTCGCCGGACCGGGTTCCGCCTGGCAGGAAAACGAACTGCGTCAACATACCCAGGAGTTCATTCGACTGTTGCTGCAGGGCGCTTCGGCTGCAGGCGCGGGCAGTCTCTCTGGGGAAGGCTGGAGCGACATGCGTGCCTACCTCGAGCGGCTTTCCGCCAGTCGGGCGGTACAGGGCTTCACTTCACAGCAGACCGCCGGCTTCGTCTTCTCCGCCAAGCGCCCGATGTTCTCCCTGCTGCAGAACGAGCCGGATCAGCTTTGGGCATTGTCAGAGCTGATCGACGAGCTGGGTCTTTATACGGTCAGGGTGTTCCAGAAAACCCGCGAAGAAATCATTCAGCGGCAACAGGAGGAGCTGCTCGAGCTTTCCACCCCGGTGGTCAAGCTATGGGACGGAATCCTCGCATTACCCATGATCGGTACTCTGGACTCCCAGCGCACTCAGGTGGTTATGGAGACGCTGCTTCAGCGCATCGTCGAGACCGGTTCGGAGGTTGCCATCATCGACATCACCGGGGTACCCACTGTAGATACCCTGGTTGCTCAGCATCTGCTCAAGACGGTTACTGCCATCCGTCTCATGGGCGCTGATTGCATCATCAGCGGCATTCGACCGCAGATCGCCCAGACCATCGTTCACCTGGGGCTGGATCTCGAAGGGATCGACACCAAGGCTTCGCTCGCTGATGCGCTGCGTCTGGCGCTCAAGCGCTCCGGGTTGAGCATCAGCGAGGCCTGACAATGGAGCGTATCCCAATTCTGAGAATGGGCGAGTTCCTGCTCGTTACCATTCAGGTAGACCTGCACGATCAATTGGCCCTGAACCTGCAGGAGGATCTGGCGGAGAAAATCAGCGCGACCTCGGCGCGTGCAGTGTTGATCGACATATCCTCGGTTGACATGGTCGATTCCTTCATCGGCCGGATGATTGCTTCGATTTCAGCCCTGTCGCGCATCATGGACGCGGAAACCGTCATCGTCGGTATGCAGCCTGCAGTGGCTATCACACTGGTCGAACTGGGCCTTACCCTTGAAGGGGTGAGTACCGCGCTCGACGTGGAACGCGGCATGGCGCGCCTGCGGGCTCGGATGAATCATGAACGCTGAGTCCGGCGGATCGATGCCGGTCGTCACCGAGAACGATGTGGTCCACGCTCGTCAGGCTGCTCGGCGACTGGCCCAGCAGTGTGGACTGCGTCTGGTGGACCAGACCAAGCTCGTCACGGCGGTGAGCGAGCTGGCGCGTAATACGGTGGTTTACGGCAAGGGCGGGACCATGGCCTGGCAGGTTCTTGAAAATGGTGTTCGAAAGGGGCTTCGTCTCGTGTTCGAGGATCAGGGCCCAGGCATAGCCGATCTGCAACTGGCGCTGACCGATGGCTGGACATCGGGTCGGGGGCTGGGTCTGGGCTTGACTGGCGCCAGACGTCTGGTCGATGAGTTCGAGATCGACAGCGCCCCGAACGAGGGTACGCGGGTGGCCATTATCAAATGGATGTGAGTTACACAGGAGCTTTGACCTGCGTTGTCCCGGTGATAGAAACAAGCCAGGTGGGCGCTGCGCGTCGCAGCGCGCTGCGGCTCGCGCAACAGGCGGGGCTCGGCGAAGCGGATGCTGGCCGAGCTGCCTTGGTCGCAACCGAGCTGGCAACGAATCTGCTCAAGCATGCCGGCGGCGGTGCGCTCCACCTTCAGCCGGTTCCGGGGGTTGGGGGGCAAGGTCTGGAGATCATCTCGGTCGACCGCGGGCCGGGATTCTGCATTCAGCAATGCCTCGCCGACGGTTATTCCAGCCGCGGAACCCAGGGCATCGGGCTGGGTGCGCTGTTACGCCAGTCGCAGGTTTTCGACGCCTATTCCGATAGCACGGGCTCGGTTGTAATGGCGCGCATATACGGCCCGGAAATCCGGGACCTGCGAGTCGGCGCAAGCTATCATGCCATGTCTGGCCAGCCCCACAGTGGTGATGCATGGCACCTTGCGATCGAGGCGCACAATGTTGCGGCCCTGGTGGTCGATGGGCTCGGTCATGGCAGGGAGGCCGCGGAAGCCGCCGGGCGCGCCGTTCAGGCGTTCGCCGGGAGCCCCGCTCGTGATCCGGTCGGGCAACTGCAGGAAATGCACTCCGCGTTGGCGGGCACCCGGGGCGGGGCTGCGGCGATCGCGCTCTTCAATCGTGTCGGGCAATCGCTGCGCTTCGCCGGTATCGGCAATGTTGGCGCGCGGGTCGTCGGTCCTGGTCAAACCCGGGGGCTCGCGTCCATGCCAGGTATCGTTGGCGTGCAGCTTCGGCGACCGCAGAGTTTCGATCAGGCCATTGTCGCTGGTCAGTTTCTGGTGATGTTTACTGATGGGATACAGTCGCGCTGGGATCTTTCCGTTTATCCAGGGATCTTCAGTCGACATCCGGCCGTAATCGCAGCGGTCCTTCATCGAGACTTTTGTAGAGGGCGGGACGACGCGACGGTCATGGTTATAGCCCTGGGGGAAATGTAGTGCACGACAGGGAAATCGAAACCAGCGAGCAGCAGATCCAGCGCTTGAGCGCTGAGGTCGCCGCCCTGCAGTCCGAACTGGAAGAAACCAACCAGGGCGTACTTGCACTCTATGCAGAGCTGGATGTTCAGGCGGAACAGCTGCGCCAGGCATCGGACCTGAAAAGCCGTTTTCTGTCCTACATGAGTCATGAGTTTCGTACGCCGCTCGGATCCATTCTAAGCATTGCTCGGCTGCTGACCGACGAGCTCGATGGCCCACTCAGTGAAGAACAACACCGGCAGGTCGAGTTCATTACCTCCTCCGCCAGAGAGTTGAACGAGATGGTCAGCGATTTGCTCGATCTGGCCAAGATCGAGGCGGGGCGAATCAGCATATCCCCGGCCTGGTTCGATATGCTCGATCTGTTCGCGGCACTGAGGGGCATGTTTCGCCCGATCGTCGACTCCAAGTCGGTGGACCTCATCCTGGAAGAGCCAGCAGACTTTCCCCGTCTTTACACCGACGACAAGAAGCTTGCGCAGATACTGCGCAATTTCATCTCCAACGCACTGAAGTTCACCGAAAGCGGCTCGGTCCGCGTAACCGCCCAGCTTCATGGCGATGACCACGTGCGCTTCTGTGTTACCGATACCGGTATCGGTATCCCCCATGAGCTACAGCACACCCTGTTCGAGGACTTCGCCCAGGTTGACTCGCCACTGCAGAAAAAACTTCGGGGTACCGGGCTCGGGCTTTCCCTGTGCAAGCGGTTCGCCGAATTGCTCGGCGGTGAAGTCGGCATGGAAAGCGAACCTGGCCGCGGCTCGTCGTTCCACGTGACGGTTCCCAAGAGGCTCGAAGAGGTCCGGCAGGATGCCTGAAACACTGCGCATACTCATCGTCGACGACAATGCCGCTACGCGCTATTCCTTGCGGCGCGTGCTGGAGCAGCAGGGCTACCAGGTGCTCGAGGCCGGTACTGGAAACCAGGGTCTGATGGCGCTGGCCGCCGAATCGGTGGATGGCCTCATTCTTGACGTCAACCTGCCGGATATGAGCGGGCATGACATCGCCCGCCGCCTGCGCATGCATCCGGCTACCGCGCTGCTGCCAATCATTCATGTCTCCGCAGCGGCTATCCAGACCCAGGATCTGATAGCCGGGCTGGATGCTGGCGGCGACGCCTATCTGGTGCATCCGGTCGAGCCTGGAGTGCTGCTCGCGACGCTGCGTACGCTTCTGCGCGTTCGGGATAGTGAAGTGGCTCTGATTGAAAGTGAACGTCAGTTCCGCGAGATTTTCCACAATGTCGCCGCGCCCATTGCGGTGATTGATGCGCAGTTGCGGGTCGTCGAGTGCAACCATGCCTTCGTGCAGATGATGGGGGTGACCGGCGGAGATTCGCTGGGCGAATGCTTCTCTGCTGCTGCTGAACAGCCATTTCTGGAGGAAATGGCTGCGCATATCGCTCGTCGCGAACGCTGGCAGAGCTCCGTCAGTATGCGCCGTGGCCGGGAGACCAAGGAAATCGAATGGCAGATTTCGCCGCATCGGGTAGCTGGCCAGGGTTTGGCTTTCGTCGATGACGTAACCGCGCAGCGCAGTCGCGAGCGGGATGGACAGCGTCAGCTCGATGGTGCCATCGCGCAGTTGGTTCAGGAGGTCGCTCAGCGCAACAAGGCGGAAGCTGCATTGCTGCAGATGCACAAGATGGACGCGCTCGGCAAGCTGACCGGCGGCATCGCGCACGATTTCAACAATCTGCTCACGGCGATCATGGGCAACGTGACCCTCGCGATGCTCGACACGCAGGTGGAGAGTTCGGGCACGCGGTGGTTGCAGGAGGCGGAGAAGGGCTTGATGCGGGCGCGGGATCTCACGCAGCAGCTCCTCACGTTTGCCAAGGGCGGCGATCCGATCCGCTCGGCGGTGCAGCTCGCCGAGGTGGTGCGCGAGACGGCGCAGTTTTGCCTGCACGGAGCGAAGGCGAAGTGTCAGTTCGAGTTTGAG
>JAUVYN010000124.1 GCA_030603065.1 Pseudomonas sp.
CCGACATCGTTTCCGCCATGATCGTAGAACGGATTAGCGATGAGTTCCCAGGTATCGCTCAGTACCTGGGTGGGCGGCGGCAGCGCCGCGCCTTCCATGGAACAGAGCATTTCCCAGGCCGCCAGCGCCAGGAACAGAATGACCAGCGGCGGCAATACTTGCTGTGTGAAGACTCGTGCACCGCGCACCAGCCACGCGGGTGGCTGCGCGGCATGGCGCGGATCAGCTGCAAAGGCTACGGCTTTGGCTGGATCGATTTTGACGTTGGCGTTCATGGGATCTCTCCGTCTGCACAATGGAATCAGGTACGCATGGCCTTTATGGTCAGGCTGTCCAGGTAGGCCTTGGGGTTTTCCGGATCGAAGGTCTTGCCATCGAAGAAGGTCTCGATGCCACGGGAGGTGGAAGTCGGGATTTCTTCGGCCGGCACGCCCAGAGAAGTTGCGGCGGCGCGCCACAGGTCTTCCCGGTTGACCTGATCGACCAGGCCGTCCATGTCGAGATCCGCTGGTAGATAGCCCCAGCGGATGTCCTCGGTCAGGAACCACTTGTCGTGGCTCTTGTACGGGTAGGACGCGTTGTCTTTCCAATAACGCATCTGGTGCGGGCTGTTCTTGACGACGCGACCTGTACCGTAGTCGAAGTTGCCCTTCATGCGCTCGACGATGTCGTTGAACGGAGCGTTGATCCAGCGACGCTTCGAGCAGATCTTCGCGACTTCCTCGCGATTGGCCGGGTCTTCACAGAACATCTGCGCTTCCATGACCGCCTTGAGCAGTGCCTGCGTCGCGTTGGGGTTGGCGTCTACCCAGTCCTTACGCATGCCCAGTGCTTTCTCCGGGTGGTTTTGCCAGAGTTCGCTGGTGGTCAGGGCGGTGTAGCCGATCTTCTGGTTGATCAGTTGCTCGTTCCAGGGCTCGCACACGCAGAAGGTGTCCATGCTGCCGACTTTCATGTTGGCGACCATCTGGGCTGGCGGGACGACGATGGTGGAGATGTCCCGGTTCGGGTCGATTCCGCCGGCCGACAGCCAGTAGCGAATCCACAGGTCGTGGGTCCCGCCCGGAAAGGTCATGGCGGCGTTGACCGGCTTGCCACTGGCCTTCTTGGCTTCCAGTGCGGCCTTGAACGGAGTGCTGTCCAAGCCGACCTTGAGGTCCATGTATTCCTGCCCGACCGATATGCACTGCCCGCCCAGGTTCAGACGCGCCAGAATGTACATCGGCGTCGGGATGTTGTTGGCAGTCATGGCGCCGGTGGTGATCAGGTAGGGCATCGGGGTGAGGATATGCGCGCCGTCGATGCCGTTGCGCGCCGAGCCAAGGACCAGGTTGTCGCGCGTGGTGCCCCAGGAAGACTGCTTGAGGACCTCCACGTTGGTCATGCCGTGTTTCTTGAAAAAGCCTTTCTCATCCGCTACGAACAGTGGCGCCGCATCGGTGAGCGCGATGAACCCGAGCTTGGCTCTGGTGGTTTCCACCCCGTCGGTCCCTGCGGCCCAGGCCGCCGAACGCATGCCGGGCGGCATGGAGCTGAAGAGCGCAGCTCCACCGACCGCAGCGATCGAATATTTGAGAAAGTCGCGGCGCTTGATGCTGCTGACCGGCTTGCTCTGACCGTCTTTGGAAAACTTGTCGTCCATCGTCGTATCCCCTGAAAACACATAAAAAAACGGCGCCCCCTCATGCCCGATCAGAAATCGAAACAGAGGTGGACGCCGTTGCCCGTAGATTGCTGGAGGTGGCTGGTACTGCTGAGCCTGATTTCATCAAAGCATGATGCGTGCCATATTTCGCAACGCCCCCTTTCGTACGCGTTGCGCTCGCCAGAATTAGTCCGCTTTTTATTCGTGGGATAATCATTCGGTGCAGCGCATTCCCTTCGCCAAGCCGTTGAATCAACGGAAATTGAAAGCCGGGGGAGGTTTTAAAGGAGTAGTCGCTGCCTGCGGTGGGAAATATTTGTCCGGGTGAGTACCGCGTTGCCGTCTCTACTACCGGGCCATGCGCCGGCTCGCACAGTTATCGAGCATGGTCAGCGTCACTTGCTCACAGCGAGTGCATGACCGGATCAGCGCCGCTGGGGCGTGACGCCTGGTTTGCTCTGCAACAGTCCGGTGTAATTGAGTACGGTCTGGGCAACATCGGCCAGGCGTTGGCAGCGCTCCATGGCGGCGTTCTGCAGCATGCGGTAGGCTTCGTCATCCTTGAGCCCGTGCTGGGCCATGAGCGCAGCCTTGGCTCGCTCGATCAGTTTGCGCTCACTCAGCGAGCGCCGCGCCTCTTCGAGCTCCTCGCTGAGGGCCTGTAGTCGCAGTGTCTGGCCATGCAGGGCGTCAAGTACCGAGCGGTTGAGCTGGTTACCGAGATTGTCCGCCGGCGCGCAGTCCAGTTCGGTTGCCTGCACATTGAACAACCGTGGCGCAGACGCATCGGCCTCTTCGCTCATGCTACCGAGGCGACGGCTCAGCGCTCGGTGGTTCTCGAGATCAGCCCTGGCCTGACTGACCCTGGCGTGACAGAGCGCGCGCAGACGATCAGTCATGCGATCTTCGATATCCTTCATCGCATCGATCCGGCGACTGGCAAGCTCGAACCAGACCTCGCCCAGCGCCTGGGTCACCGGCGCTTCCCTGGAGGTACGCGCGGCAACCTGGCGCAGCCGCACCAGCTCCCGAGTGACCTCATCGGTACATAGCCGTTGCCAGCGCGCCAGCAGATCCCCTTCGGCAAACTCCATGAAAATGTCGAAGCAGCGTTGCTGTGCATCCTGCAGGTAAACCAGCCGATCCAACTGAGCGGGCTCGTGCCAGCCGGCGGCAAAACCGGCCACGCCAGTAGCGCGCTCCTGTCCCGCCAGCTCCTTGCCCTGCATGAAGTTGAACAGTGCAACCAGACAACGGGTCACCTGAGGGTCGACCGCACTGTCTGCTGCTTCGAATACCACGGCCAGCAGGCCACCGATCGGCCGGCTGAAACCTTGTGTGGCATCAAGTGGGGTGATCGTCTGCTGGCGGACCCGTTCGCGCAGCGCGGTCATTCCCTCGAAGGCGTGCAGTACATAAGCGATACGGTTGAACAGACGCGCCTTCTCGGCGCCGCAACCGGCTTCGATATCGAGCTTGTCGAAGCGGCTGCGGACCTCTCGCTCGAACACACGGCTCTGCCGGGTAAGCTCTTCGAGGCCCTGGCGATAGCACGCGTTCTGACTGCCCAGCAACATGTTGGAGAAACCGCGCTCCCGCTGCAGCGCATGTACCAGCTGACTGATGCTGCCGACCAGTTTGCAGGTCAGTTCAAGTGCCTGCAGTCCGTGCATTTCACTACGCCGGGCCGCCAGCATGAAATCCAGTGCATCGGACATACGCGCCCCCTTTTCTTCAGAATGAAGGGGACAGAGCAATTCCTATGCCATCACTCAGCCCTGGCGCCTGGACGCAGATCGAGTATGTGAAAGCGCGGGCCAACGCCTGCCTGCTCGTAGGGCTGGGCCAGTTGAATCCAGAAAGTGCCATCCGCATGGCGCAGCGCCGACTGCAGATGCTCGCGGAGCAACTCGCGGGTCCCGTCGCGGGAAGCTTCCAGTTCGGCTATCAGCTCTAGTTGCTGGTCTTCGCGCAACATCGCCTCTTCGGCCTTGAGCAGCGCATAGTCGGTCACCACTATGGTGCCAGCGGCGGTCAGAAAGACGGCGCTGCCTGCCACCAAAGCGCCCGGCCCGGAGGGAGAGGTCGCCGCCACCGTTCCCCCGCTTGCAGCGATCGCCGCGGCCAGACGCGGGGCCAACCTAGCGGTAAAGGCGACCACCGCCTGACGCGCTCCCTGCACCGCGGTCAGGCTCATCAGGCGGGGAACCAGAACTCGCCTTGCGACCAGCGCCAGCGTGCCGGCGCCAGCCACGGCAGAGGCCTGGGCACTCACCCGCCAGCGCTCGATGTCGGTGGCGCTGGCGGTGAAGGCGTGACCGAGTGCACTGTCGAGATCGAGCCGCAGTTCCGGGCGCACGGTGTCAGGGTCTGCCTTCGCCTGGCGGTTCTCGTAGCGCTGCAGCAATTCGTCGCGCACCGCCCTGCCCTCGACCTCGAGCGTACGACGCAGCTCTTCACCGAGCATGGCGTCAAAGCTGGCGAGACGCTCCTCGAATCCGCTGCGCTCGATCAGATGTCCACTCAAGCGTGCCATCAGCGCCTCGTCCAGGTCGCCGCGCACCGCGTGAAACAACCGCAGGTAGGATCCCGGCATGGAGTAATACCAGTCCAGGTAACCGGGTACGGCGCCGAGCGCCAGATCATAGGTTTCGTCTACCCAGCGGTCGAGCCAGGCATCGAGTCGTGCCGAAGCAGCCTGGCGCTGGCTGGCACTGAGCTCCGCCAGGTCGCGGTTGAATTGCTCCAGGGTGCGGCCATCAAGCACCAGCTCGCGGTCCGCGATGAGTACCGAAAACAGCAGATTGTCTGCCATACGCTCGGTAAGCAGGCGATAGCCAGCCGACAGCGCTAGAAACAGCGCCAGCACCATCGCCGCGGTTAAGGCAAGAATTTTCCAGCGTGACGCTCTGGTGGTGTTCAAGAAGGATCTCCTCGCTTGTCAAACTGGGTGACCACTCCGGCCAGGATACGCACATAGGCCCAGACGAAGGCTGCGCTGGTCAGCAGCAACAGGCTCCAGCCGGCCAAACCGAGCAGTCCGCCGTGGGCGTAATCGCCCAGTGTGTTCTGCAGGGCCCATTGCAGGGTTAGCTCCAGCAGCGCGTGCAACCGTTCAAGCAGCCCCACTATCGCCACCTCGCTCACCTGCGAAGGTAGCTGGGCCGGCACTGCCTGCTGCCAGCTCATGCCCCGCAGATCCGGCTGCGGCAGCAGCAGCTGAATGGCCAGATATACCAAAAGCAGCAAACCCGCACCCAGTGGCACGACGAATCGTCGGGTCAGCACTGGAAGCGCCTCTGCCTTGACGTGCCGCGCAAGGCGCCGTCGGAGACCGGCGTTGAGTGCGAGCACGACTGGTACGCCGGCAAGCAACATCAGCCAGAGCAAGGGGTCGAGCCGGCGCAGCGCCACCAGTAGAAACAGGCAGAGCAGTGCCGCCACCAACAGGTGGCAGCCGGCGAGCAACAGCCCGCCGCGTAGCAGTCGATGGCCCGGCGACTCGACCAGCAGATATTGCTCCAGCCAGGTGCGGCGCCGCTGCAGTGCGGACTCGAAACTGCTGGTGAAGTACAACCAGCTCGCAACCACCCACACTGGCATCAGCAACCAGGCCTGATAGGGGTCGGGTACCAGCCGCCAGCACAGCAGCACGACGAATACCGTCAGACACGCCAGCGACAGTCTACTCATGGACTCGCCCGCGATGCCGCCGGCCCCGGAACTCGCCCCGCACACCCCGGTCAGCTATTACACGCACGCCTGGCATACCTACCCTTTTCGATGATCGATGGAGCACATGCTGACATGACCCAAGCCACTAGAAAACCGGTCGCCGTGATTTGCGGCGCCACCGCCGGCATCGGCCGCGCCACAGCCCTGGAGTTTGCCCGCGCGGGCTATCAGTTGGGCATCATCGCGCGTGATGAAAAAGCCCTCGATGAAACCCGCAAGGAGCTCGAAGCCCAGGGCGCGCGGGTCCTGGCCATCCCGGTCGACGTAGCGGAGGACGAGCAGGTATACGCTGCCGCCGATCGATTCGAAGGCGAGCTGGGACCGATCGAGGTCTGGGTCAATTCGGCCATGGCTACCGTATTCGGTCCGGCAATGGAGCTGAAGCCTGCCGAGCTGCGTCGGGTGACCGATGTGACCTATCACGGCTTCGTCCACGGCACCCTGGCCGCCCTGCGACACATGCAGCCGCGCAACCGGGGCACCATAGTGCAGGTTGGCTCCGCGCTGTCCTACCGGGCGATTCCGTTGCAGTCAGCCTATTGTGCGGCCAAGTTCGCCATCCGCGGGTTTACCGACTCGCTGCGCTGCGAACTGCTGCATCAGAACAGTGCCGTACGCCTGACCATGGTGCAACTGCCCGCACACAACACGCCACAATTTGACTGGTCGCGGAATCACATGGAGGAACAACCCCAGCCCGTTCCACCGATCTACGAACCGGAGGTCGCCGCCCGCGCGATTCTGAAGGCCGCCCGCCAGGCACCGCGGGAGCTTTGGGTCGGCAAGGCCAGCTTCCAGTCGATCATCGGCAATATGGTGATGCCGGGTTTGCTTGACCGGATGCTGGCCAAGCAGGCCTGGGACGGACAGATGACCGGCAATGCTGCCAAACGTCGGCCGGACAATCTTGAGGAGCCTGTGCCCAACGTACATCGCACCCACGGCCGGTTCGAAGCAGAGGCCAAGAGCAAAGCAGTAAGCCTCAGCTCCACCACTACGCGACTCCTCCTCGGCGGCACCGCCCTGGGCCTGGCCGCAGCCGCCACCCTGGCAGGCGCCGCCCTGCGCGGAGCAACCAAAAAATAGTTCAGCCGCGCCATGGGGTGTAGCGCTCCCGCGCTACGCCTGCGGCCTGGCTATTCGCTGAGCAGCCCGAGCCTTTCCACGACCTCGGCATCGCCTGAATCGCCGCTGTCGTCGAGCGGGAGCTCGACAACCCAACAACCGTGCCCGTCGCAGGGCTACGTACCCAGCAGCGCACTCGCACAAGGCGCCGCACTATGGGGTGTAGCGCCCCTGCGCTACGCCTGCGGCCTCACTGTCCCCTGAGTAGTCCGAGCCTTTCCGCGACCTCGGCATCGCCTGAATTGCCGCTGTCGTCGAGCGGGAGCTCGACAACCCAACACCCGTGCCTGCCGCACGCTGCCAACCCAGCAACTCACTCGCACACGGCACCGCACTATGGGGTGTAGCGCCCCTGCGCTACGCCTGGGGCCTGGCTGCCCCCTGAGCAGTCCGAGTCTTTGCGCGACCTTGGCATCGCCTGAATCGCCGCTGTCGTCGAGCGGGAGCTCGACAACCCAACCCCCGTGCCCGTCGCAGGCTGCGTACCCAGCAGCGCACTCGCACACGGCGCCGCGCTATGGGGTGTAGCGCTCCTGCGCTACGCCTGCGGCCTTGCTGCCCCCTGAGCAGTCCGAGCGCCTGCGCGACCTCGGC
>JAUVYN010000134.1 GCA_030603065.1 Pseudomonas sp.
ACGGCCCGCTGGATGGTCTGCTGGCGCTATGGATTCCCGATGCTGCCCAGGACGATGCCGAGGGCGCCTGGCTTGCCCGCCGCTTTGAAGGACGCCTGTGGCTGGCGGTCGAACTGCATCGTGGGCCGGATGACCAGACCCACCTGGCTGAGCTGCTGGCGCTGGCCGCCCGGCTAGCCATGCCCGTTCTGGCCAGTGGCGATATACACATGCATGCTCGCGGTCGCCGTGCCCTGCAGGACACCATCACCGCCATTCGCCACCACTGCACTGTCGCCGAGGCAGGCCTGCGGCTGTTCGCCAATGGTGAGCGGCACCTCAGATCGATAGGGGAGCTGGAGCAGCTGTATCCCGCTGCGCTGCTGACCGAAACCCTGGCAGTGGCCGAGCGTTGCCGGTTCGATATCGGTCAGCTGCGCTACGAGTATCCCCACGAATTGGTGCCCGCCGGACATACCCCGACCAGCTGGCTGCGCGAGCTCACCGAACGCGGTATTCCCTGGCGCTGGCCGGATGGCATTGCCGAGGGGGCGCGCCAGCAGATCGAGAAAGAACTGCAGCTGATCGCCGAGATGGGCTACGAGAGCTACTTCCTGACCGTGCACGACATCGTCCGCTTTGCCCGGGAGCAGGCGATCCTCTGTCAGGGGCGTGGCTCGGCGGCCAATTCTGCGGTCTGCTTCGCGCTGGGCATTACCGAAATCGACCCGTCGCGCTCGAATCTGCTGTTCGAACGCTTTCTGTCCAAGGAACGTAACGAGCCACCGGACATCGATGTGGATTTCGAGCATGACCGGCGCGAGGAGGTGATCCAGTACATCTTCAACCGCTATGGCCGCACCCGCGCCGCGCTGACCGCGGTGGTCAGTACTTACCATGCCGCTGGCGCGCTGCGTGACGTGGGCAAGGCGCTGGGTCTGCCACCGGATCAGATCGATGCCTTGGCCAAGTGCGCCGGCAAGTGGACCGACCGCCTGCCATCGCCGGAGCGCCTGAGCGAGGCCGGCTTCGATCCGCAGAGCCCAGTGCTGCACCGGGTCATGGTGCTGGCCGGCGAACTGATCGGCTTCCCTCGGCATTTGTCGCAGCACCCGGGCGGCTTCGTGATTTCCGAGGCGCCGCTTCAAACCCTGGTGCCGGTGGAAAACGCCGCCATGGCCGACCGGACCATCATCCAGTGGGACAAGGACGATCTGGACCTGGTCGGTCTGCTCAAGGTGGACATCCTCGCGCTGGGCATGCTCAGTGCCATCCGCCGAACCTTCGACCTGATCCGTCACTACCGTGGCCGTGAACTCACCCTGGCGACCATTCCGGCCGGGGACGGTCCCACCTTCGACATGATCGGCAAGGCCGATACGGTCGGCGTGTTCCAGATCGAATCCCGTGCCCAGATGGCCATGCTGCCGCGCATGAAGCCGCGCACTTTCTATGACCTGGTGATTCAGGTGGCCATCGTGCGGCCTGGGCCGATCCAGGGCGATATGGTGCATCCATACCTGCGCCGGCGCAGCGGTGAAGAGCCGGTGACCTACCCGTCGGAGGCACTGCGCAAGGTGTTCGAGCGCACCCTGGGTGTGCCGCTGTTTCAGGAGCAGGTGATGGAACTGGCCATAGTCGCTGCCGATTACAGCCCCGGCGAGGCCGACCAGCTGCGCCGCTCGATGGCCGCCTGGAAACGTCACGGCGGGCTGGAGCCGCACAAGCTCAGGCTCACCGCAGGCATGTTGAAAAACGGTTACAGCCTGGAATTTGCCGAGCGCATCTTCGAGCAGATCAAGGGCTTTGGCAGCTATGGCTTTCCGGAGTCCCATGCCGCCAGCTTCGCCCTGTTGACCTATGCCAGCTGCTGGCTCAAGTGCCACGAGCCGGTGGCCTTCGCCTGCGCCCTGATCAACAGCTGGCCGATGGGCTTCTACAGTCCGGATCAGATTCTCCAGGATCTGCGCCGGCATGGCCTCAAAACGCTGCCGGTGGATGTCCGCTACAGCGAATGGGACTGCTCGCTGGAACCGGTGGGAACCGAGCAACCCGCACTGCGCCTGGGGCTGCGAATGATCCGCGGGTTGCAGGAAGCCGCTGGCCTGCGCATCGAGCAGGCCCGGCGGGCTCAGCCTTTCGAGGGCATCGAGGATCTGGATCGTCGCGCCCGGCTCGATGCCCGGACGCGCGAGCTGCTCGCCGACGCCGGCGCCCTGCGCGGGCTGGTCGGGCACCGCTACCGGGCTCGCTGGGCGGTGGCGGGGGTGGAGCGCCAGCTCGGATTGTTCGCCGAGAGTCCGCCGATCAGCGAGGCGCCGATAGCCCTGCCGTTGCCGAGCGTGGCAGAAAACCTGCAAGCGGACTACGCCACCCTCGGCACCACGCTGGGCCCGCACCCGCTCAGCCTGCTGCGTGGTCAGCTGCGTGCACGGCGCTGCCTGAGTTCCCGCCAATTGCTGGCGACCGAGCCCGGCCGGCAGGTGCGGGTGGCCGGGCTGGTGATCGGTCGGCAGCGTCCCGGAACCGCCACCGGCGTGATCTTCGTGACCCTGGAGGACGAGTTCGGCATGGTCAACGTGATCGTCTGGGCCGACCTGGGCGAGCGCCAGCGCCGTGAGCTGATTGGCTCACGGCTGATGGAGGTCAGAGGACGACTGGAGGAAAAGGACGGGGTTATTCATCTGATAGCCCACAAGCTGATCGACCTCACCACCTTGCTTACCGGGCTGGATGTGCGTAGTCGGGACTTTCACTAGGCCACGAAGCCTGCAAAAAAGTCCGCTACGCGCGCCGGGTCCAGTTGATCGATCTGCGGCGGGTTCCAGCGAGGCTTACGATCCTTGTCGACCAGCAGGGCGCGAACACCTTCGGCAATGTCACCCTTGCCGAACCACTGCCGGTCGAGATGCAGTTCCAGTGCGAAACACTGATGCAGATCCAGTTCACGGCCGCGGCGCAGCAGCTCCAAGGTCACTGCCATGGCCAGGGGCGAGCGTTGCTGCAAGGTAGTCAGTGTTTGCCTGGCCCAGTCGATGCTGGACGCATCCTGCTCCGCAATCAGCGACTGCTGAATCTCCGTCAGACTGTGATGGCGAAAATGCCTGTCGATGGCGTCGCGCTGCGCAGCGAGTGGCGCTGGTCCAGGGTCGTGGCGGGGCAGGTCGCACAATGCCTCGAGCAGGGTTTCCGCATTACCGCTCGTCCAGTCGTACCCTGCCATGAGTGCCTCGACCTGAGCCAGACTGTCACGGCGGATACAGATATCCGCCAGGCCGCAATAAAGCGCATCGGCAGGACCAATGTGATTGCCGGTAACGCCCAGGTAGATACCGGTTTCACCCGGAGCGCGGGGCAGAAAGTAGCTACCGCCGACGTCGGGGAAATAGCCGATCGCAGTTTCCGGCATGCCCAGACGTGAATGCTCGGTGATGATGCGAAGACGCGCGCCCTGGGAAAGCCCCATTCCGCCGCCAAGCACGAAGCCGTCCATCAGCGCGATGATCGGTTTCGGGTAACCGTGGACAAGGCCGTCCAGATCGTATTCTTCGGTGAAGAATGCCACGATACTGGCCTCGTCGCCGGCCAGATACTGCTCGTAGACCGCACGGATGTCACCGCCGGCGCAGAACGCCCGTTCTCCCGCGCCACGCAGTACCACCGCCTGGACATTGTCATCCTCCAGCCAGTCATCGAGATGCCGGCGCAGCAGACGGATCATGTCGAGATTGAGCGCATTCAGACCGGTTGGTCGGTTGAGGGTGATCTGGCCGATGCGATTGTGAATCGCGGCAAGTACGACGGGTTGGGTCATGCGAAAACTCCGGAACAGGCGGAAAGGCGAACAAGCCTAACATGCAAGGTGCCGTCGCCTGCTCCGGGAACCTCCTGAAGAACTGGGCGAGTCCTAGCGTTCGCTGGACATAACGCTCCGTTTCGGGGCGCTGACCTGATAGCGACCGCTGTGCTCGTCCCGGGTTACATGGGCCACGGCCACCTCGGGGTCGTGGGTAAACACCAGTCTGCCGTTTCGTGCCACCAGCGAGTCGAGCAACTCCTCCTTCTCTTCGATAAGCGCCTCGGGGAAGCGATCGTAGCCCATGGTGATCGGCAGATGTACCCAGGGCGCCCCGGGGATCAGGTCGCCGGGAAACACCACGGGCCCATCCGGCATGTCGAATTCCGGAATCATCAGCCCGGGGGTATGTCCATCGCTGAAGCGAAATCGCCAGCCCTTGCCCAGGGTAGGCGAGGATTCGCCATCCGCGATCAGTTCCAGCCGACCGCTGTTTTCCAGCAGCTTGAGCAGGTGAGGGATGAACGAGGCCTGGTCACGTGGGTGAGGGCGCTTGGCTCGATGCCAGTGCCGCTGCCCGGTAACGTAGGTGGCTTTCGGAAACAACAGGCATGCTGCTTCGCCTTCTGCCCAGGCGCTGAGCAGTCCGCCGGCATGATCGAAGTGCAGGTGGGTAAGCACTACAACATCGATATCCTCATGCTGCAGGCCTGCCGTGGCCAGGCTTTCCAGCAGCACATGATGATCTTCGACCACCCCGTAACGCTCCTTCAAACGCGGCTCGAAGAAAGCCCCGATCCCGGTTTCGATCAGGATGTTGCGCTCATCTTCCTGCACCAGCAGTGCACGGCAGCTCAAAAGAATGCGGTTGTGCTCATCGGTCTCGACCCAGCGTGACCAGAGCGCCTTGGGTGCGTTGCCGAACATGGCGCCGCCATCGAGTCGCTGGGTGTTGCCTTCAAGAGTCGTAAATGTTCGCATCGGATATCCGTGTGTCTGCTGGTGGAAGGTCAGCTCTGCCGTCGTCAGAAGTTGACGACGTAACTGGCGATGAGTCGGTTCTCGTCCATATCGCTGGCAAAGCTGCTGCGGTAGGTCGCGTTGCGCCAGCGCAACGACAGATTCTTCAGCGCGCCGCTCTGGATGGTATAGGCGATGTCGGTATTGCGCTCCCACTCGCTACCCCGGCCGCTGGCCAGACGGATATTGTCGCCGTCGGTGTAGCGGTTCATCAGGGTCAGGCCGGGCAGGCCCAGATCGGCGAAGTTGTAGTCATGGCGAAGCTGCCAGCTGCGCTCTTCACGGTTGGCGAAGTCGTTGATCTGTACCAGGTGGACCAGAAATGGATCCGTCCCGCTTACGTAGGCAAAACCGGTACGGCCGTTCATCTGCTGATAACTGCCGGCAAACCGGTGCATGCCTAGCTGCCAGCTGACTGCAAGACTGGTCATGCGGTTATCGATATTGCTACGCCCTGCGTCACTGGCGTCGGCATAGCGCAGGTTGGTGCCCAGTTGACCGCCGGCCAGAGCGCGATTGTGAGTCAGCGTCAGGTAGTGCTGGCGATAGATACCGTCGAGCTCACCGTAATGGTAGCTGGCGCGGGTATCCGCGCTGAACCGGTAGCTGAGTCCGGCGAAATCGAAGGCATCGCTGTCCGGCGTACCGCTCACCTGAACGTTGCGGGCGCCTCCGGACACTGGATGCATGCGCTGGTGATTGGACGAGTCGCGCAGGTTGATGGCATCGAAGCGGCCCAGATCGAAGCTCAGTGCGTCATTACCTTTGGCCTGCAGCCAGCCACCGCGAAAGGTCTGGGGTAACAGTCGGGTATCGTTGTACATCGCCACCGGCAGTTGTGGCAGCAGGGTGCCCAGGCGCAGCAGGTGTTCGTCCATCCGCAGTCTGGCGGTCAGGCCCAACTGACTGTATTCGTCCTGGGCACGGCCTTCTCCGTCTGTCTTGAGCAGGCCGGTGCCGGTCCGGTCGGGGCTGGAATCGAGCTTGATGCCGAGCAGGCCAATGGCGTCGAGTCCGACACCCACGCGACCCTGCGTGTAGCCGGACTGCCAGTCTACCCGTACGCCCTGGGCCCACTCGTCGGCCTTGCTCTGTGCTGCGCCGGCCTGGCGGAAATCGCGATTGAAATAGAGGTTACGCAGTTCCAGTCGGGTCTGGCT
>JAUVYN010000048.1 GCA_030603065.1 Pseudomonas sp.
GCCAGGTTCTGCAGCTGTCCCATCATGCCCTTGAGCGTTTCCTGATGAAGCTGAAGCGTATTGTGGCGCATTTGCAGGCGCTCGCGGAGACGTCTGATGTAGTTTCCGAACACGCACAACCAGGAGAGAAAACTGGCCAGCACAAACCACTCCAATAAGTGCACGGTGGGAGATTTTTGTGAGTAATTCACCGAGACGTCCCAGATCTGCACACGCGTGAAGCAGGCCAGGGCGAACGCTGCGTGGCGGATGAACTCGCCGAGCTTAAGGTGAAAGACACCGAACAGCAGGCTCAGCGGGTAAAGCATGATTAGGCTGCCGCGGATGTCGCCGGCGAACATTAGCAGATAAGAAGCCAACAGGGTCGCGACGATGAGCTGCGGGTTGGTGAGACTAGGGTCCTTGAAGTGGAGGTTGTAACCGCTGGCGATGGCCACAAAAAAACCCAGCTGCGTCAGCAGGGCTAAGACTACATGGCTGATGGCGAGCAGGGCGCTGGCACTGTATTGCCCGGCGAGCCATGCGAGACCAATGATGACGTAGGTGAGCAGATAGCTGATTTGCGCCAGGTAAAACCGCTGCAAGCGCAGCTTCTGGAATTTCTGTTCGCTGGGGTCCGTTCTTGTTCTGAACATGCCTACATCCTGTGATGGCATTTTGACGTCAAACTAGTCGACATTCTGTGCAAGACTCATCCTTTTGTCTAGCGCAGCGGGCCAAGCGATGCCGGACGCTGCCGTGCGAAGGCTTGCTCGGGTATACTCTGGCACCTGTTGTTAGAGGGCAAGGCTCTGTACGGGCCGTCCGTCGCTTTGTCCGCCTCCCTGGCAGCTTCCTTCGGAGGCAGCCCAGTGCATTAGCCGAGTCGAAAAGAGGAGCCTGTCCGAGCATGGCCGTTATCAAGCAAGATGATCTGATCCAGAGCGTGGCCGACGCGCTGCAGTACATTTCCTACTATCACCCCGTCGATTTCATTCAGGCCATGCACGAGGCCTATCAGCGCGAAGAGTCGCCTGCCGCGCGTGATGCGATGGCACAGATCCTGATCAACTCGCGCATGTGCGCGACCGGGCACCGGCCGATCTGCCAGGACACCGGTATCGTCACGGTCTTCGTCAAGGTCGGCATGAATGTGCGCTGGGATGGCGCCACCATGGGCCTGGACGACATGATCAACGAAGGGGTGCGCCGCGCCTACAATCTGCCCGAGAACGTCTTGCGTGCGTCCATCCTGGCCGATCCGGCGGGCAAGCGTACCAACACCAGGGACAACACCCCGGCCGTGATCCACTACGAGATCGTCCCGGGTGATACCGTCGAGTTCCACGTGGCCGCCAAGGGCGGCGGCTCGGAGAACAAGTCCAAGATGGTCATGCTCAACCCATCCGACTCCATCGTCGACTGGGTCGTGAAAACCGTGCCGACCATGGGCGCTGGCTGGTGTCCGCCGGGCATGCTCGGCATCGGTATCGGCGGCACCGCCGAAAAGGCGGCGGTGCTGGCCAAGGAATCGCTGATGGACCCGATCGACATCCACGAGCTGCGCAAGCGTGGCCCGCAGAACCGCATCGAGGAGCTGCGCCTGGAGATCATGGACAAGGTCAACGCGCTGGGCATAGGCGCGCAGGGTCTCGGCGGCCTTACCACGGTGCTGGACATCAAGATCAAGGATTATCCGACCCACGCGGCGAGTCTGCCGGTCTGCATGATTCCCAACTGCGCAGCGACCCGCCACGCGCACTTCGTGCTTGATGGCAGCGGCCCCGCTTCGCTGGAAGCGCCGCCGATGGATGCCTACCCGGAAATCACCTGGGAAGTAGGCTCCAGTGTCCGCCGCGTCAACCTGGATACCGTAACGCCGGAAGAAGTACAAAGCTGGAAAAGCGGCGAAACCGTGCTGCTGTCGGGCAAGATGCTGACCGGCCGTGATGCCGCGCACAAGCGCATGGTCGACATGCTGAACAGGGGCGAGCAACTGCCCGTCGATCTGAAGGGGCGTTTCATCTACTACGTTGGTCCGGTCGATCCGGTCCGTGACGAGGTCGTCGGCCCGGCCGGTCCGACCACTGCAACCCGGATGGACAAGTTCACCCGCCAGATCCTTGATCAGACCGGTCTGCTCGGCATGATCGGCAAATCCGAACGTGGCCCGATTGCCATCGAGGCGATCAAGGACTACAAGGCGGTGTACCTGATGGCAGTAGGCGGTGCGGCCTATCTGGTTGCCCAGGCGATCAAGAAGGCGGATGTGATCGCCTTCCCGGAACTGGGTATGGAAGCCATCTATGAGTTCGAGGTGAAGGACATGCCAGTGACCGTGGCCGTCGATACCACCGGTGAGTCGGCCCACATCACCGGGCCCCAGATCTGGCAGAAGAAGATTGCCGAGAGTCTTGCGGTAGAAGTCTGATCTGGTAGTGTTTTTCTAAACCCGGCTTCGGCCGGGTTTTTTGTGCGTGGATGGATTTTTGAGTTTCTGGCTGCCGTGGCTTCGAGTTCCGGGAGGGTCCGGGTGGGGCAGTCACGCACGCCGACACGCGGCAAGTACGTCCATGTAGCTCGTGGATGGCATCCCTGCCATCCACGGTCGGCTTAGCGCAACCGCTCCACCCGGGACCAGCGGCTCGTGAGGTGGCTTTGGACCCTACACCCAGCCCCTAGACTCTAACTCCTGCCTCCAGCTCCCGGGTTTTTTGACCAACAGCCCCTCCAAGGCTGAAACAAGGTCGATTGCCCAGCAGCGCCTCGCATATCTGCTGGACAGGCGACTACCTAACCGAACCACCACATTGGCAATGCTTAAACCAACCGCTCCCCCACCTTAAGCAACTTCATGGAATTGGTACCACCACGCGAGTTGTACACGTCGCCCTTGGTCAGAATCACCCAGTCCCCATCCATCACATAGCCCAGCTCCAGAAGTCGATTGACTGCCTGCTGGTTGACGTCGGTGGAAGGCATGTCGGTCGGGTTGAAGTGGATCGCCTGAACGCCTCGAAACAGCGCAACCTTGCCCAGGGTAGGGGTGTTCGGAGACAGCGCAAAGATGGGCAGATGAGAGCGAATCCGCGACATGATCAATGGCGTGTAACCGCTCTCTGTCAGCGTGATGACCGCAGCCACGCCCGGCAGGTGATTGGCTGCGTACATGGCCGCCAGCGCGACGGTCTCGTCGAAACGTTCGAAAGTCTGGTGCAGGCGATGGCCCGAGCGGGTGCTGGTGGGGTGCTTCTCTGCGCCGACGCACACGCGCGCCATTGCCTGAACCGCCTCGATGGGATACTTGCCGGCTGCAGACTCGCCCGAGAGCATCACCGCATCGGTATTGTCCAGCGCGGCGTTGGCGACGTCCGATACCTCAGCCCGAGTCGGCAGGGGACTGTTGATCATCGATTCCATCATCTGGGTGGCAGTGATCACCAGCTTGTTCTGGCGTCGGGCACGGCTGATGATCAACTTCTGGATGCCCACCAGCTCGGCATCGCCGATTTCGACACCCAGATCACCGCGGGCCACCATCACCCCATCGCTGGCCTCGATCAGACCGTCCAGTGCCGCCTCGTCAGCTACCGCTTCGGCCCGCTCGATCTTGGCAATCAGCCACGCCTGCGACGCGTTGTCCTCGAGCAATTTGCGCGCCAGATGCATGTCCGCAGCATCGCGGGGAAAGGACACGGCCACGTATTCCATCTCCAGCTCCGCCGCCAGGGAGATATCCATCCGATCCTTGTCGGTAAGAGCCGCAGCTGAGAGGCCGCCGCCGCGGCGGTTGATGCCCTTGTGGTTGGACAGGTAGCCCCCGGCCGTGACGGTGCAACGGACCTCGTCGCGACCGACGCTGTCTACCCGCAGGACGATACGTCCATCGTCCAGCAGAAGTTCATCACCCGCCCGGCAATCCCCGACCAGAGCCGGATAGTCTATCCCGACCACGTCCTGATTGCCCTCATCCAGCGGGTGACTGGTAGACAGCCGAAAGTTGTCGCCGCGCTCGAGCGTCACGCCGCCCTCGCTAAATCGGGCAATGCGGATCTTCGGCCCCTGCAGGTCCCCCATGAGTGCGACATGTTTGCCCTTCGCCTGCGCCATTTCCCTGACCAGACGGGCACGCTCACGGTGCTCGTTCGCCGTTCCGTGGGAGAAATTCAGACGAGCGACATTCATTCCGGCGTCGATCAGGGCACCGATGCACTCGGCGGTGCTGCTGGCGGGTCCTAGGGTGGCGACGATCTTGGTACGGCGAAGAGTCATTGGGGCATCCTTGAGTTAGGGTGAGCTCTGCGGTTGCGACTTACGATAGACCATATACTCTGAGCGTTACAGCCACGAGCATGGTCCTGCGCGTCAAGCGCGGCCATGCCCTAGGGGAGCCAGACCATGCATCCACGCGTTATCGAGGTGACCGAGCGACTACGCCAGCGCAGCAGGGGCACCCGTCAGGCCTATCTGAAGCAGATGGATGAAGCCCGTGCCTTGCCCAGAGGCCGGCGTGGCCTGTCCTGCGGCAGTTTTGCCCACGGCATGGCCGCCTGTCCGGCGGCGGACAAGGACCGTCTGCGCATGATGGACGAGGTGAACGTGGGAATCGTCACTGCCTACAACGACATGCTTTCGGCGCATCAGCCGTACGAGACCTATCCGGCTCTGCTCCGCGATGCATTGCGTGCCTTTGGCGCCACCGGTCAGGTTGCCGGAGGGGTGCCGGCCATGTGTGACGGTGTGACCCAGGGCGAGCCGGGGATGGAGCTCTCGTTGCACAGCCGTGACGTGATCGCCATGGCGACGGCCATCGCGCTTTCGCACAACATGTTTGACGCCGCCCTGTGTCTGGGGATCTGCGACAAGATCGTCCCGGGCCTGTTGATGGGTGCGATGCGCTTCGGTCACCTGCCGGTGGTGTTCGTGCCGGCGGGCCCGATGCCGACCGGCCTGTCCAATACCGAAAAGACCCGGGTGCGGGAGCAGTACGCCCAGGGCCTGGTAGGCCGCGAGGCGCTGCTCGATGCCGAGAGCAAGTCCTACCATTCGCCAGGTACCTGCACTTTCTACGGAACCGCCAACACCAACCAGATTCTGCTGGAAGCCATGGGACTGCAATTGCCGGGTGCATCCTTCGTGAATCCGGGGACCCCGCTGCGCGAAGCACTGACGGTGCATGCGGCGGAACAGGCCGCCCGGCTGGCGCGCGCAGGGCAGGGCAGCATGGATTCGATCTTCGACGAACGTGCGCTGATCAATGCACTGGTACTGCTCCTGGCCACCGGCGGGTCGACCAATCTTACGCTGCATCTGGTCGCGATAGGCCAGACGGCGGGCTTGCAGCTCAATTGGGACGATATGGCGGAGCTGTCGAAGGTGGTGCCGACGCTGGCGCGGGTCTATCCCAACGGCAAGGCAGACATCAACCAGTTCCATGCCGCCGGCGGCACCGCCTGGATGTTTCGGCAACTGCTCGAGGCCGGGTTGCTGCACGAAGACGTGCAAACGGTGGCAGGCCCCGGACTGGAGCGATATACCCGAGAGCCTGTGTTGCGCGACGGCAAGCTGCTTTGGCAGGAGGGACCTCAGGCGAGCCTGGATGACAGCATTCTGCGGACCTGGCAGGCACCGTTCTCAGCGGACGGTGGTCTGCGTCTGGTCACCGGTCCTCTGGGCCGCGGTGTGATAAAGGTTTCGGCCGTGGCGGAGCAGCATCGGCAGATTACTGCGCCGTGCAGAGTGTTCGAAAGCCAGGAAGCCTTCATGCGGGCGTTCGAAGCCGGAACCATGGCCGGCGACATGATCGCGGTGGTGCGCTTTCAGGGGCCTTCGGCGAACGGCATGCCTGAACTGCACAAGCTGACGCCTTATCTCGGAGTGCTCCAGGACCGCGGTTTCAAGGTTGCACTGGTAACCGACGGTCGCATGTCCGGGGCGTCGGGCAAGGTCCCGGCAGTGATTCACCTTTCTCCCGAGGCGGCCCATGGCGGCATGATAGGCCGGCTCAGGGACGGTGATGTACTGCGGCTGGATGCGCAGGCGGGCACTCTCGAGCTGGATATCAGTCTCAAGGAGCTGGAAGCTCGTGAGCCAGCCGTACTGGGAGACCCGATGCGCCGCGGAATGGGGCGCGAGCTGTTTGCTTTCATGCGCAATACGGTGAGTTCTGCCGAGCAGGGCGGCAGTACCTTTACCGCCAGCCTGCGCCAGGCCGATGGAGAACCCGAACCATGAAACTTGCCGAACTCGCCCACGAAAGACGACTACCCTTTGATGATGCGCCCAGTGCAGAGGCACATGCCGATGCGCTCGCGCGCCGCGTGGCTGGCGCCCTGCGTGCCGTGCTGGACGCGCGTGGCAGCGCCACGCTGGCACTGTCCGGAGGACGCAGTCCGGAGGGTTTTCTCAAACGCCTCGACCGGGAGACGCTGGACTGGTCGAAGGTAACCGTCACCCTCGTCGACGAGCGCTGGGTGCCGCCGGATCATCCTGACAGCAACGAGGGGATGGTCCGGCGCTGCCTGCCCGTCGCGCTGGCCAATGCACGCTGGATTCCCTTGTATCGTGGCCAGGACCCTGAGCAGGATGCCCTGCAGGCCGAGCGCATGCTGGGCGGACTGATGCCGGTGGACGTGCTGGTGTTGGGCATGGGGCCAGATGGGCACACCGCGTCGCTGTTCCCCGGCATGCCTGGGCTCGAGGAAGCTTTGCCGGTCAAGGCGCCTGAGCTGGTGCGGGCGATACCGCCCGACGGTGAGCGCAAGGCCCGCATCACCATGACCGGCAGGGCCCTGCATCAGGCGAAATTGCTATTATTGCAGATCAATGGTGAGGAAAAGCGAGAGGTCCTGCGCCGTGCCTTTTCCGCCAGTCCGCTGGAGCTGCCGATCGCTGAATTCCTGCGGCCGCCTCTGGAAATCTACTACTGCCCACAGGGCTGATGGGGTCGCCATGAATCTGGCAGAGCATACCAAAACCCTGGACGGGATCTTTTCACGCAACAGAATCCTTCCGGTGATCAGCATACGCCGCGCGGAAGATGTGCTCCCGCTGGCCGATGCGCTGGCGGCAGGTGGTATCACCACGCTTGAAATCACCTTGCGCACTTCATTGGGGCTGGCGGCCATAGCGCGCCTGCGGCAGGAACGCCCGGAACTCTGTATCGGGGTGGGAACAGTGCTGGAAGGGCGGCAGTTTCAGCTGGCGCTGGATGCGGGTGCCCAGTTCGTGGTCTCGCCCGGGTGTACCGAGGAATTGCTGCTGTTGGGCCTCGACAGCCCTGTCCCCTTGCTCCCGGGCGTGGCTACCGCATCGGAAATCATGATGGGTTATCGCCTGGGGTACCGGCGCTTCAAGCTGTTCCCCGCAGAGGTCTGTGGTGGCGCATCGGCACTCAAGTCATTCTCCGGACCGTTTCACGACACTCGCTTCTGCCCAACCGGAGGGGTCACGCAGGCCAACCTCGGGGGATATCTGAGTCTCGCCAACGTCATGGCAGTGGGCGGCACCTGGATGGCCCCGCAGGCCCTGATCGAAGCGGGCGACTGGGAGGCGATCACGCGTCTCAGTCGCGATTCTGCCGCTTCAGCCTGAGGGGCGGCGGGGCTGCTGACTACTCGGCCCCGCCTTGTCTGTCAGGCTGGTTTCAGGACGGCTTGCTGGGGTCGACGAAGCCGTCGGGCTTGATCACCAGCACATCGCAAGGGACGTCGTCCAGCAGCCTTTCCGCAGTATGCCCCAGCAGGGCGGCATCGAGGCGTGAACGCGAGACGGCACCCATTACCAGGAGGCTCAGGCCCTTCTCTTCGATGAACGGCGGTATAACCTCTTCCGGGTAGCCCTGCAGCAGATGGCGGTGCGCTGCATCGACGCTGGCGGTATCGCCCAGCTCGTCGAAGGCTGCCTGGTGACGTTCACGCAGCTCTGAAGCGTAGCCGTCATAATCGGCGATCACACCGGCGTCGAACACCATGGTGCGCGGCAGGGGAGAGAAGGCGTGGGCAAGATGCAACTGGCCGCCGAACTGGCTGGCCAGGCCCCGCGCACAGGCGATCAGCTTGTGGTCAAGCGCGGCGGGCTTGTCCGCCACGTGCAGGGGGTCGACACTGGCGCAAACGCCTCGAATGTCGATGTCGGCACGCTTGACCAGCCAGAGCGGAGCTTCGCAATGGCGGATCAGCTGCCAGTCGGTGTTGGTCAGGAACAGTTTCTTGAGCGCATTGTGATGATGCGTGGTCTTGATTACCAGATCAGCGCCGGTTTGCGCTGCCGCCTGCAGAATGTGCCGATCCAGTCGCTTGCCCCAGATCGCCTTGATTGAAACCGTATTGCCCAGAGCCCGAAGCGGTGCAGCGAGCTTTTCCAGAAAGAGCTCATGCTGCTTGATCAGGGAGGCCTGCGCCTTCTCCAGACCGGGCGTCGCAAACAGTCTGCCCCCGTCCAGCGCAGAGTTGTAATCGCAGATGAACAGGGTAAACGCGGCCTCCGGGTAGGCCTGGGCGACCTGGGCGGCACGCGCCACTGCGGGCTGATCCCTTTCGCTGGTGGGGTCGACTATCACCAGTACCTTGCTGATCTTCATGAAGCTCTCCTTTTCGGCTATAGAGAAAGTGTAGTACAGCCTCGCCCAGCTACCCTGATCCAGGTCAAGCGCCTCTCAAGTCGAGACGCTCGTGGCCGATAAACTGATGGTATCCCTTTGTGAAGGTTCCCATGAAGCATTTCACGATTGCATTCGCCCTGGTCCTGCTGGCCGGCTGTGCCGGCAACGCTCCCGGCACCCAGCTGAATCAGGCCTATCGTGCCTACGATCAGGGTAATTGCGATGCGGTGATCAGCCACCTGTCCAGAGCTGAACGGGCAGCACGCTCGCGACCTCACCTGCAGCCCGAGATTTCGCTGCTGCGGGGCCTCTGCCTGGAGCGCCAGGGCCTTTATCTCGATGCGGCCCAGACCTACAGGTTCCTGCAGCAACGCTATCCGGCTAGCGAGTATAGCTATCGTGCCGGGGCCCGCCTGGAAACGCTCCGGCAGCTCGGCCACTATGATCCCGAGCGTGCGGTACCCCATGCTGCGCGTTGAGGACTTTGCCGCGCCGCAGGCATTGCGCTAATCTGCAGCGACTTCCTTTCAGCAAGTCCGTCCTTCTATGCGTCACACCCTGATCATGCTCGCCATGCTCTCCCTTTTGCCCGGCCAGGCCGTGGCGGAAATCTATCGTTGGGTGGATTCCCAGGGCCGCGTGCACTTCGGCGAGCGCCCGGTGGAAGGGGCAGAGCGACTGGAGGTTCGACCGCAGGTGATCGAGCGTGATGACCAGGTTCGCCAGCGTGAAGCCAACGCCCAGCGACTGGTCGAGGTCCGCGCCGCCGAACGTGCACTTGATCGGGAGCGCCTTGCCCGTGAGCGGGAAAGGCAGCAGTCTGTTTGCAATGGCCTGCGCCAACAGCTTGCCCAGTTCGATCGGCGTATTTTCTGGTATGAAGTCGACGGTGCGGGCAGGCAGGTCGAGGTCCCAAGGGCTCGCACCGAGGCGCGCAAAGCCGAACTTCAAACCCTGTATCAGGAGCGGTGTTGATATGCAGTCACCCCCGGCACCAAGGAGGAAGACTGATCAGCGGCAGATCGAACGTCACCAACTGGGTTCCTACCTGGCGGTCTACAATGCCCGCACCGGCCGGAGCATGGGTCAGATCGGCAATCTGTCTGCCAGCGGCCTGATGCTCATCAGCCTGTTGCCGGTCATGGTGGGTCACATCTTCGACATGCAGGTCCGTATTCCGGACGCGGAAGGCGAGCGCATCATCAACTTCCAGGCCCTCTCGCACTGGTGCCAGGCGGATGTCAGCCCGGGGCATTTCGATTCGGGTTTCAGTATCGTTTCCAATCAGCGCGAGTTCAGTGAACTTGGCCGTATGCTGGAACGCTATTTCAGATTCACCTACCTGGATGATGCTTGAATGCTGGCCTTGCGTTACCCTGCCGGATGATCCGAACGCAGGGTAGCGCATGAGCAAGAGCATCTTCTGGTACGACTTTGAATCCACGGGCATAGACCCCCGCTGCGACCGGCCTCTACAGGTAGCCGGAATTCGCACCGATGAAAACCTCGAGGAGATCGGCGAGCCACTGTGCATCGACTGCCGCCTTTCCGGTGACGTGCTACCACATCCGGCGGCCTGTCTGGTCACCGGCATCGGTCCGGAACGGGTGGCACGGGGGCTTAGCGAAGCGGAGTTCATAGGGCGGCTGCACGAGCAGATGGCCCAGCCCGGCACCTGTACGGCCGGCTACAACAACCTGCGCTTCGATGATGAAATGACGCGCTTTACGCTGTGGCGCAACTTTCATGATCCCTATGCCCGCGAGTGGCAGGGCGGCAACAGTCGCTGGGACCTGCTCGATGCAATGCGCACGGCGCGGGCCTTGCGCCCGGAGGGCATCGTCTGGCCCGAGCAGGATGGGCTGCCCAGCCTGCGTCTGGAGCTGCTTACCGCGGCCAATGGCATAGATCATGGTCAGGCGCACGATGCGCTCGCCGACGTCCGCGCTACCATAGCCATGGCCAAGGTGCTGCGCAGCGCCCAGCCGAGGCTGTACGATTATCTTTACGCCCTGCGCAGCAAACAGCGCGTCTGCGAGTTGATAGACCTGCAGGGCACCCGGCCGCTGGTACACGTGTCGGGGCGCTTCGGACGGGACCGCCATGGGCTTGCCGTGGTGTTGCCACTGGGCTGGCATCCGTTCAACCGCAATGCGCTCATCGTGTACGATCTGGCCGCCGATCCGGCTCCATTGATCGACTCCGACGCAGATACCCTGCGCCAGCGTCTCTACACCCGTACCGAAGATCTGCCGGAGGGTGCTCAGCGATCCGGGCTCAAGCTGGTACATGTCAACAAATGCCCGGTGCTTGCCGATATGAAGGTACTACGGGAGCAGGATCAGCAACGCCTGGGGCTTGACCTGGCGGAGCTCCTGCGTCGCGCCACGCTGCTCGCACAGTGGCGTTCGGCAGGTCAGGCGAAGCTGCAGGCCATCTATCAGGTGGATCCGGAGCGAAAGGTGCCAGAGCCAGACCTCGACGAGCAGCTATATGACGGGTTCATTGGCGATGCCGACCGCAGGCTGTTGCCAATGATCAGAGAAGCCGACGCCGCGGCGCTCACGTCAGTTCAATGGCCGCTGCAGGATCAGAGGCTGGCGGACATGCTGTTTCGCTATCGTGCACGCAACTTTCCGGAATCCTTGAGTGGCATCGAGCTGGAAAAATGGCACACTTTCTGTCGAGAAAGACTTTCCGGAAGTTCCGTCGGCGGCGGGCTAAGTTACGCGAGTTTTGAAAGCGCCGTTCGGCAACTGCTGCCTAGCGCAACTGCCGAGCAGGCAAGGCTGCTCGAAAGCTGGCAGGAATATGCGCGCCATGTGGTGCGCGAATGCGGGATGCAGCCGTAACACTGTGCTTCGGCTCAGCGAGCAATAAGTAAAAAACCCGCCAGCAGCGGGTTTTTTACTTGTGCAGCAGACTATCAACCGAGAATAGTTGCCCAGGACTCGACTGTATCGGAGCCGTACTGTTCTTTCCAGGCCTTGAGCGTCTTGTGGTTGCCGCCCTTGGTTTCGATCACTTCGCCGCTGTTGGGATTCTTGTACTGCTTTACCTTGCGGGCACGCTTGCCGCCAGTCGAAGCGGTCTTGCCGGACCTGGCCTGAGCAGACTTGCTCTCCGGATCGAGCAGGGCGATTACCTGGCGTGGCGACTTGCCGAATTGCTCCATCAAGGCGTTGAGCTTTTCTTCGAACTCCAGCTCTTTCTTGAGCTTGTCGTCGTTTTCCAGCGATTTCAGTCGGCTGGAAAGTTCGCGAATGGTTTCCTCGATCTGGCGATACTCTTGCAACATGGACATAAAAGTTTCCCTGAGAGTGCAGTGCGGAATATTTTTTAACGGGCGAATATTAATTTATTACTTACCCAGGCACAACTAAGCGGAGTGGCAAAGGTAGATTTCATTACGTTTCTTCGCGGATCTCATTTCGTTGATGTAAAACTGCGGGCGCGCCGGTAGAATGCAACGCTTTGTGCGGGCGATCCGAGGAACATCATGCGTACATTCAGACTGGTAATAGCCTGCCCGGACCGAGTGGGTATCGTAGCCAAGGTAAGTAATGTCCTGGCCGCCTACAATGGCTGGATCACCGAGGCCAATCACCACTCGGACAGCCTCAGCAACTGGTTCTTCATGCGTCATGAGATACGCGCCGACTCGCTGCCTTTCGATATCGATGGGCTGCGTACCGCCTTCGCGCCCATTGCGGCGGAGTATTCCATGGACTGGCGGGTGAGTGACTCGGCGCAGCGCAAGAAGGTGGTGCTGATGGCCAGCCGCGAATCCCACTGTCTGGCGGATCTGCTGCACCGGTGGCATAGCGGCGAGCTCGACTGCGACATCACCAGCGTAATTTCCAACCATGACGACCTGCGCAGCATGGTCGAGTGGCACGGTATTCCGTTTCACCATGTGCCGGTGGCGCCGGACAACAAGGCCCCGGCCTTCGCCGAAGTTACCCGGCTGATCGACGAGCAGGGCGCCGACGTCATCGTGCTGGCCCGTTACATGCAGATTCTCCCCCCGGCGCTCTGTCAGCGTTACGCCAACCGGGTCATCAACATCCACCACAGCTTCCTGCCGTCCTTCGTTGGTGCCAAGCCCTACCATCAGGCCGCCCAGCGCGGGGTCAAGCTGATCGGCGCGACCTGTCACTACGTGACCGAAGAGCTGGATGCCGGCCCGATCATCGAGCAGGATGTGGTGCGAGTCAGTCATCGGCTGAACGCCGAGGACATGGTTCGTCTCGGAAAAGACGTGGAAAAAATGGTGCTTTCCCGGGGTTTGCGCTATCACTTGGAAGACAGGGTGCTGGTGCACGACAACAAGACTGTCGTTTTCAGCTAGGTGAGCGCGACTACCGGCACCTGTCTGGCAAGGGGAGCAACCAACCATGCTTAAGATAGTGAAAGTCCGGCAGTACATGTCCGCAGACCTGGTCTGTATTTCTCCGGAGACCGAAGTAGCCAAGGCAATCGACCTGCTGGTCCGGCACAAGATTTCCGGTGCTCCGGTGGTGGACGCCGACAAGCGTCTGATCGGCATGCTGTCGGAAGGAGACTGCCTCAAGGCGCTGTTCGCCGATTGCTATTACGAAGAGCGCGGCGCGACGGTCGCCTCGGTCATGTCCCAGGTAACCGATACCATCGACGTCGAGGCGGACATCATCAAGGCTGCCGAAATCTTCATCGCCAAGGGTCGCCGCCGGCTGCCTGTTCTGGAGGGCGGCAGACTGGTCGGGCAGATCAGTCGCCGCGACGTCCTGCGTGCCGTGCAGGTTTATAACCATCAGGGTGTACCCAAATGAGCCCGGAAGACGACGAGCAACTCGATCCGCTTGCCGAAGCTGGCGCAGGCCTGCCGCCTGTATTGGGTGCTGGCTGTGCGTCACGCTTCGATCCGGACGCTCTGGATGAAGAGATGGGTACTGACTTCGCGACTGTAGCCGAATGGTTTTCCGACCAGACCCCGAAGTCTGCCTAGCCTATTTGTCGTAGGTCAAAGCGGCTGCTCGGCAGTGGGTGATATCATGCGGCTATTGCCTGCTCCGGAGTTGGCCCCATGCTCAAGACCATTCCCCTCTCTCAGGCACGTAAAGGGATGTATGTGCACAAGTTCTGTGGTTCCTGGATAGATCATCCGTTCTGGGGCCGGCGTCTGCTCATCGAAGACGACGACCAGTTGCGCCAGATCCGCAGCAGTCGTATCAAGGAACTGGTGATCGATCTGACCAGGGGAGTGGACGTGCTGGATGATCGGCCGTTGGTCGATGCCGCAAGAGTCACGGCAGATGTCGAAAGGTTTCTGCAGCCGGATCCGCCCGCTACACAGGCATCGGAAGCTCGTGGCGGGTGCTCCCTGGAAGATGAGCTGGGCCGGGCCCGACGCATTGTCTCCAGCGGCAAGGGTGCGGTGGTCGCCATGTTCGCCGACGTGCGGATGGGGCGAGCGGTAAGCGGGGAAGGGCTCGCCGAACTCATCGAAGACATGTCCAATTCGATCGCTCGCAATCCCCATGCGCTGATCAGCGTCGCGCGGATCAAGCACAAGGACGAGTATACCTACATGCATTCGGTCGCCGTCGCTGCACTGATGGTCGCTCTGGCGCGCCGCAAGGGTCTGCCGGAAGATGAGGTTCGCCTGGCAGGGCTCGCCGGTCTGTTGCATGACCTGGGCAAAGCGATGATGCCCGAGGCGGTTCTCAATAAGCCGGGCAAGCTTACAGAGGCAGAATTCGCCATCATGCGCACTCATCCACTGGAGGGCTACAAGCTCCTGCAGGAATGGGAAGGAATACCGGAAGAGGTGCTGGACGTCTGTCTGCACCACCACGAGAAGCTCGATGGCACCGGCTACCCCGAGAAACTCCAGGCAGGACAGATCAGTCTGCTGGCGCGCATGGGCGCCATCTGCGACGTCTACGATGCCATAACGTCGAACCGGCCCTACAAGCCCGGCTGGGATCCGGCTGAATCGCTGCGGCAGATGGCCTCATGGAAGCACCACTTCGATCCGGAGCTGTTTCGACTGTTCGTGCACATGCTGGGCATCTACCCGGTGGGATCGCTCGTGCGTCTGAGCGATGAGCATCTTGCGGTGGTGGTGGAGCAGGGGCGTGATTCGCTTACCAGACCGCGCCTGAGTGTCTTCTATTCGATCAGGCTGCGTCAGGGCATTCCGGTGCGCAGTCTGGACCTGGCCGCACCGGGCGTGACCGTCGAGATCCTTGGTCGGGAGAGTCCCTCCAACTGGGGCCTGACCAACCTGGAGAAACTGTGGCTGAACACCTGAGTCAGCGGAGGGGCGATATCAAGCTTTTCCTGACGAAGCCGATTTAATGGATATAACCGATTGCAAAGGACCTGAATTATGAATCTTAGAGATTTTCCCATTGCGGGGCGGCTGACCGCCGCGTTTGCAATAATGGTCCTGATGGTAGTGCTGGTAGGCGCGCTGGCGCTGAAATCGATGGGTACCATGCGCACCGAAGCAGCAGTTGTCGAGGATGCCTGGGTTCCGGAATTGCAGCTTGTCATCGATCTTAATCAGGAGTTCCTGCTACTCCGGCTGACCACCCTGCGGCTGCTTCTTGCCCGGGACTCACAGTAGGTGGCAACTCTGCAGGCTCGCCTCAATGAACTGTCAGGCTTGCTCGACCGGGCTGAAGCAAACTTCATGGCAAAGCCTTCTGATCCTGCGGTCGAGCGACTCTTTGCACGCTATCAGGCTGCCCGCGGTGATTACGTTCGTACCCAGGCCGAGGTGGTAAGACTGGCAGGGACGCGCAGGGCGACGAGGCGATGGCTCTGGTCAGGCAGCGTCTGGACGGTTTGGGCGGGGGAGTCATTGGTGCGCTTTTGGCGCTGGAGGACGGTATTGTCGAAGGGTTGGACCGAGCTGCCGCAGCCTCCTTCGATGCTTATGAAGACGGGTTCAGAGCGGTGGTGCTCTTCATCATCATTGCCTCCCTCCTTGCTGCTGCCCTGACGTTTCTGATCACCCAGTCCATCGTGGGCCCGATCAGGCAGGCGATGGAGCTTAGCGGTGTGGTCGCTTCCGGCGATCTGACCCAGCGGATTACGGTGACCGGCAAGGATGAGCCCGCGCGTTTGCTGAGATCCCTGGCGACGATGCAGGGACAATTGCGCGAGACTATTCAAGGCATCGCCAGTTCATCCACTCAGCTCGCCTCAGCAGCAGAGGAGCTGAACGCTGTCACCGAAGACGCCACCCGTGGTCTGCAGCGGCAAAACGACGAAATTCAGCAGGCTGCCACCGCGGTCAATGAAATGAGCACAGCAGTGGATGAAGTGGCAGGCAATGCGGTCTCGACCTCTGAGCAGTCGAAGATGACTGCCAGCATTGCCGCTGAGGGTCAGAGTCAGGTTGCCAGCACGGTAACCAGCATCGACAAGCTCACGGTCACCATCAGCTCGACTTCGGCGGAGGTACAGGACCTGGCGGACAAGGCACAGCACATCAGCCGAGTGCTCGACGTGATTCGCGCCATTGCCGAACAGACCAATCTGCTGGCACTGAATGCCGCCATCGAGGCTGCCCGCGCTGGTGAACAGGGTCGGGGATTTGCCGTGGTGGCCGATGAGGTGCGTGCCCTGGCTCATCGGACCCAGCAATCCACCAGCGAGATCGAGGAGATGATCGCCAATATTCAGCAGGGGACCGAAAAAGCAGTTGCCGCCATGCAAGTCAGCAAGACCATGGCGTCCAGCACTCTGGAGCAGGCCGACGCGGCGGGCAAGGCATTGTCCAGGATTACCAGTGCCATTACCGAAATCAACGAGCGTAATCTGGTTATCGCCAGCGCTTCGGAAGAGCAGGCGTCGGTCGCCCGGGAGGTGGACCGCAATCTGGTGAACATTCGTGACCTGTCCACCCAGTCGGCAGCGGGTGCGGAGCAGACGAGCAGTTCCAGTCGTGAGTTATCGCGTCTGGCCGTGCAGCTCAATGAATTGGTGCAACGTTTCCGGATATGAGTTCGGCGCCCGCGTATTCCCCGGAACACGCGGGCTGGCCATCAACTGCGTTTGGACCAGAACTGCTTGGCCAGCTCGTGGAGAGCCTCGGTCAGTCGCGATACTTCCTGTGCACTGATCAGATTGGCCTTGCCGGTTTCGGCGTTCAGCAGAGCGCTATCGCGGATGTGAATGATGCTCCGGTTGATCTCTTCGCTCACGGCGCTCTGCTGTTCTACCGCGGCAGCGATCTGCGCGTTCATCTCGTTGATTTCGTTCACCTGCTGGCCAATGCCGCCAAGTGAGACGGCAGCGTCTTTTGCGTGAGCGACGCTCTGGCGGACCTTGTCGCGGCTCTGACGCATCACTTCCACGGCGGACGCGGCACCCTCCTGAAGCGTACTGATCATCTGTTGAATGTTGCTGGTGGATTGTTGGGTCCGGCCAGCCAGACTGCGCACTTCGTCCGCTACCACAGCAAACCCGCGCCCCTGTTCACCGGCTCGTGCGGCCTCGATGGCGGCATTCAGTGCCAGCAGATTGGTCTGGTCGGCAATGGCCCGGATCACGTCCAATACCTGGGAGATCTCGTGGGTATTGCCCTGCAACGCTTCGATCACACTTGCGGCCGCCTGAATTTCCGCTTCCAGCGTGTTGATCGATTCGCTGGTGGCAGCGACCATCCGCTGCCCATCCCGCGTCTGGCTGGCGGCCTGGGTCGCGGCACGTGAGGCGGACATGGCGCTGCCGGCGACTTCCTCGATGCTCGCGGCCATCTCGTTGATAGCCGCCGCCACCTGTTCGGTTTCCGCAGACTGGCCCAGGGTGCGCTGCTCGCTGGCTGCGATATCGTCCTTCAGCTGCTTTGCCAGCTGCCCCAGTTGATCGGCGGAATCACCAATACGACCAATTACCGCTCCGGTCTCGGCCCTTGCCATCCTCATGGCGAATTCGATCTCGCCCAGTTCATCGTCGCGGCCGGTGTAAAGCTTTTGGCTCAGCGGGTTGCTGGTGTCCTTGCGCGCCCGTAGCGCCAGGTCACGCAGGGGCGACAACCACAGTGTTGCAGCCACCCCGGCACCGACCGCGGCAGCCAAGCCGGCGGCAATGGCTTGAACCGGAGGGCTGCCCGCCAGCAGCGCCGCGCCGACGCCGCTGGCGAGAGCCGCACCAGCCGAAGCCATGGTCAGTTGGATGGAAAATCCGAGCCGAACGGATCGTGGCGAGGGGCCGGAGCTGCGCAGCCTCGCGTACAGGCGTTCCGCCGCCTCGACGTGCCCAGGCTCAGGAGCGGTGCGCACCGACTGGTATTCGCGGGTTTGTCCGTTTTGAGTGATGGGTGTCACATAGGCGATCACTACTGGGTAAACGCCTACGTCACACCCATTTTGAAGAACGGGCGCATCGTCGAAATACAGTCGGTACGAACCAAGCCCCAGGATGTTCAGGTCGAGCGCGCTGAAGCAGCCTACCGCAGATTGCGGGAAGGAGCTGCCCAGCCCTGGGCAGTACTTGCCCGTGTGCCCTTTGCGGCAAGGCTTGTCTTGCCCGTCGTTGCGGTGATCGTTTCCGTCGATCTGCTAGCCATCGCGCTGGCTGATCTGCCTGCCTGGCCAACGCTGATCAGCTCGCTTTGCGCCGGACTCATCGTTGTCGGAACCATGGTTGGTGGACTTGCCCCGTTGAGCCGGCTTGCCGAAAAGGCACGGAGTCTGGCAGACAATCCACTGAGCCAGCCGCTTTACACCCGCCGCACCGACGACCTGGGTGCGATCGAATTTGCGATGAGCATGGCTCACGCAGAAACGGGCTCCGTGATCGGTCGTATCGCAGACGCGGCGGCGCGACTCGGAACACATACGACCGAGCTACTCGAAGCAGTTGAAGCCAGCGTCGGCCGCGCCGAAGAGCAGTATGCCGAGACTGATCAGATTGCCACAGCGGTAAACGAGATGACTGCCAGCATGCGCGAGGTGGCGGCAAACGCCGCAGGCGCCGCCGACGCGGCTGAAAACGCTGACCGGGAAACTCGGTCAGGCCAGCGGCTGGTGGCCGCCACCAGCGATGCCATCGCCAATCTTGAAGCGGAAATTCTCAATGCGGCCAATGTAATCCAGACGCTGCATGGACAGACCAGCGAAATATCACAGGTACTCGACGTGATCCGAGCGATTGCCGACCAGACCAATCTGCTTGCGTTGAACGCGGCGATCGAAGCGGCGCGTGCCGGTGAGCAGGGCCGGGGATTCGCGGTCGTTGCCGATGAGGTCAGGGGGCTGGCGGCGCGTACCCAGAAGTCCACTGCGGATATCCAGGACATGATCAGCAGGCTGCAGGAGGGCGCGCGCTCGGCAGTAGCTGCTATGGAGAACAGTCAGCATCAGGCACAGGCCAGTGTTTCGACTGCGCAGCAGGCGGCCAGGGCGCTGGAGGATATTGGCGGGCGAGTTCTGGTCATTACCGAAACCAACGCGCAGATTGCCGCTGCGGTGGAGCAGCAGGGTGCGGTGAGCGAGGAGATCAATCGCAGTATCACCAATATCCGCAATTCTGCGAACCTCAATGTCGCCGGTGGGCGTAGCACCAGGGAACGCACTGCGGAATTACAGTCACTGACCGCTAAACTCGACGAACTTGCTCAGCAGTTCTGGCGCAAGCGTCGTTAACTCCGCCCATAAAAAAACCGCACCCGAAGGTGCGGTTCTGGTGGCGCAGGTCGATCAATCGTATTCGGCAGCACCGGCGGTATCGACTGCTGCATGCTGACCGATTACCGCCGCCGGGGTAGGTGTGCGGATCAGGTAATCGAAGGCACCCAATGCTGCCGTTGAGCCGGCACCCATGGCTATCACGATCTGCTTGAAGGGGACCGTGGTTACGTCACCAGCGGCGTACACCCCCGGCATCGAGGTGGCGCCCTTGGCATCGATTTCGATCTCGCCGAAGCGGGTCAGGTTGATGTCGCTGTCACGCAGCCACTCGGTGTTCGGCACCAGACCGATCTGCACGAAGATACCTGCCACGTCCAGATCCTTGCTCTCGCCGGTGGTGCGGTCGGTATAAGTGAGGCCAACGACTTTCTTGCCGTCACCGCGCACTTCGGTGGTCGCTGCGTTCTTGATGATGTCGACATTCTGCAACGAACGCGCCTTGCGCTGGAGCACTTCGTCAGCGCGCAGGGTATCGCTGAACTCCAGTACGGTGACGTGCTCGACGATACCGGCCAGGTCGATGGCCGCCTCGATTCCCGAGTTGCCACCACCGATCACTGCTACACGGCGCCCCTTGAACAGTGGGCCGTCACAGTGAGGGCAATAGGCAACGCCCTTGCCGCGGTACTCCTTCTCGCCAGGGACATTCATCTCACGCCAGCGCGCGCCGGTCGCCAGGATTACCGAACGGCTGGTCAGGGTCGCGCCGTTCTCCAGCGTGAGCTCAATCAGCGAGCCCGACTTGATTCCCGCGGCCTTTTGCTCGGTCATGATGTCGACTTCATAGTCCTTGACGTGCTGCTCGAGATTGGCAACCAGTTTGGGACCTTCGGTGTAGGGCACGGAGATGAAGTTCTCGATCCCGACGGTGTCCATCACCTGACCACCGAAGCGCTCGGCCACCAGGCCGGTACGGATACCCTTGCGCGCAGCATAGATGGCTGCGGCTGCACCGGCCGGGCCGCCACCAACGATCAGCACATCGAAGGGCGGCTTCTGGGTCAGCTCGGCGGCCTTGCGACGGGCTGCGCCACTGTCCACCTTGTTGACGATCTCGGCCAGCGTCATGCGGCCTTGGCCAAAATGCTGGCCATTGAGGAAGACAGTCGGGACCGCCATGATCTGGCGATCTTCCACTTCCTGCTTGAACAGGCCGCCGTCGACCATCACGTGGGTGATGTTCGGGTTCAACTTGGCCATCAGGTTCAGGGCCTGAACAACGTCAGGGCAGTTGTGGCAGGACAGCGAAATGTAGGTTTCGAAGTGATATTCGCCTTCCAGATTACGGATCTGCTCCTGCAGAGCAGCATCGGCCTTGGAAGGATGCCCGCCGGCCTGGAGCAGGGCCAGTACCAGTGAGGTGAATTCGTGGCCCATGGGAATGCCGGCGAATTTCACGCGAGGCTCTTCACCCGGGACGGTCACACCCATGCTCGGGGTGCGCTGGTCCTGCGCTTCGCGCAGGGAAATCTTGCCCGACATATCGGCAATTTCTGCCGCGAGCTCGTAAAGTTCCTTGCCCTTGGGGCTGTCGTCGACGGACACGGTCACTTCTATCGGGTTAACGATATTCTGCAGGTACGTGTCCAGCTGCTTCTTCAGATTCGCATCCAACATGTGCGTGTCCTCGCGCTAAGGGTAAGTCTGGATAGGTAAAATTCCGGGCGAAAAAAACCCGGCCCGCCAAACCGAACGCGGAGCGTCACGGCGGGCCGGGTTGCGTTTACTACTTAGATCTTGCCTACCAGGTCCAGCGACGGAGCCAGAGTGGCTGCGCCTTCTTCCCACTTGGCCGGGCAGACTTCGCCGGGGTGGGCAGCAACGTACTGGGCAGCCTTGACCTTGCGCAGCAGGTCGGCAGCGTTACGGCCGATGCCTTCTGCAGTCACTTCGACGGCCTGGATGATGCCGTCCGGGTCGACGATGAAGGTACCGCGGTCAGCCAGACCCATATCTTCGCGCATGTTGTCGAAGTTGCGGGTCAGTGCGCCGGTCGGGTCGCCGATCATGGTGTACTTGATCTTGCCGATGGTCTCGGAGCTGTCGTGCCACGCCTTGTGGGTGAAGTGGGTGTCGGTGGAGACCGAATAGATCTCTACGCCCAGCTTCTGGAACTCGTCGTAGTAATCGGCAACGTCGCCCAGCTCGGTCGGGCAAACGAAGGTGAAGTCAGCGGGATAGAAGAAGAATACGGCCCACTTGCCTTTCACGTCGGCATCGGTCACTTCGAGGAATTCACCATTCTTGAACGCCTGCGCCTTGAACGGTTTGATCTGCGTATTGATGACGGACATTAAAAACTCCTTGTTGAGTCTGTGGGTTGGAAGTCGAGGGTTATACTAGTGGCTCGTAAAGGATATCTAAAATAAATTTCACCTAAATTGCAGATAGCTTTTCTCTATGTGAAATTTAGCTAGCCGCGAAGCCGCGGATTTTGACCGAAATCAATTCCTCGATCGATTCGGTCAATCCACCTGATTCAGTTCCTCCAGCAAGCTTTCCGTTTCCAGGCAATCAGCATAGCCTGAGGTTGTTCCCCCTGCAGCTGCAGCGATAAGCGGCACTGGCGACACCTTACCTACGGAGGTCACTACCATGAACTTTGCCTATTCTGACCGATCGCGCAACATGCTCCAACGGGTCGAACGGTTCATGCACGAACACATCGTACCGCGTATCGCGTCCTGGCATCAGGAGGTGGCCGCCGGGCAATATCCAGTCTCGTTCATGGACGATCTTAAAACCCTTGCCCGAGAAGAGGGCCTATGGAATCTGTTTCTGCCGTCCCTGCATGACGATGAACCCGGCACCCGCCTGACCAATCTCGAATACGCGCCGCTCGCTGAGGCCATGGGCCGGGTCAGCTGGGCATCAGAGGTATTCAACTGCAACGCACCGGATACCGGCAACATGGAATTGCTGCATATGTTTGCCACCCCTGAGCAGCGCGAGCGCTTTCTGCTACCGCTGCTCGACGGCAGTATCCGCTCGGCCTTCGCCATGACCGAGCCGGACGTCGCCTCGTCCGACGCAAGCAATATCCAGACACTGATCCGCCGTGACGGTGATGACTATGTCATCAACGGCCGCAAATGGTTCATCACCAACGCTTCTCACCCGCGCTGTGCCTTTCTGATCGTGATGGGGAAAACCGATCCGGACGCTGACGCCCATCGCCAGCAAAGTATGGTGATCGTGCCGTTCGATACGCCTGGCGTGGAGCTTGTGCGCAACATCCCGGTCATGCACCACGTTGCGCCGGAAGGCCACAGCGAGCTGGTATTCCGTAACGTCCGGGTACCGACATCCAGCATCCTCGGTAAGGAAGGCGACGGGTTCATGATGGCCCAGGCGCGGCTTGGGCCGGGCCGGGTGCACCATTGCATGCGTGCGATCGGCATGGCGGAGCTGGCGCTGGAGCTGATGGTGGACCGTGCTCAGGAGCGCCGCACCTTTGGGCGCTATCTGCATCAGCATGGCAGCATTTCCGAGTGGATTGCCCGCTCGCGCATGGAAATCGAGCAGGCCCGTCTGCTGGTTCTCAAGACTGCCTGGATGATCGACGAGGTTGGGGCACGCAAGGCGCGTCGGGAGATTTCAATGATCAAGGCGGTGGTCCCGCAGATGCTGGGCAACGTCGTTGACCGATCCATGCAGGTATTCGGTGCAATGGGACTGACTCCGGACACGCCGCTCGCGGATTTGTGGATCGCTGCGCGAGCGCTGCGCATCGCCGACGGCCCGGACGAGGTACACCT